>DIFM01000019.1 GCA_002419135.1 Dehalococcoidia bacterium UBA5748 | reverse complement strand
ACAAGGAAACAAGCGGTCACATACGCGGTGACATGTCTTGGGCGAAGTATTAGAAAGTCCTGCCAGCTGGTCGGCTTGCCTCGGGCAAGTTATAATTACAAGCCGGTAACGAATAATGATGAAGAGCTGCGCGTCAGAATACGAGAACTGGCACACCAACGGCAGCGTTTTGGCTGTCCCAGGATAAATCTTAAGGCCTGAGACGAGCAGGGATAGCGCTAAATCATAAGAAAACGGAGAGGCTCTACAGGGAAGAAGGCTTATCTTTGAGGAAAAGAAAGCGCAAGAAAACGGCTGCAATAAATCGAATTATACTTCCGGTAGCTGAAAAACCTAACCAGAGATGGTCTATGGACTTTGTTACTGATAGCACCGTTACCGGCCGGCGTTTCCGTGCTCTGACGATAGTGGATGATTACTCAAGGGAATGTCCGGTTATCGAGATAGACACCTCTCTTGGCGGTCGGAGAGTAGTGCAAGTTCTTGAAAGACCGGCTGAAATAAGAGGATTACCTGAAGTGATGACTATCGATAATGGTCCTGAATTTACCGGCAAGGTATTAGACGAATGTGCTTATCGTAAAGGTGTTAAACTTAACTTTATACGGCCTGGGAAGCCGATTGAGAATACATATATTGAGAGTTTTAACGGCAGACTGAGAGATGAATGTTTATATGAAAACTGGTTTTTAAATATAAGTCATGCAAAAGAGGTGATAGAAACCCGGCGGATAGATTATAATGAGGGCAGCCCTCATACCTCACTTAGTGGCATGACGCCCAGTGAATATGCTAAAAATAACGGGAAGATTCTAACGGCAGTTATCCTATAAAATGGGGTAGGGTCAATTCAAACAAAGCGAAGAATAGATATCTATATTAAGCTAAAGAAAATGAAATGCTACGGTTAGTGCCGGGCATAACACACCCGGATTGTTTAAAAAAGAGTGCAGTCTACACGTTTTTTGGGATTAAAACGCCGACGGGGCAGTTTTTAACGCATTCCATGCAGAAATCGCAATGCGCTACAGTCTCGAAGTAGGCGATTTTTGTATCATATCCCCTGTTAAGAAAATAAATGTGGCTTGTTCCATAGATTTTTTCACAGGTTTGGACGCAAATGCCGCAACGGACACATTTATTGGGGTCGTAATCCAGAAAAGGAGTAAGAGCTTCCAGCGGAAGATCATTTTGCGGTAGTCTTAAATTGTCAATTCTTCTTCTGTCGATATGAAGATGCGCCATAATTTTCTGCAGCTCGCATTTGCCGTTTGCCGGACAGCCGCGGCATGTCGAGTGGTGGTCTGCTATTATAAGCTCAACAATGGGTCGGATTGCGGCATCTATTTCGGGGGTATTGGTTCTAACAATCATTCCTTCTTCTACCGGTGTGCGGCAAGCCAGCGCCAATTTATCATTATTAATTTCAACCCTGCATAGACGACAGATACCACCGGGGACTAAATCAGGATTGTAACAGAGGTGGGGAATATAAATATTGTTTTCCAGAGCCACCTCCATTATGGTTGCACCCGGCTCTGCTTCAAATTGGTTATCGTTGATAGTAAGGTGTATCTTATTCATCAGACTGTCCTCCGTTAATGAGAGCCTGGCATACGTTTGAGGGACATTGCTTATCATTTATATGTGAATCATATTCGTCCCGGAAATAGCGTATCGTCGTTAAAACAGGATTCGGGACGGTGCGTCCCAGTCCGCAAAGCGAGGTTTTCACTATTGAATCGCTCAGTTCAAGCAGTACATCGACATCTGTCTGTTTACCGTTGCCTTTGGTGATATCATCCAATATCTCAAACATCTGTTTTGTGCCGAGCCGGCAGGGGATACACTGTCCGCATGATTCCTGTTGCGCAAAATCGAGAAAAAACCTTGCTACATCCACCATACAGGTATCTTCATCCAGAACTACCATACCGCCGGAGCCCATAATCGAGCCGGCAGCAGCCAGTGAATCAAACGCAATCGGCAGGTCGAGAAGGTCCGCAGGAAGACATCCTCCCGAAGGTCCACCTGTTTGCACTGCTTTAAATGCTTTGCCGTCGGGGATACCGCCACCGATATCGTATATTATTTGGCGTAGTGTAATCCCCATCGGAACTTCGATTAAGCCGCGGTTAGCCACCTTGCCGGTGAGCGCAAAAATAGCCGTGCCCTTACTGCTTTCAGTTCCGCGGCCGGCAAACCACTCCGCTCCGTTTATAATAATGGAAGGAATATTTGCGAGGGTTTTAACGTTGTTGATATCGGTCGGTTTGCCCCACAATCCGCTTTCTGCCGGATAGGGAGGACGATGCCGCGGCATTCCCCTGTTGCCCTCGATAGAAGCCAGTAGCGCTGATTCCTCACCGCAGACAAAGGCTCCGGCGCCTTCCCTGATTTCGATATCGAAACTGAAATCAGAATTCAGTATATTGTCACCGAGCAAGCCGTATTGCCTCATCTGCTCAATGGCGATTGCCATTCTCTTTATGGCGAGGGGATATTCATCACGTATATAGATATAGCCGCGGCTGCAGCCGATGGCGTAAGCGGCAATAAGCATTCCTTCAAGCACTGAATGCGGGTCGCTCTCCAGAAGAGACCTGTCCATATAAGCACCGGGGTCTCCTTCATCGGCATTGCAGATCATGTATTTCGGGGAATATCGTGCCTTATAACAGGTTTTCCACTTTAAACCGGTGGGGAAACCGGCACCGCCCAGCCCCCGTAACCCCGATTTTTCAACTTCATATATTATATCTTGTTGTGAGGTGCCAAGAGCTTTTTCGAATGCTTTATAGCCCCCGCAGGCAATATATTGAGAAATATCTTCGGGGTTAATTACTCCGATATTCTTAAGAGCTGTGCGCTGCTGAAATTTCATAAAATCGAGCTGGAAGAGGTTGGGGATGCCATCAAACTCTTTTCCCCAAACTCCCAGTGCAAGGTCGGGGCGGTAATTATCGTTTATCAGGTAATCGGTTATCAGTTCTGCAGCCGTCTCGGGTGTAAGATTTTTGTAAGTGATGCGGGGCCGGCCGGGTTTAATGATATCAACCATCGGCTCGCAGTAACACATGCCGAGACAGCCTGTCTTATGAATACGAGCCTTGATGCGATTCTTTATCAGGGCCGATTCCATAGCTTTGTATATAGATAGGGCTCCGGCAGCCTCACCGCAGGTTGCCATCCCTATAAAAATTTGAGGGACGGAAGGGTCTGTTATGTTTTGCCATTCTGTTTCAGCCTTTGCCCTGAAGTCCGCTGTTATCATCCTTAATCTCCCCTGACACATCTGTAATTATCCGGTATTTTCATCGGGTATTTTTAGTTGTTTTTTTATTTTCTCGCGGTCCATTTTCCCGTAAGTTTCGCTGTTAACGGTAATTACCGGAGCAAGGGCGCAACAACCGACACAGGCAACGGTATCGAGGGTATATTCATTGTCCGCGGAAGTTTCACCCTCTTTGATTCCCAGCAGTTTCTCGGTTTCTCTTATCAGCTTGGGCGCGCCGCTTATATGGCAGGCGGTACCGCGGCAAATACAGACATGCTTTCTTCCGGGTGGGGTAAGGCGCAGCGATTTATAGAAAGAAGCTACCGAACGGATGTGCCCCACGGACAATTTAAGATAGCGGGCGATATGGCTAATCATATCTTCCGGTAAGTAACCGAAATTAGACTGCATTTCCAGTAGAATCGGGATTAAGCCGCTTTTATCGTTGTTGTAAAGTGAGAGCACTTTACCTACCCTCAGGTATTTATGAAGAGGTATACTCATCGGACATTCCGCGCTGCAGTCTCCGCAATCGTCGCATTGGTCGATACCGTGTTTCCCGGCGTCTTCAAAACGACCGGCTTTGATATTCTCCATAAGAACCGACGGCCATAAGCCTTTGTCGCAGACTTCCAGACAAATATCGCAATCTATGCAGGGGTTTTCCCTGATCACTTCTTTATCGGTCTTCTTATCAGCTCTCTTTTTAAAAAAAGAAAGAACGGGCGAAATTTTATTCATCTGCTTGTTACCTCAAGAATACAATCTATAAATAGAAATATAAAATTATTTACATCTTTAATCATATAGTATGCTAAAAAATAAAGAAAACGGACTAATAAAGTCCATTATATAACAAAATACCTATTTTGTCAGTACTTTTTCGGGATATTTTTTAAGTATAGGCGTTATTTAACGATAGCTTTTCAAATAGAAATATGTGAAAATATCTTGACAAAAAAGAAGCACTTATTATATTGTTATTCAACACCGGCTGACGTATTTGCTTCCATCAAACCTCTGGCTGTAATCGTTTCCGCATTCTTAGCATCTGAAGAATTAAACTGATATGGGAGGTGTCTCCGAGAAGAAATTAACTGGAATTGGCTATGATGGGGGAACGGGTGGCTTGTTATTAATGGAATAAAGCATAAAAGTCATACACACTATAAGGCTTATTGCAGGAATTCTATCTGATTAAGAATTGTGAAAGGAGGTAAGCGTAATGCGATTTGAGGCTATCAGACCGGCAGACCATATAGGTCCGGTTAAAATCCACGATGTTTGTCATGCTCTTGAACTGGATTCCGGTTCGGATGCGACTGCCGTTTCTAAAGACAGCGCCGGTACGCGTCGTATTAGCCGTGAAGCCTATTCGAATATTGAAAAAAAACTGGCGATTGTATTGCCCGTAAAAAACGAAGATTTGAAAGTATTCGAAGGTGTTTTAAGCGGTATTCCGCATGATTGCTTGATGATAGTGATTTCCAACAGTAATACCGATTATTTTAAAAGTGAAAAGGATATCGTAAATCGCTTCTGTAATGTGAATAAAAGGCAGGCGCTGGTTATTCATCAAAAAGACCCGGATCTGGCTAATGCATTTTCATTTTCAGGTTATCCCGATATCGTCGATGAGGATGGACTTATCCGCAGCGGTAAAAGCGAAGGAATGATTATAGGGATTGTAATGTCCAGAATTATGGGCAGGGAATATGTCGGATTTATTGATACCGATAATTATGTTCCCGGCGCTGTGATGGAGTATGTTAAACACTACGCATCGGGTTTCAGTATGGTTGAATCGCCCTATGCTATGGTACGAATTTTATGGCGATATAAACCGAAGCTAATCGGAGAGCTTTACTTTAAGAAGTGGGGGCGTGTTTCGGAAGTCAGCAATCGTTTTGTAAATGCGCTCCTTTCCACCAAGGGCAGGTTTGAAACAGAAGTGATTAAAACGGCTAATGCCGGTGAACACGCTATGAGCCTTGAACTTGCAATGAGGTTGACCTACGGTTCGGGGTATGCCGTCGAGACACAGGAACTGATATCTATTCTTGAGAATTTCAGCGGCATTTTGGAACCGACGGAGGATAAAATTGCGGAACAGGGAGTTGAAGTTGTACAGACGGAATCAATAAACCCCCATTTACATGCCGAAAAAGGGACTGACCACCTGTTGCAGGAGATGCTTCTTCCCAGCCTTTCGGTTATATATTACAGCCCTTTATGCGAAGAACAAACTAAAGAAATGATAAAAAAGCAACTAATAGATATGGAATGCATAAAGGAAGGGGAGGAAGTACCGAATATTCAGTTAATCGCACCTCCGCAGAATATCGACCTTTCCATGTTTGCCGATAATATAGAGAATATCATGCCTAGATTTGTTGTTCCCGAAAAATCGATTTACCTCATAGCTGTTGACAGAAGTAAAAAATCAGATTCGGCTCAAAAAGTAGTTATTACCGACCTTGACGGAACTCTGCTTGATTCCCAGAATTACTCTTATACTCAGGCACTCGATGCCATCAGAAAATTGCAGGGAATGGATATCCCGATTGTATTTTGTTCCTCAAAAACACGCTTTGAACAGGAAGTTTACCGTGACGAACTGAGTATTAACGAGCCGTTTATTGTAGAAAACGGAGGCGCCATATACATTCCTAAGGATTATTTCAGGTTGCCGTTTGCCTATGACAAAGTCGAATCCGATTATATGGTTATCGAGTTCGGCATTTCCTACCGGGAATTACGCTACAAGTTAAAGGAAGCTTTGGATGAAGCTTATAGCCATATAGAAGCCGATAGCCTGGGGGAACTGTCCTTAAACAGTTTTGGTGATATGTCTGTTGAAGATGTTGCCAAAGAGACGGGGCTGGGATTAAAAATGGCTTCACTCGCAAAGCAAAGAGAATACAGTGAAACATTAACGATTAAGGGAAGTAAAAGGGCGATAGAAGCGGTATTCGAATACATAAAAAAAGCCGGCTTATTATGCACATTCGGCGGCAGATTCTATGAAGTCACCGGTGGCAATGACAAGGGGAAAGCGGTAAAGGTATTGCTTGAACTTTATAAAATGAATTACGGAACGGTCACTTCATTCGGAATAGGTAATAATGTCAATGATTTACCGCTTCTTGCACAGACAGATTTTCGTATGCTGGTTCAGGGACATGACAGGAGATGGAGCCGTATGAATATCTCCGATATCTATAAGGTCAGGGGAATAGGTCCCGATGGGTGGAGTAAAGCGGTTGAGATGATGCTTACAAAGTAACAACGGAAGAGGCTATTTCTATCGTTAAGCTTGACCGGTATCTATAAATAATATTAAACGCCGCTACGTTATTACCTTAAGCGGCGTTTTTGTATCAATTTGCCCTCTTTATTAGGGTAGTCTAATAGGCAAAAAGGACTTACTTAACCGTTTCTACCTATAAAAGCGGCCAGGTCTGCTAACCGGCAGCAATAACCCCATTCATTGTCGTACCATGAAAGCACCTTGACCATATTGCCTTCAAGTACCATGGTATTGGGGGCATCAACTATAGAACTGTTCGGATTGCCCTTAAAATCGGAACTGACCAGCGGCTCATCGCTGTATCCGAGGATTCCTTTCAGCTTTCCTTCCGATGCTTCCTTAAAGGCATTGTTGATATCTTCTGCGGCAGCCTCTTTCCCGATTTCACAAACCAGATCAACAATGGAAACGGTTGGAGTCGGAACCCTTAATGCCATACCGTGAAGCTTCCCTTTTAGTTCCGGCAATACCAGCGAAATGGCTTTGGCGGCGCCGGTGGTGGTCGGTACCATGTTTTCGGCGGCGGCACGGGCGCGTCTTAAATCCTTATGATACATATCCTGCAATCTCTGGTCATTGGTATATGAGTGAATGGTAGTCATCAAACCTTTTACTATTCCGAAGTTGTCGTGCAGTACTTTGGCAACGGGAGCCAGGCAGTTGGTGGTGCAGGAAGCGTTCGAAATTATATGGTGTTTATCAGCCTCATACTTGTCCTCGTTTACACCCAGCACAATTGTAATATCCTCGTTTTTGGCGGGTGCGGAGATAATAACCTTTTTAACACTGCCCTGTTTGTGGGCAGCCGCTTTTTCGGCATCTGTAAATATGCCGGTGGATTCTATCACAACTCCAACACCGTAATCCGACCACGGAATCTGGGAGGGGTCTCTCTGTGAAAGCACTTTTATCTTTTTACCGTCGACAGATATAACATCCTCATCTGCCTGTATATTTCCCCTGTAAGCTCCGTAAGTGCTGTCCCATTTAAAAAGGTGAGCGTTCGTCTTGGCATCGGTAAGGTCATTGATGGCAACCACTTCCAAATCGTTTGAATGATACTCGTTTATCGTTCTTAACACCAGTCTGCCGATTCTACCGAATCCGTTTATTCCTATTCTAGTCATTGTAATACCCCCTTTTTATTTTATGGAATGCATCATTCAGCGGGATTGCGCTGCAGCATATCTAAGAAAGCTTCTATACGGGTTCTGATATGCTGGTCGAGGTAAAAATTATCGTTGCCCTCCAGTGTCAGCATCGGTAATTTAAAAACATCCTTGAATATAATACCACCAATGCCCCTGTAACAGAAAGCCTGAACGTAGTGTATTATGCCGTCTATTTTTCTCTTTTCAAGCTCTTTGGTTATATCGTTTATTCTGTCTTCGATAGAGTAGGGATATGTGAAAATACTGTATTGTTCAGCCAGAGACTTTACCGGTTGCGCCATGGCAAACTGTCTCTGTATTTCGTTGTAAACTACTCTGGCGCCGTTGTTTTCTGTGAAGCGATAAAGGTCTTTCCCGTAAACTGATGGCACTCCGATATATGCCAAACGAATATTGCTTTCGGGAAAGGCTTTACGTTTTTCAGCATTTTCAATCACGGCGCTTAATTCTTTTTCATACTTTTCTTGGTCGCCGTTAAAATCCGAAGCGGACACCAGCCACAGGTGGTTTTCAAATCCGCTTACCGTATTATCTTTCCACGTAAGCGTGTCCAATCTATCGGCAAGCTTGCGGCATGGTTCCAGTTGTTTTCTGACATTTTCAGCTTCATCAAGGGTAGTACCAAGTTGCATCGCCAGTTTATTCAAGGTATTTTGCATTTCTGTTTCATCGGGTTCTTGCGGATATGAAAAAGGAATGGTTTTCAGCCCCTTATATCTCAGTACCTCCATCAACATTTCGGTATTGGAACAATCGCCGCTTGTGACGCACATCACGGTATCGATATGGTATTCCATACAGACGCCGTAGATACCCTTAATCCAGCCGCAGCAATTAATAGGAAAGCCGTCTTTTTCAGCAATTTTTATCAGGTGTTCGGGGTCGGGGTCGCTGATAAATATATTGTTGAGGTCGACCGGCCGGTAACCGGCAGCAATCAGCACCTCTATGGGGACATTGGTTGTAATACCGATTTTCTTCATATGGTTATTCTTTGGTATGTTTACCGAACAATTCGCAGGGCAGGTATCTTGGTTTATTCCAGATATGGTCGAGCTCTTTTTTACATTTGACTCTGTCGCTTGCCCAAATTATGTGATAAAAGGGAGGATTGGAAAAGCGAGCCGGTGGCAGGTCATCGATATATTTATAATTCAGTTCTTTCAATCCGCTTTTAAACAGGCTAATCAGATCACTGCCTGCTCTGTTGTGGTCAATTTTTTCATCCAGCCTGTTCTGACGGATATTCCTCCATTCGGAATTTCCGTATAACCTTTCAATCGAAGTTTCGCAATCAACCCTTGTAAGATTTCTTAAGAGAGCCATTTCCAGCGGAAAGAATATCAGCAGGTCTGTTTTATGCCCTTTCCAGTCAGCCCCTTGAGAAGCGACTTTTTTAACCGTTGTCCAGCGCAGTTTTTTATAGCCGACCGGGTCAATCAGAGACAGGGAGGATTTCGAGCGCGGAATCTGATCGAATGCCTGACGCATTACATTATCGTTAATACAATTGCCGGTAATAATATGGCTCCCGGTTATATATTTTTCAGCAGAATTACGAAGTAACTCGGCTTGTTCAAGGTCATTTACTATAAAAACGCATTTTTGAAACTTATTTTTCAGTGCGCTTATTTCAGTACAGTCTATATTGCAGTTATCTGTTTTACAGGGTTGGAAAACGCTGCCGGCAAATATATCAAGGTAATAGTGGTCTTTGTTGTCGTTTGCATATATTTTTATAAACTCAGCAAAGCACTGCAATTTGTGGCAGAGCCATTTTGGCGGTTGCCGGGGAGTCTTTTTCAATCCCTCGTTCATTTAATATCTTCTTAAAGTTTTAAGAATGCCTGCTTACCCGCGAATATTGCCTTACTTCCCAGTTCCGCTTCGATTTTAAGCAGCCGGTTATACTTGGCATTACGCTCCGAACGACAGGGCGCTCCGGTTTTTATCTGTCCGGTGCACAGTCCGGCAGCTAGGTCGGCAATAGTGGTATCCTCTGTTTCTCCCGAGCGGTGGCTGACTACGGCCGTCCATCCGGCGCGGTGAGCCATTTCGATAGCGGAGATTGTTTCGGTAAGCGTACCAATCTGATTCAGTTTTATCAGGATGGAATTGGATGCGCTGGTTTCTATTCCTTTTGCCAGCCTGTTGATGTTGGTAACATAAAGGTCATCGCCTACCAACTGAACCCTATCTCCTATTTTCTTTGTTAATAGCTGCCAACCTTCCCAATCGTCTTCCGCCATGCCGTCTTCGATGCTTATAATAGGGTAGGCGTTAATCCAGTTTACATAAAAATCTACCATCTCACTGCTTGTCAGTGTTTTACCTTCACGTTCGAGGTGATATTTACCCTCTTGATAGTATTCACTTGAAGCTGGGTCGAGCGCAATAAAACAATCTTTTCCGGGTTTATATCCGGCTTTTTCGATTGCCTCGATAATCAACTCTACAGCCTGGTCATTCGAGGACAGAGAGGGCGCAAAACCGCCTTCATCGCCCACATTGGTATTCAATCCCTTGTTTTTAAGCACTGATTTAAGGCTATGGTAAACTTCGGCTCCCATTTGCAGGGCAGTGGCAAAGCTATCTGCTCCGGCGGGCACTACCATAAACTCCTGCAAATCCGTGGAATTGGAGGCGTGTTTGCCGCCGTTTAAGATATTAAGCATCGGAACCGGCAGTTTATAGATATCTTCATTACCCAGATATTGATATAACGGGGTTTTCATATAAGCGGCAGCCGCGTGAGCTACCGCCAGCGACACTCCCAGAATGGCATTGGCTCCCAGAATGGATTTATTTTCCGTTCCGTCAAGCTCTATTAATTTGTTATCGATTGCTTTTTGGTTGGGTGCGGGCATGCCTGTAACAGCCGGGGCGATAATGTCATTTACATTTGAAACCGCTTTTAAGACTCCCAGCCCTTTGTATCTGGATTTATCTCCGTCGCGAAGTTCTACCGCTTCGTATTTGCCGGTGCTGGCTCCCGAGGGGACAGCGGCGCAGGCTATAGTGCCATCGGCAAGTTTTGCTTCGACTTCAAGGGTAGGGTTTCCTCTGGAATCGAGAATCTCTCTGGCTTTCAGGCTTTTTATGGTGGACAATTTTAACCCTCCGAATCGCTTTTATATTTTAATCCGAAATCATATCCAGCGCCATAGCAACTGCATCCACAGCATTGTCAACGCGGATTATGGCGTCGTCTGGTTTATCTTTATTTGAAATTTTCCATGTGCCGAGACCGATTACCGGAATGCCGTTTTTCAGGGCAAATCCAACCTCCGTCAGCGTACCGTATCCGCCGCCGATGGCAATTACCGCCTGCGCCGATTTGACTACGATTATATTCCTGGCGTAGCCGATACCGGTAACGACTGGTATTTTAACGTATTCGTTGGCATCTTTTCTGTCTGTTCCCGGTAGAATACCGACAGTCAACCCGCCTTCGGAAACAGCGCCGCGGCAGGCAGCCTCCATAACTCCGTCCAATCCACCGCAAACCAGAATAGCCCCGTTTTTGGCTATTTCGCGGCCGATTTCTTCAGCCAGTTTGATTTCCTGTGCCGAAGCCTTGGAATTACCGATAACTGCTATGAATTTATTTTTTACGGTCATGACTTAAAACAATCGGATTATAACACTGGAATAAAGAGGTTGGCAAAGTACAGTTTTATAAATAGATGTTGTTTTCGTCCTTTGACTATTTGTCGAAAAATCGGGACTCAAACCGTATGGAAATAATTTTGGTAAAAATGTTCTTGGTATGGCTGTATTCACCAAATCAATAGTTACCTGTGTTTTTTAATCTGATCACTTGACATTATATTGTACAATAGAAAAGAGGTGTAAAATGATAAATACAAAAGTTGAAAATTGTAATAATATTACACTCGCAAATATTCAATTAAAGGAAAATTATCTTAACATTCGCTATGCAATGAATGGAACTGGCAAATCTACAATAGCTAAGGCTATGCATATATGTGCAAATGGTAAAGATTTTTCTGAATTAGTCCCCTTTGATGGTGAAGTTACTCCGTCATGCTCCATTTCACCAGAACTTTCAAATATATTTGTTTTCAATGAAGATTATGTAGATAGGGTAGTGTTACAAGATGATGAAGCGATTCAAGATGCATTCGAAGTTTTTATTAAAACTCCAGAATACGAAAGGCAAATGGAATCAATCAATAATAAGCTTATGAATCTACGCTTAGATATTAATGAGAATCCCGATATTAAAAAATTATGTAACATGGGTAAATACGTATTGAATAAACTTACAACTACTAGTTCTGGACAATTAAGAAGAAATCCTTTTTATAAGAGCATAGTAGAACAAGAAAAAATATTTAAATTACCAGATGAACTTAAACAATTCGAACCATTTGTAAAAAGCAAGTATATTGTAGATTGGGTCGGATGGAAGATTGAAGGAGCGACTTATGATGATAACAATATTTGCCCATTTTGCACAACTGAATTAAATGAAAACTATGATAAAGAGAAAAAAATATTTTCCACATCCTACTCAGAGTCCAATGTAAAAAACACAAGGAAATACTTTCATTATTTGAAGAATTAAAAGACTACATGAATGAAGATACACTCTCTAAATTAGTTACATATATTAAGGAGATGAGTAATTCTCCAGAAACCATCGCTTTGTTAAATACATTCTGGAATGACTTAAACTTAATAGTCACCAAAATTGACAATATTAAAGGGTGTAATACATTTGACATCAGAATAAAGGATATAGCTTTATTAGATAAAAATTTAAAAGGATTAAAAATTGACATTAATGATTTTCATATCTTTAACAATGAAAAAATTCGGGAGATAATCAATTCAATTAATGAAAAATTGGATTTTCTTTTAGAAGAAACTGATAAAATAAAGGAAGAAATTGGACGATTAAATGGATTAATAACTTCTGCCATGAAGATAGCTAATAAGGATGTTAATAATTTTTTAAAAACAGCTGGAATAAATTATGAGTTTGAGATAATTGAAGAATCAGAAAATAAATCTAGAGCAATTCTAAAATACATTCCTAATTCTAAAAAAGTAAGCGATATTAGGCAACATTTAAGTTGGGGTGAGCGAAATGCTTTTGCTTTGGTTTTGTTTATGTACCACGCTTTAAACAAAAAACCAGATATTATTATCCTAGATGACCCTATTTCCTCTTTTGATAGTCATAAGAAATATGCAATTATTAATCGATTATTTTCTCCAGACCAAGATAGTTTTTTTGAAAAAACAGTATTGATGCTCACACATGATATGCAGCCTTTAATTGATATGCTAGTAATTAATAAACCAATTAATCAAAATGTAACTGCATATTTTCTACTAAGGAAACTCTGAAAAAGTC
>DIFM01000031.1 GCA_002419135.1 Dehalococcoidia bacterium UBA5748 | reverse complement strand
CCTACAATTCTGAGACAGTAACGGAAGGATAGGCAGGGTTTTTATTTTAAGGCTCCAAGACGGAGATAAGCTTCCGATGTGTATCGAAAAGTTTGCACTGGATAACGGCATTTCGGTCGGTCAGATAATAATGGTGGGTGGTATCGGAGGAGGGGAGGTGGTTTCCGGCCCTCGAAAATCTGACGAGATGCCTCCCGAGGCGCTTCTTGTACCGCTGGACGGAGCGCACGAAGTTGTATGCGCGGGAACGATTGCCCCGGATAAAAACGGAAAACCGGTAGCTCACATGCACGCTGCACTGGGGCGAGCCGGAAAAACAACTACCGGTTGTCTGAAGCCGGGTGTGGATACATGGCTGGTGGGAGAAGTATTTATCTATGAGATACTGGGAACGACAGCTATTCGCTCTCTGGACAAAAAATCCGGTTTCGAATTGCTTGATGTATAATTATTAGTTGCGCAAAAATCAGGGTAAGAATCGTATATTTATGAATGTTGCCGCAATTAAAACAAAAATCTTAAAATCTATAATTTATATAACCTTCCGTTTACTGATAATTAACGCTTATATTTGTTGCATAGACGTTACTATGTTAGAATTAACTTAGAGTAACGAGGTCTAGAAATGAATTGTATAAGGGCTTTAATTATAGGAGTCCGTTGTTCCTTTCCGATAATATCTTAATAAATACCTCGAATGATTTCCTTAATCATCTCCGCGCTTTTAGATTTGTCGTTGGTCAATAAAATTAGGAGAAATAATTTGCAGATTGTAACGGATAGCGGCACTGATGTTTCCTTATCTTCAGAAGAGATGAAAGAACTGAAAGTTAACGTGGTACCTCTTAACATAACACTTGACGGAAAAACTTATCGTGATGGGATAGACATTACTCCGGAAGAGTTTTATCCGCTTTTGGTAAGCAGCAAAGGGCTGCCCAAAACGTCACAGCCTTCGCCGGGGGATTTCGTAAATCTATATCGTAAACTGGCAAAAGAAGACCCCGATATCCTGTCCATACATATGAGTTCCGGTTTAAGCGGAACTTTAAATTCAGCGCAGCTGGCTGCCGGAATGGTACCCGAAGCAAACATTACACATGTTGATACCAAAACTCTGTCGGTAGCTTCGGGATGGCAGGTAGAGGTGGCGGCGAAAGCAGTAAAGAAAGGCTGGTCCAGGGAAAAGATATTGGATTTACTGAAAAGCATCGGGGATTCTACGGAAATCATGTATACCCTGAAAGAGTTGAAATATCTCATACATGGCGGGCGTATCAGCCATATGAAAGGGCTTATTGCCTCGGTATTGAATATAAAACCTTTTATCGGAGTTGAGAAGGTAAAGGGTACATATATTCAGTTAGGTCAGGCATTTACCTTTGAAAAAGCTATAACCGGTGTAGTTGGCCTGATGACCAAACAGCATCAATCCGGCAGTGAGTTAAGAGTTCAAGTAATGCATACCTTTAATCCTGACAGTGCTGCGGTATTACGCGATATGATTGATAAAGCATTCAAATGTACCTGGCTTCCTACAGGTAGTATCTCCGTCGCCCTCGGAGCTCACCCGGGTCCCAGCATGATAGGCGTGGTTTATGCCCCGGCAGCTGTTTTCGAGGAGATATCTTAACAATACTGGGATGTTTTGTGCTAATATCTTCCTTATCCTCTTATATCATTATGTGGTAAAATCGTATTTGCGGTATATGTGTGTGAACTTGTACCCCAAAAACGATAATGTCTATTTATCAATAAGAGGTAAGCCCGATGTCTAGAGAAATAAAAATAATTTTAATCAGTTTATCTGTAGTGCTGGCCCTAGTAGTGTCTTTTCAGTCCGGTTTTTATGTGGGATTGTGGCAGGAAGATGCTACACAAACGGACGACCCTTATTTAGCCAGTATTGAAGAAGCCTGGAATAACATCAATGTTTACTATGTCGAAAACAATGATATAGATTACGAGTTATTAAGCCAGTATGCCATCGAGGGGATGCTGGAATACCTTGATGACAATCATTCGGTTTATATGGACCCGGAGGCGTATGAAAAGGACGCTGAAGACTCTGCCGGCAGTTATAGCGGTATCGGAATAACGGCTTCGGTAATTGAAGAACGATTTGTCGTTGTCAGTGTATATGAGAGTTCCCCCGCTTCACAGTCCGGTTTACTGGCGGGAGACATTATCCTGGCCGTCGATGGGGTTACAACCGAGGGTATGTCGTTTGCCGAGTTGGTTGCAAGGGTGCGCGGCGAGGAAGGTACCTCTGTTAATTTGAAAATATTGCATCCGGATGCTTCCCAGTCAACGGATATTAGCGTTATGCGGGCTAAGATCGATGTACCCAGCGTGTATTCCGAAATGATCGGGGAAATCGCCTATATAACCATCGACCGGTTTTCAGAGGATACGGATGAAGAATTCAGCAGGATACTGAAAGGGGTTAAAGATAATGGTGCCGCCGGCATCGTATTGGACCTGCGCAATAACCTTGGGGGTCTTTTGCAAACATTGCTGAATATTACCAGCTGTTTTTATTCGGAAGGCAATATTTTAACAGTCAGAGAAAACGATGGCACTATAAAGAAGTATGATGCCAACAGGCAAAGCGTTACCACCGACTTGCCGATGGTAGTGCTGGTTAACGGATACAGTGCCAGTGCCAGTGAGGCATTGGCGGGTGCATTGCAGGACCACGACAGGGCGCTTATTGCCGGTACGGCCACCTATGGTAAGGGCAGTGTCAATGTAATGTTCGAGCTGCCTAACGGTGGCGGGTTATACCTTACAACTGCCAGGTGGTACACTCCGAATGGCAATCTTATCGAGGGTATCGGCATCACACCAGACTTTGAAACCGATTTGGAAGGCGATGAGCTGGTGCAATGGGCGCTGGATTATCTTAACGATAATACCGATTAACAGAATTTTATATTGATTTTCAATCCTCTTATCTTTTTGATATGAGGATTGTTTTTTATACACTTCTAAAGCGGAATCAAAAATGATTGCTATTATCTGTATATATCTATAAAATAGGGTATATATCATGAATAACGTTGGTGCATTATATCAGTTGCAGGAGATTGAAGTTGAAATTGAGTCTTTAAGAAAGATGCTGAGTACTTGTATCAAAAAACTTGGGGACAGTGAAGAGTTAAACGCTGTGCGGTCTGGATTGGCTTCTGTGCAAAATAAGCTGGATGACCTTAAGAAAAAGCAGCAGGAAATCGATTGGGCAATTGATGATATCGAAGTAAAAATAAAAAAAGCCAACGATGATTTATACAGCGGGCGAATTAAAAACCCCAAAGAGCTTACCAATTTGCAGCAGGAAGTTAAGACTTTGGAATCCCATCGTAAACAGCAGGAAGACGAATCGCTGGTAGTTATGACTCAAATAGAGGCGGTTGAGGCAGAAGAGTCGAAGCAGGCAATTAATTTAAAAAACTTGGAATCCGAATGGCGAAAAGAACATGCCGCTTTGATTGAGGAAGCACAGCGATTAAAGGTATCAATTAACGGGCTGAAAGATAAACGGGAAACGGTGGCGGCTCAAATCGACCCGCAAATGCTTGAATACTATAATCAGCTTAAGGCGAAGAAAGGTACGGCAGTTGCCAAAATAGAGCAGGGAATGTGCTGCGGTTGTCGAATATCTCTTTCTACAGCTGAGTTGCAGCGGGTACGTATGGGAAAGATAGTCGAATGCAGCAGTTGTCATCGTATCCTTTACCTGCAGTAGTTTTAATTAAGGACGGTTAAAGGTCATAAATAAAGTAATAATTCATACGGACGGCGCCTCGCGCGGCAATCCCGGGCAAGCAGCTATCGGCGTTACCATAAAAGATGAAAAAGGCAATTTATTAAAGTCTGTTTCAAGGGCAATCGGCGTCACTACCAACAATCAGGCGGAGTATAAGGCAATTATTGTCGCTCTTGAGCAGGCAATTAAATTGGGAGCCAAACAGGTAGAACTGAATTCGGATTCCGAGCTGGTGGTTTTTCAACTTACAGGACGATACCGCGTAAAAAAGGACACGCTGCTACCCCTTTTTCAACAAGTAAAAGAGTTGTCGTCTCATTTTGAGTCTTTTAAGGTCAGGCATATTCCCCGCGAGCAAAACAGTGAGGCGGATGCCCTGGCGAATAAGGCTTATCGGTAGGGTCTTATTTACTAGAAGGCATCTGCGGAACATTCCCTCTTTGGAAAAGAGTGAGGGAGATTTGCTATGTATTACGACATCTATTCCGATTATTCACCAAAATCCCTCTTAATCTCCCTTTAGCAAAGATAGAGAACCGTGTCGTGGTATTACTTGCCTGTATTTACAGTTGTCGTTGTGAGAATGCCGCAGTCGGACAAGGCAATCTTTTTACAATAGAAAAAATCCGTTCGCCCTTGCTGAGCCTGTCGAAGGGTCCAAGAGCGGAAGTAGCTGAAGTTTATTAAGATGGACAATAAACTTCCCTCGACCTCACGGACGGGGTATTGAGTTCGGTAAGATAAACACAGAAAATAAAATTCGCCAGGATAAAGATGAAAACAGATTCCAAACACCCGGCTCAGCCGGAAGAACAAGCCATCAGACATTTAAGGGATTCCATCATTGCAGGCAAACACTGGTACATTGCCCTGCTGGAAGCCGTTAATATATGGCAAATTCCAGAAGAAAAGGTTGGTAAACGTAAATACAAATATGTCATCGATGGTGATGCCTTCGATTGGCTGCTTCTATCTGAAAGACTCTGCCGGACGGTCGATGAAATGATTCCGGAGGATGAAAAACATTCCCTTCTTTTCAACGGCGAGCCGCCACTCCAAATCGATACCGGAAAATTCAAAGAACTAATCGGAGAGCAGAAATATCTGCAACACCTCAATTATTTCTACGGTATAACGGTCGAGGAAGTGCTTTTACAGGTGGTTGAAGACGAGGTGCGCAAGGAGCGGTCGCTCGATTATCTTACAGAGGAAAGCATTACCAACGAGGCTTACCGGCGCATATATGACCTGACGCAGCCGCAAATGCTGGCTTTATTCAAACGCGAAAAAAGTCACCACCGCCTGGACGAGATGGATATAACTACACTGAAAGAATTCACTTACTGGTCTTTTAAATATCGATTGAGAACCTGTGATAAAGCCCGTATAGCCAGCGACACCAAAAAAGCCCTTACCTGGATTAAGCAGAAAACCGGCAAAAATGCGCAGGGCTTATAATATTTATGTTAAGTTATATTGACATACTAACCGCTTATATGCCAGAATTGCCATCAGATAACACTAACCTTAAGTAAGAATAAAAGAATGCGAGTCAGGAGGTAATATGCGCAATATCATTGCTACTATGATAATTTGCGGCGCTATTTATATAGCAGAAGGTTTCATTTTCCTGGTTGCACCGGACAGAATAGCCGATTTATACGGGCTGGAAACATTAAATGACAGCATGGCTTTTCTGATGACTATCATAGGAAGCGCCTTTGTCGCCGCGGGAGTCTGGTTTATAATGACCATCCTCAATCCTATACGCAATATAAACGCTATCAAATTTGCCATACTATGGTGTAGCCTGTTCGTGGTTAGCCCGGTCTACGGGCTCTGGCAGGGTTATGTCGATTTCAACCAGATATGGCTGGGAATGGTTATCAACGCTGTTTTCGTGGCAGCTCTATTAATTTTCTATCCCAGAAAACAACTCGAAGTTTAATCCTTAAAGGCTGTATTTAAACTATAAAGCCGCTCTATTTTCAGAGCGGCTTTATTGTATAGGAAAACCCCACGT
>DIFM01000004.1 GCA_002419135.1 Dehalococcoidia bacterium UBA5748 | reverse complement strand
GACTTTTTCAGAGTTTCCCTAAAATTCTCTATCTACTGCTAAAAAAGTACGCTTCCCTCCTGCTAGCCTACAAACAGTGATTGTGATATAGTTTTATTCTATGAAAACGATAATCGACTTTATTGAAAACGGAACCATTACTTCTGTAAAGGGTTTTAAAGCCGGAGCTGTAAATGCCGGTATAAAGAAAAAAGGCCCAAAGCCCGATTTGGGTATTGTATATTCGGAAACACCCTGTACCGCGGCCGGAGTCTTTACAAGAAACAGAATCAAGGCGGCCCCGGTAATTGTATGCCAGAAACGGCTTCCTTCAGACGATATTCATTCCATTATCGTTAACAGCGGAAGCGCCAATGCCGTAACCGGCAGGCAGGGAATGCAGGATGCTTTAGAAATGACAGTGCTTACTGCCGACAAGCTGGGAATAAAACCATCCTCAACACTGGTCGCAAGTACCGGTGTCATCGGCAGGAAACTGCCCATGGATATTATAAACAAAGGTATCGACAGCATTGAACTAACTGAAAACGGCGGATACGATTTTGCCAAAGCAATCATGACCACCGATACCGTTTCCAAGGAAGTGGCTGTATCCGTTAACAGCGGAACCTTCACTATCGGAGGAGTTGCCAAAGGTTCAGGTATGATACACCCCGATATGGGAACTATGCTCTGCTTCCTGACAACAGATGCCGTTATCGATAAGGATTTCCTTACCGATGCGTTGCGAAAAGCTGCCGATGTTTCATTTAATATGATTTCCGTAGATACCGATACCAGTACCAACGATACAATGATTATTATGGCAAACGGGTTGGCAAATAACGACAGGATAGCATATAAAACAAAGCTTGCGGAAGTTTTTCAGCAGGCTATAGATGAGGTTTGCATATACCTTGCCAAAGCAGTTGCCGCCGACGGTGAAGGAGCCGGTAAACTAATCGAAGTCAATGTGACCGGTGCGCCGGATATGGAATCGGCCAGAAATTGTGCCAAAACGATAGTCGCTTCTCCACTGGTAAAAACCGCCATACACGGCTGCGACCCGAACTGGGGACGCATTATTGCCGCTGCCGGCAGAAGCGGCGCTGAAATTGTCGAATTAAAAACGGACCTGTCTATCTGCGGGATTGGACTGCTTTTACAGGGGATTGCACTGAATAACAACTATAATGAAGTATCGAAGGCTATGGAGTCGGAAGTAGTGGTAATAGACCTTAATCTCAATCTGGGCAGGGCGTCGGCAACCGCCTGGGGATGCGACCTGACCGCCGAATATGTCTCCATCAATGCCGATTATACTACCTAATATTATGTTAAGCTCTTACAGAAAGGAGCATTCGATTGAAAAGTAAACTTGATAATAAAACAATTGTAATCAAACTGGGTGGTTCCCTGTTCGATACCAAAGACACCACCATCGAAGATATTATTTACTTGCAAAAGCAGGGCTACCCTATCGTGGTTATTCACGGAGGGGCTAATATGGTCAACAAGTGGCTGGAAAAACAGAATATCACGCCCCTGTTTAACAATGGGGAACGAATTACCGGCAAAGCCGAAATGGATATGGTTACGGCAGTCATTGGCGGTCTGATGAACAAAGAGATTGTAGCTACCATCATCTCGCGCGGCGGCAAAGCAGTCGGTATCAGCGGCGTCGACGGGGCGTTAATAGAAGGAAAAATCCGCAACAAGGAAATGGGATATGTCGGCAATCCGGTTAAAGTAAACCATGAAGTATTAACAGCCATATTGGAAGCCGGCTTTATACCGGTAGTTTCCCCTATCAGCCTAAATACCGTAAACAGGGAAGCGGATGATTCGTTGCTTCTCAATATCAACGGTGACACAATAGCCGGAGAGATTGCCGCATCCATTAAAGCCGAAAAATTGATTTTCATGACGGATGTAAACGGCATACGCGACGATACCGGTACCTATTTGCCACGCCTTAACCATGATGAAGCAAAAGAACTTTTGGACACTGGTATTGCTCACGGGGGTATGATTCCTAAAATAAAGGCTTGCCTGAGGGCTACCGGGAACCCCTCTACAAGATGCGTTATTATCGACGGCAACCGTAAAAACGCGCTAATACAGGAAATAGAGGAAGGCGGAACGGGAACACTGATTTACAATCCGCAGGGAGAATATAATGACTGACTGGCAAAAACTTGAACATGATTATTACATGCCCACTTTTAAGCGAATACCTATAACATTGGTTAAAGGACAGGGCGCCAAAGTGTGGGATGAAAACGATAAAGAATACCTGGACTTCGTTTCCGGTATAGCGGTCAACAGCCTCGGGCATTGCCATCCGGTTGTTGTAAAAGCCATAACCGAACAGGCTAATACACTTATGCACACCTCCAACCTGTACTACACCATCCCCCAGCTCAAACTGGCAGAGCTTCTGGTAAAAAACAGTTGTATGGACAAGGTATTCATCTGCAACAGCGGAACGGAAGCCACCGAGGGCGCCGTCAAGCTGGCACGCCGCTACGGGCATATTCATTTAAATGGAGCCTATGAAGTTATCACTGGCACCGGCTCGTTTCACGGCAGAACGCTGGCGATGGTTTCAGCCAGCGGACAGACCAAGTTTCAGGAGCCGTATATACCGATTCCGTCCGGTTTTATTAACGTAGAGTACAACAACATCGATGCCTTAAAAGCGGCTACTACAGATAAAACCTGCGCCGTTATGATGGAACCGATACAGGGAGAAAGCGGTGTCCACCTACCTGATGATGATTACCTGAAAAAGGTCAGGGCATGGTGCGATGAAAAAGGCATTCTTTTAATTCTTGATGAGATTCAGACGGGAGTCGGACGCACCGGAACCCTCTTTGCCTACCAGCAGTATGGAATTGAGCCCGATATAATGACGCTGGCAAAAGGTCTGGCAGGCGGCTTCCCTATCGGGGCTATACTGTGCAAGGATAAAGCTTCCGTTTTTGCCGCCGGTGAACACGGCTCCACTTTCGGGGGTAATCCGCTGGCATGCGCTACAGGATATGCTGTGTTTAAAACCATCGTCGATAACGATATTCCCCTTAATGCAAAGCTAACCGGCCAATATCTCACCGGGAGATTGAATGAGATTAAACAAAAATATAATTTTATTTCAGAGGTAAGGGGCAGAGGACTTTTGCAGGCAATTGAGTTTAGTGATAAAAATGCTTTATCGGTTGTAATGTCCTGCTTGGAAAAGGGGCTTTTGATAAATAAAATCGGAGATAGTATCATCAGGTTTATGCCGCCGCTTATTATCGGGAGGGATGAAGTCGATAAGGCAATCGATATTCTGGATGCTGCGCTCTAGGATACATGCTCTGTGCGTTAAAGTGAATGTGTAAAGCCATATCAGTGCAGAACTCCGATTTGTAGGAATCGGACAATCTCAAATACCTGACATTATGACCAAGATTATCATGATTCAAGGAATTTTCATAATATGATATCTCAGGTACGTAAAGTGCAAATCGGAGTTATTTTAACCATAGCCATTTCTATGGTAATCGTCCTGTGTACCCCCTCGACCGTTGTCCCGGCAAAAGCCAGCAGGATAGGACAGCCCGAAGTTCTGGCAACCACCGACTTTTCGGGCATTCCGCAGGATGTAATCGATGATGCCGCAAGTAGAGCTGTTACTTTATTCGGGAATAATGAGGAAAGATGTTCCGATTTTGTCAGCCAGGCGCTGGCGTTGTATAAAGAAGCAGAGGATAAAGACGTACTGATCATCGTCAATTCAGGGGGGTGGGGTTGGTCTGCTATCGCCGAATCCAACGAAAAGGAACTGGTGCCCGGAATAGACGGAATACTGACCGGGCTGGGAAATTCGACTCTATGGATAGACTATTTCAGGACTGATAAAAACTTTTTCGGGGCTATCGGCGAGTTTATGATGGCTATGAGCACCAACCCAGCCCGAGGGCATGAACTGGCTGCGAGAGCTGAGTTTTTAACAGATAACCTGCCGGATTTAAAGATCATCCTCCTGGGTATCAGCAACGGCTGCACTATTTGTTCGGGAGCCATGCCGCTTCTTATAGATAACGAACAGGTTTACAGTATTCAACTGGGACCGCCGGTATGGAATAATAATAGCGATTTGAAAAGAGTTCTGCTCTTACGAACCAACGGAACAATTCCTGATTCATTCAGCCATGGAGATATACTCACGATTCTGCGGGCGAACTTGCAATCTGCCTTCGGTCTTTCGCAGGAATATGAGGGTGATATTCTTTTATATATTGGAGCTCCCGGCCATGACTACGATTGGGAATACGAATGGCTGAAATTACAGATTAACAATTATTTAAGCGAGTATTTCAAAGCAAATTGAGATATAATATCTACAATGGATTATTGGAGGATGATTTATTATGGCAGAAAAACTGGTACTGGCTTATAGCGGAGGGTTGGATACATCGGTCGCCGTCAGGTGGCTGCATGAAAAATACGGGTATGATGTAATCGCCGTTACAATAGATGTGGGAAACGAAAAGGATTTTACGCTTATTAAAGATAAGGCGATAAAAGTGGGAGCGGTTAAATCGCTGGTAATAGATGCCAGAGAAGAATTCGTTAACGGTTATATCTTCCCTGCCTTAAAAGCCAATGCGCTCTATGAAGAGTGTTACCCTCTGGCTACCGCACTGGCGCGACCTCTGATTGCTAAAATACTGGTAGATGTAGCGCGTGCCGAAGGCGCAAAAGCAATCGCACACGGATGCACCGGTAAAGGCAACGACCAGGTCAGATTCGATGTCGGAGTTAATTCACTGGCTCCCGATTTGAAGATTGTTGCCCCCGCTCGCGAATGGGGAATGACCCGCGAAGAGCTGATTCAGTATGCGGCAAAATACGGGATTCCGCTGCCGATAACCTCGAAAAGCCCCTATTCTATAGATGAAAACCTTTGGGGAAAGAGCACTGAGTGCGGCGTTCTGGAAGATCCGTGGAACGAGCCGCCGGACGATGCCTATGTCTGGGCTAAAGCTATTAAGGATACTCCCGATGAAGCGGAGTACATCGAAATAAGTTTTGAACAAGGTTTGCCGGTATCGGTTAACGGCAATAAAATGGACGGAATATCAATGATAAAATTCCTGAACGAACTTGGCGGAGAATACGGAGTCGGCAGAATCGATATGGTAGAAAACCGGCTGGTCGGTATAAAATCGAGGGAAACCTACGAAGCACCTGCCGCAAATATTCTTATTGAGGCGCATAAATCGCTTGAGACGCTTACCTTATCTAAAAATCAATATCGATTCAAGCAAATGGTTTCACATGAATTTTCCAATCTTGTATATGAAGGCTTATGGTTCAGCGGCCATCGCGAAGACCTTTCTGCTTATATAGAAAGCACACAGAGATTTGTCAGCGGAGATGTACGGCTTAAACTCCATAAGGGTAACTGCATTGTAGTAGGACGCAAATCACCCTATTCACTCTACAGCCATGAATTGGCTACCTATGCCGAAGGAGATGAATTCGACCAGTCATCGGCTGTCGGATTCATTAAACTCTGGGGATTGCCTTCAAAGATACAGGGACAGATTCAAAAAAAGAAATAAATATGTATCGTGGTTCCGCTCATCTTGAGCCTGTCGAATATGAACGGGACTGAGATATTGTTACCAATCATAATGGGATTATAATAACAAGCGAGGTATAAATAAAATGAGCCATATACGAAGCCGTTTCGATAAACCACCGGACGAACTGGTGGTAAAATATACCTCATCGCTCCACTTCGACTGGCGCCTGTACAGCTATGATATCAGGGGCAGCATTGCTCATGCACGCATGCTTGCCAAACAAAGTATTATAACCACGGACGAAGAGCATAATATCGAACAGGGGCTTGCTGAAATTGCCGGGGAGATAGAAAAAGGCGAGTTTAATTTTAAGCCGGAACAGGAAGATATTCATATGGCTGTCGAGGCGCGTCTGTTCGAAATAATCGGCGATGTGGCAGGTAAGCTGCACACCGGACGCTCGCGTAACGACCAGGTGGCGCTTGATTTCAGGCTCTACATTAAAGAAGCCATTTCCGAAACCCTTACAGGTATCAGAATGATACAAACAACCTTGATAAAAATAGCAGAGGATAATAAAACTGTAATAATGCCGGGCTACACCCACTTGCAGTTGGCTCAGCCGGTATTGCTTGCCCATCATCTTCTTGCTTATTTCGAAATGTTCGAGCGCGATTACGGACGTTTCAAAGACTGTTATAAACGGTCAGACGTTTTGCCGCTGGGAAGCGGCTCTCTAGCGGGTGTTACTTTCAATACCGACCGTGAGTTTTTGGCTGAAGAGCTCGGATTTTCCGAAGTCAGCCGCAACAGTATGGACGCAGTTTCCGACCGGGATTTTGCCATCGAATACATTTCCGCTGCCGGTATTTGTATGATGCACCTTTCAAGGTTGGCAGAGGAAATCATCCTGTGGTCTTCGGCAGAGTTCAAGTTCATCGAACTGGATGACGCCTATTCGACCGGCTCAAGCTTGATGCCGCAGAAAAAAAACCCCGATGTCGCCGAACTCGGAAGAGGTAAAACGGGGCGCATTTACGGTAATCTGATGGCGATGCTGACAACAATGAAAGGGTTGCCGCTTACTTATAACCGAGATTTACAGGAAGATAAAGAGAGGGTATTCGATACGGTAGATACACTGGTGCCCAGCCTCAAGGTATTTGCAGGGATGCTGGATACTTTGAAATTCAAACCGGAAAATATGAAAAATGCGTTAGACCGCGGATTTATACTGGCAACAGACCTTGCCGATTATCTGGTTTGCAGGGGCGAGGCTTTCCGCAATGCTCACGGTATTATAGCCAAACTTGTTAATTATGCCGCTAAAAACAACAAGACCCTGGATGAATTGAGCCTTGATGAATACAGGCAATTCTCGCCGCTTTTTGATACTGATATAAACAATATAACCGTGGAATCATCGGTTGCGGCACGCAATGTCATCGGTGGGACATCCCCTGAGCAAGTGTATAAATCCTTAAAAAGGGCAAAAGAAATAGCCTGCAATACGCAGTGATTGCAGGCTTACCATTAACAATTTCTACTAATTATTCGGCAGAGCGGGCTAACTTGTTCTGGGTGCGCAGGCATCTGGTACAAATCTTAACACGCATTGCCTTGCCGTCCACCTCTGCCCTGATTTTATGAATATTCGGCATGGACTGTTTTCTGGTATGCCTCTTGGAATGACTAACATTATTACCGAATAACATCGTTTTATCGCATATATCACACTTCATTTAACAGGTTTACTCCTTTGACTGTCTATAACGAATTGTTGTACAATTCGTTCTGCTATATTAGCATAAATAGCGCAACCTTACAAGAATAATTCAAACAGCACCTTTACAAGGATGGTAATATAAAGAGATGAAGCAAACGAATATTATCGGCGGACAGCAATTCCTCGAAATGTTCGCCGCCGCTACCGATTGGTTGGAAAAAAGTGCTCCGGATATCGATGCACTCAACGTATTCCCTGTTCCCGACGGAGATACCGGTACTAACATGTTACTCACAATGAAATCCACTATTGAACACGGATTTCAAAATGAGAATGACAATGTATCTTCTGTAGCACTTTCAATGGCCAACGGCGCACTAATGGGTGCCCGCGGAAACAGCGGTGTAATCCTCTCGCAATTCTGGGCAGGGCTGGCACAGGGTCTGGGTAATAAGGAATCTATTGACGGCAGGGATTTTGCTGCTGCGTTGGAAAAAGCCTCTGTTGTCGCATACAAGGGTGTCAGCAACCCGGTAGAGGGCACGATACTTACGGTATTGAAAGACGCCTCCAAATCTGCCTCGCTGACAGCGGCTAATGGCAACGGAGACCTGCTTTCCGTATTGGAATCCACGGTAACCGCCGCCGGTGAGTCGGTTGCCAATACCCCCACACTTCTGCCTGTACTGAGAGAGGCAGGAGTTGTCGATTCAGGCGGGCAAGGTCTTTTTACGATACTGGATGGCGCTCTGCGATATCTGAGAGGCGAATCAGAACTGATGCAATTCAGAAAACCGCAGATAATCGCCAGCAATGTGGCTACAACACCCGTAACCATCGTATCCCATGCAAAAACGGAGCACGAGGATGAAATTCCTTTCGGTTACTGCACCGAGTTTCTGCTAAAAGGAAGGGATCTTGACCCTGAAAAGATAAAAAAGCATTTGTTAAAGAAAGGACAGTCCCTGATAGTCGTCGGTGACGATACTACAGTAAGAGTCCATATTCATACATTAGACCCCGGTGAAATTTTCAGCTATGCCACTTCTATGGGAACGATTCATAGCGTTAGCGCCAGAAATATGGATGAGCAACATCAGGATTATCTTGAAAAACAAAAAAACCGGTCTGTACCTGTGGAAACATCAATTGTTTCAATTGCTGCCGGAGAGGGATTGGCAGAAGTATTTGCCAGCCTTGGAGTAGCCGCGGTTGTTGCCGGAGGGCAAACGATGAACCCGAGCACTAAGGATATTCTGATGGGAGTAGAACGCGCCCCTTCAGATAATGTTATCATTCTTCCCAATAATAAAAATATCGTACTTGCCGCACAACAGGTTAAGGCTTTAACCGAGAAAAACATCTGTGTAATTCCTACGGTAAACGTACCTCAGGGAGTAGCCGCTCTACTGGCTTTTGACTATGAAGCAGATATGGAAACAAACTGCGAAATTATGGCAGAAGCCATAAAATCTGTGTCATCAATTGAAGTCACGCATTCGATACGTTCATGCAAAATCGGCGGGCTCGATATTAAAAAGAAACAGGCAATCGGGCTGCTTAACGGTACTATAGTGGCAGTTCAGGATGCCGCCAAAGATGTTCTGTACGATGTCCTAGAAAAAGCTCCACTGGACCAGGCGGAAATAATTACTGTTTACTACGGAGAGGATACAGAAGAAACGGAAGCCGAAATATGCGGTAATGAAATCAGAGAGAAATATCCTCAGCTGCAGGTTGAAGTAGTTAACGGCGGGCAACCACACTATAATTATATTGTATCAGTAGAATAATCGGACAAGGAGTATAACCATAATGACAGTTAAGATTGTCACAGATACTCTATCCGACATACCCGATGAGATAGCCAATCAACTGGGGATCACGCTGATCCCTTTAACGGTATCATTCGGGCGTGAGTCATTTCTTGACCGGATAGAGATTACCTCCCAAGAGTTCTATGAAAGACTGATTCGCGAGCAAACTATTCCTACCACGACACAGCCATCCCCGCTTTCTTTTGCCAACGCTTATAAAAATCTGGCAAAAGAAAGTGATGAAATACTGGTAATTACATTATCCAGTAAGCTGAGCGGTACATATCAATCAGCATTAAGCGCCATAAATATGGTTGATGGGATTTGCCGCATAGAGGTAATGGATTCTCAAAAAATAATTATGAGTTTCGGGCTTGCGGTTATAGCGGCAGCCAAGATGGCCAATGCAGGAGAGGGAATCGATGAAATAATCACACAAACAAAAGCAAGGCTGCAAAATTCACAACTTGTGGCATACTTCGATACCCTTAAGTATTTGGCAAAGGGAGGACGAGTCGGTAAAGCGCAGGGTTTTGTCGGTTCCTTGCTTTCCGTTAAACCGATACTTACCATTAAGGACGGTGAGATGGCACCGCTTACCAGGGTAAGGTCTAAAGCTGCCGGAATTGACTATCTTTGCAATGCAGTAGCAGCCACTGATAATATTGAGAGTGTAGGGGTAGAGCATTGTACCACTCCCGAAGATGCCGAACTTTTAATTGAACGCATTAGTTCATTTGTTCCGAGGGAGAATATCTATAAATCTGTTGTATGCCCGGTCGTTGGCACATATTCCGGACCGGGAGGGCTTGCGGTTTCCATAGTGCAAAAACCCTGATGAATTAGGAGGAAACTATGACAGTTAAAATTGTCACTGACAGCACATCGGATCTCCCTCAAGAGTTAATAGAAGAATTCGAAATTACTATCGTCCCCGCATATGTCCAGTTCGGAGGAAAAACATATCGCGATGGAGTCGATATCAGCCAGGATGAAGTCTATAAAAAAATGTTAGACGATGAAATCGTCGTAAAAACTTCCCAGCCTCCACCCGCAGATTTTATTACCGTATACAAGAAACTTCTTGAAGAAGCGAATGAAATTATTTCTCTGCAAGTAACCGGCAAATTGAGCGGAATATTTAACTCAGCGGTACAGGCAAAAGAAATGATAGGTGCCGGAGATCGCGTAACAGTAGTGGATTCACAGTCGACTTCCATGGGGTTGGGCTTAACGACACTCTCAGCTGCCCGTATGGCAAAAGCAGGTGAGGGTTTAATGGAAATCATGGAGGAAATAAAATCGTCCCTGTCGCGAACTCATCTTTGGGGGATATTCGATACCCTAAAGTATCTTTATCTGGGCGGACGTATCGGTAATGCCAAAGCCCTGCTGGGTGGCATGTTGCGGGTTAAACCGATGTTAACCATGGCTAACGGTGAATTGCAGCCTACCGGTCTGGCACGCAGCCGCAGTAAAGGATTGGATAAACTCTTCGAGCACGTAAAAAATTATTTCAATATCCAGGATGTTGCCATTGTTCACAGCACTACCCCGGAGGACGCACAATCACTGAAAGAGCGCATCGGCACAATATTCGATAAGAATAATATCCATATATCCAGATTGGGACCGGCGCTGGGTGTTTACGGCGGACCGGGCACTCTGATTCTGACTCTGAGAGAAAAGGTCAGCGACTTAACCGAGAAAGGTGAAACAGAAAAGAAACGGACTATATCCCTGCCTTCTTTCCCATCTGTACACCTGCCAAAAATAAAGTTCGCTTCTCTGTAGCTTGGGAATTAATACTTCAACAGATACAGGAGCCTGCTGATGGATTCAACGCCGTTACGTAAGGTTCTGGAGCTTGAGCGCCGAAAGGATTTTAGCGATACCGCCGTTTTCGGCGGATTGGATAAGTTCCTGTCCCGCTGGGCAGCCAAAACCGAGGGAACAATAAATAAACCATCTGTTTTAAAAATATTCAGACAACTGCAGTTGGATAAAACCGGCTATTCGCAGCTTGATAAGCAGCAACGCAAAACCAAAATTGAAGAGATACTATCAGCTATTGATGAAATCGAGGCTGCGGCAACAAAGAAACCCCTAAAAGCTACTGTTGCCTCTGTTATGCCTGTTGTCAAACCAAAAAAGAAGCCCGTTTTAAAAACGGCTCAAGGCACAAACCTGGATGCTCCTATAACAACCATAAAAGGGATCAGCGCTGCTGTTGCCGCAAAATTCAATAAACTGGGGGCAGCAACCGTAAGAGATTTACTTTATTATTTCCCGCACCGCCACCTCGATTACAGCCAGCGGAAAACCATCTCAGAGCTTGTCGAAGGTATCGAAGAAACAATTATTGCCAACGTCTGGCAGGTACGCGAAGTCAGGCTAGGCAACCGGCGCAGTACCGAAGCGATTGTGGGAGATGAAACAGGCAATGTCAGGGTGGTATGGTTCAATAATCCTTATATCGTAAAACAACTCTCCACCAATCAGCAGATAGTAATCAGCGGACGCATAAGCATTTTTAAAGACCTGCCGGTGTTCGAATCTCCCGAATGGGAAGTTTTGGAAGACAAGGAATTGGTTCATACAGGAAGATTGGTTCCTCTGTATCCATTGACAAAAGGTCTTTACCCGCGTACTGTCAGGAAGATGATGAAAGGGGTTGTCGACCGCTGGGCACCGGAAATAGAGGAATTCCTGCCCCAACTATTAAAAACACGCTGTAAACTGCTGGATTTGCCCCAGGCCATCTCCCAGGCACATTTCCCTGATAGTATCGATTTAAAAGACAGAGCCAGAATCAGGTTGGCATTCGATGAACTGTTTTTACTGCAGCTGGGTGTTCTGAGAAGAAAACACTATTGGCAGGTCAGCCAGCCTGCCAACCCCTTCAAAATAAACACGGCGATGCTGGATAAATGGATAAAAACACTGCCGTTCGAGTTGACCGATGCCCAAAAAAGAGTAACAACAGAAATATTTGGAGGCCTTCAAAAGTCCAACCCGATGTCACGGTTATTACAGGGTGAAGTAGGCAGCGGTAAAACTGTTGTGGCTATGGCCGCACTGATTTCAGCGGTTGATAATGATTTTCAGGGAGCCTTTATGGCGCCCACCGAAATCCTCGCCGAACAACACTTCACCAGCGTTTGCAATCTTCTGGCAATCGCAGGGAAGCCGGTTGTGCAGCAGGATTACCTGCATACGTACAGCGGTATTACAGAAAAACCTGTTACCGTTGCGCTTTTGATCGGTGATATTAAAGGGAAAAGGAAACAGGAATTGCGGGAGGCAATTGCATCCGGGGATATTGATATTATTATCGGAACGCATGCCCTTATACAAAAGGATTTGTCATTCAAAGCACTCGGTTTGGTAATTGTGGATGAACAGCATCGCTTCGGCGTGGCACAGCGCTCGGCATTACGGCAGAAAGGCTTCAGCCCTCACCTTTTAGTAATGACCGCCACCCCCATCCCGCGCACTCTTGCACTTACCCTATACGGCGACCTCGACCTTTCGGTTATAGACCAATTGCCTCCGGGCAGACAATCCATTAAAACCAAGTGGCTTACACCGCAACAAAGAGAAAAGGCTTACAATTTTATACGAAAACAGATTGCGGAAGGAAGGCAGGCTTTTATTATTTGTCCGTTGATTGACGAATCAGAAGCCGTACAGGCACGCGCCGCCATCGGCGAATTCGAATATCTGTCGGCTGAGGTATTCCCAACTCTAAGGCTCGGGCTTCTACACGGACGTATGTCTGCGGCAGATAAAGATGATGTTATGTCACGTTTCCGCCACGGAGAACTTGATATACTTGTTTCCACGCCGGTGGTCGAAGTAGGCGTTGATATTCCCAATGCCACGGTAATGCTGATTGAAAGCGCGGACCGCTTCGGCCTTTCACAATTGCACCAGTTCAGGGGAAGAGTCGGACGTGGCAAAGAGCAGAGCTACTGTATGCTGCTGGCTGAAAACCCATCTGAAATAGCCACAAACCGATTAGAAATCATAGAGAAAGTACAGGACGGTTTCATGTTGGCGGAGGAAGACCTGAAATTAAGAGGACCCGGAGAGTTCTTCGGCACGCGACAGAGCGGCATCCCCGACCTCAAAATGGCACGCATATCCGATATAGCTCTGCTTGAAATGGCGCGTCGAGAGGCAACTATACTCTTCAAAAAAGACCCCGCATTGGAAAATGCAGAGCATAAACTGCTTTCCGATGAGATTGCCCGTGTATGGATTAAAAAGGATATCGGCGAACAGAGTTGATTAAAATCCCGAGATTTCTTGTCATGCCGAGTTCGTGATAGTCGAACGCAGCACCGAAGAACGGGAGGTTAATAAGTCGTTCCTCCCCGTTGCCGCAGTAGCCTTACAGGCTGTCTCTCCACACTCCCCGAATTCTTCAGTCACCCTTTGTGACCTTGAGAATGGTCTAATTACAAAGTTGTTTTTAATCTATAAAATAGATAAGATATATATAATACGAAATGACGGAGGAACGATATGTTATCACAAATACCCATTGATCTATCTAAAGTCAACAAGAAAGATATTGACAAGGAAATATTAAGAGCAGCAGTAATTGCCGAACTTGATGCCATCAATCTGTATGAACAAATGGCAAATTTTGCGGAAGACAAAAACCTCAAAACAGTTCTATTGGATATTGCCAGGGAAGAAAAAACCCATGTCGGCGAATTCCAGGCTCTTTTATTGATGCAGGATAAAGAACTGGAAGAAGAAATGGAAAACGGCAAAGAAGAAATAGAGGAATTATTCGAAAAATAGCATAGCCGCACTTGCGGCAAATTGTTTTACCATAACTTAATAAACTTCCCACGACCTTACGGTCGGGGTATTAGCCTGTTTCAAACTTCGTTTGCCCTACATCTTTTAGTCCTTCGGCAAAGAAAACTAAATACCCCTATCGAAAAGATGTAGGGAGAACTTCATCCCTCGACCTCACGGTCGGGGTATTGAGTTCGGTAAGATAAAATTATTTATATAATGGTGCGTTGTGTTATAATGCACCATTATATAGCTTTAAACGGGGGATATCTTGAGCGAAATTTTAGCTGTTAAGCAGAGGATTATCGAGTCGATAAAACAGGCAACCGTAGAAGCACAGAAAGCAGGTAAACTGCCCGGAGTGCCGCTACCCGACATTTCTATCGAGCATCCGCAAAAATCCGAGCACGGAGATTATGCTACCAGCCTTCCTTTGAAACTGGCTCGCTCAACCGGTTTAAATCCGCTCAATATAGCAAAAATCATCGCTTCTTCACTGAATAAAGGAGAGGAAATCGCCGATGTCAGTGTTGCCCCACCCGGTTTTATCAACTTCACATTGTCATCGG
>DIFM01000017.1:7015-8565 GCA_002419135.1 Dehalococcoidia bacterium UBA5748 | reverse complement strand
GACTTTTTCAGAGTTTCCTTAGCTTTATATAGCTCTAAAGGAATATTGACATCACTGTGATACAGGGTATAACCTCATATATGTGAATTCCTGAATACCATTAAAGGAGGAAAAATTCATGGATGCTTTAGAGAGTTTGGTAAAAACAACCATGGGTGAAATCGAAAGGCTGGTAAATAGCAAGACACTGGTCGGCGACCCGATAGTAGCCGGTGATAATACCCTGATTCCTTTAATCAGTGTCGGCTTCGGTTTTGGAGCAGGCACCAATTCGGGTATTATCACTTCAAAGCAGAAAGGCGAAATGTCAGGTGCCGGAAGCGGCGGCGGCGCCGGTATTAAACCGGTTGCAGTAATTGTTGTCAGCAAGGGTGAAGTAAAAGTTGAGCCGGTAATGAGCGGTGTATCCGGAGCTATTGGAAAAATGACTGAAATCCCATCCAATACGATAGAGAAGATAGTGAGCGGTGTATCCGGAGCTATTGAAAAAATAACTGAAACCGTACCCAATGCGATAGAGAAGATATCGGAGAGCAGGAAGGAAAAGAAAGAGGAAAAATAATTGTCTGTGCTGGTTGCTCTTGCCTGCCTGTTCGCCCTGATACTTATTCTTCTTTGTATACCGGTTGATATATTATTGCGAATTGAACGCTACGAAAAAATCAAATTCAGCATACATTTCGGCTGGCTCTTTGGTCTTATTAATAAGGAATTGAAGCAAGCTGAAAGGAAATCGCATAAAAAAGAGGAAAGGAAATTTTCGTTTGATATGCTGAAGGAACTCCCTATCAAGGGGCTATTCAAGCAGATTAGGCGGCTTTTAGAGGATATTTCGGGGCGTTTTAGCATCAGGAAAATAAATATGGATGTGACGGCAGGGTTCGATGACCCTGCGGATACGGGTTATTTGTGTGCTGCCGTCTATCCTGTTCTTACCTTTTATTCATCCGAAAACTGCAATATTAATTTTAATGCTTCATTCGAAGGTAAGGGCATCCTGCAGGGTTATGCCGAAGGGGCTTTACGTTTACTTCCTATCCGGTTCATCGTTCCCCTGCTCAGGTTTATATTTTCCGGCGCTGTCTTTAAAACCCTACGGATTATGATGGCACAAAGATGGAAAAAGAAGAAATAATCGCCGATAAACCGGTTGAAGTCTCTGGATTGACTGTAATACCTGTCGTTCAGGTTATCGCTCACTGTTATTCAAAAAAGAAGATGATATCCGCTTATTGTACAAAAAAACCTTTGTTCGTGGTGATAGTTAAGGCATCCGATATAAAGGCATTCGACATGACGGGTGCGCAGATTGAGATTGATGAGTTAGTCGATAAAGTGCCGGGGTTGAGGGATATGATTTAAAAGGTCATTTATTCACAAATTGGATTACTTATCAATACCGTCTGCTTCTGTTCGTTTTCCCTTCGACAGGCTCAGCGAACGGAACAGAAAAACCCCAAGCCGTTCGTGGTGAGCTTGTCGAACCATAGCGGCGACCTGATAATGGACAACTTCTATAAGGTTCATCCTTTTCCTCTGCATCGGGACTC
>DIFM01000017.1:0-6943 GCA_002419135.1 Dehalococcoidia bacterium UBA5748 | reverse complement strand
AAAACCCCAGCCGTTCGTGGTGAGCTTGTCGAACCATAGCGGCGTCATACAAAGTAAGTGCATTTGGGAAACCCAATCCTCGAAATGACCTCCCCAGTCCTCTCATGCTATAATTAATGCGCTTATGGACATACTTTCCGCATTAAATCCCGAACAAAGAAAAGCCGTCGAAGCCATTAACGGGCCTGTGCTTATAATTGCCGGTCCGGGTAGCGGCAAAACGCGCGTTATCACACATCGTATCGCCTATCTCATCCGTGTTTGCGGCGTCAGCCCTCACCGCATTATGGCGGTAACTTTTACCAATAGAGCTGCCAAAGAGATGGTTAATCGTTTGAATACACTGGTCAGCGCTTCGGTGAAAGACCTTACTATTGGCACCTTTCATGCGATTTGCGTACGTATATTGAGGCAGGAAGGGGCAATAATCGGAGTTGAAAAGAGTTTCGTGATTTACGATAACGATGACCAGATAAGACTTGTTAAGAAGTGTTTCGAAGCTCTGAATCTGAACCCAAAACAATATTCTGCCTCCGCTATTCTTTCGCATATCGGCAATGCCAAAAGCCGAATGTTGACTCCCGAAACATATATGCAGCAGGGCGGAAGTTATTTTGAAGAGGTTGTCGGGCGCGTTTATGAAAAATATCAGCAGATGCTCGAAAAGAGCAATGCGCTTGATTTCGATGATCTGTTGATGAAAACGGTAAAGCTGTTTAAAAACTGCCCGGATATTTTAGAAAAATATCGTTCCCGCTACCTGCATGTAATGGTAGACGAATTTCAGGACACCAATCAGGTGCAGTATCAGTTGGTTAAACTACTGGCGGGAGGATACCGCAATATCTGCGTCGTCGGTGACCCCGATCAGTCGATATATTCCTGGCGCTCGGCAGATGTACGCAATATCCTCGATTTTGAAAAAGATTTTCCCGATGCCAAAGTTGTTATGCTGGAGCAGAATTATCGCTCTACCAAGAATATTTTGACAACCGCTTCCTGTGTAATATCGCCTAACAGTCAGCGTAAGAAAACAGAACTTTGGACGGATAACGAGTCGGGCGGTAAAATCGAGATTATCGAAACATTTACTCAGCAGGAAGAAGCCCAATTTGTTGTGAGGGAAGTTGAGCGTCTTTTAAAAACCGGAGAGGCAAGGCTTTCGGAGTGTGCCGTAATGTATCGTACCAATGCGCAGTCCCGTGCTCTGGAAGAAGCCTTTATCCGCTACGGCACACCCTATAAACTGGTAGCCGGCACGCGTTTCTACGAAAGACGGGAAATCAAAGATATTATTGCCTATCTAAAACTGATTCACAATCCACGCGACACCGTTAATCTTCTAAGAGTAATAAATGTCCCGCAACGCGGTATCGGAGACCGAACCGTCAGCCTGCTTACCGAATGGGCTTCATCAATTCACATTTCTCAATATCAGGCTTTAAAATCTTTGGCAACATTACAGGATTATGAAAATAGCCCTTTCAATGCCAGAAGCGCTCGATTGTTAACTGATTTCTATAATATGATAGCCGAATTGCAGGAAATGAGCCGGGAATTGAAACCGGATGAGCTTTTTGATCAAATCATAAATAAAATAGGCTATAAAGCATATATTAAAAGTTTAACCGATGATGAAGACCGATGGGATAATATACTGGAATTGCGCTCGGTTGCAAAACAATACTCTGATTTTGAACCGGAAGAAGCTCTTTCCGCTTTTCTTGAAGGTATTACGCTGGTATCGGATGTTGACGGGCTGGATGATGTTGTCGATGCGGTAACGCTGATTACGCTGCATCAGGCAAAAGGTTTGGAGTATCCGGTGGTGTTTATGGTGGGAATGGAGGAGGGAATCCTTCCCCATATTCGCTCATTTGATGATCCCGCACAGATGGAAGAAGAGCGCCGGCTTTGCTATGTCGGTATCACAAGGGCAAAGAAAAAAGTTTATCTGGTGAGAGCTTTTCGCCGTAATCTGATGGGTTCAAGTACGGTCAACAGTCCTTCGCGTTTTTTGAAAGATATTCCGGCAAGTCTGGTAAAAAACAGCGGCAACGGTTTCGGGCAAAATCAAAATAAAGAAAGACCGGTAAGAAGCGATATGTACTCGTGGGAAAGAAATATACCTGTTCCTGTGAGCGTACCTGTGGCTAATTTACCCGACCTGAAGGCAGGTGACAGGGTAAAGCATGCGCAGTTCGGGCAGGGCACCGTTGTAAGCTGTAAGCCGGCAAATAACGACAGTGAAGTTGTAATCGCTTTTCCTGATATAGGTGTAAAAAGGCTGCTTCTTAGTTTTGCCAAACTGGAGAAGGTGGAGTAGGGAAAGTAATAATGTCATTGCCAGTCCCGATATAATCGAGGCGAAGCAATCCCTACCGTTAAAATAATACAGTTGATATCTATATAGTTAGTGTTAAAGATTGCCGCGTCAGTCGTTTATACTTATTCCTCAAAAATGACTGACCGGAGGTTGGAAATGACCATAAAGGTACTAAAAAATGAGGTCATCAACAAAATCGCTGCCGGCGAGGTGGTGGAGAGGGCTTCGTCTGTTGTAAAGGAATTGATAGAAAACGCGCTTGATGCAGGTTCTACCCGCATAACGGTTGAAATTGCGGGCGGTGGATTGGCTTTAATAAGTGTTACGGATAATGGCAGTGGCATTCCGTCTGACGAAATCGAGCTTGCCTTTAAGAGGCATGCCACCAGCAAAATATCCACCTTCGAGGATTTATCCGCCAGTCACAGCCTTGGTTTTCGCGGCGAGGCATTGCCCAGTATTGCCTCTGTTTCAGATGTTGAAGTTGTCTCCTGTAATGTGAACGACAGTTCGGGCATATATGTCGAACTGGAAAACGGGTTGGTTGTTAAAAAACAGCAGCAAGCCCGTTCACAGGGAACGACCATAGCAGTCAAAAACCTTTTTCGCAATGTGCCCGCCAGATTGAAATTTATAAAGTCCGGGACAACGGAAAACAGTCATATCGCCAATGTGGTCAGCCAGTATGCGCTGGCGTTTCCGGAGGTGCGTTTTACATTATTTATTGATGGACGCGAGAGTTTAAAAACACCCGGAACCGGAAATCTTATCGATAGTGTCAACGCTATATATGGCATAGATGTTGCTTCCAATATGCTGCCGGTTAATTACAGTAACGATTTTAACGCCGATGATAAAGGTATCAGAATCAGCGGTATGGTTGCCTTGCCGGCAGTAAGTCGTTCTACCCGTAAATATATCAGTCTGTTCGTAAATCGACGCTGGGTTGCTAACCGTAATCTGGTCTGGGCGGTAGAAGAAGCATATCACGGTCTTTTGATGACAGGGAAACATCCGATTTCTGTAATAAATATAGAGGTTGCGCTTTCCAATGTGGATGCTAATGTTCATCCGACAAAAACTGAAGTACGGTTCAAAAATGAAGGGGATGTTTATTCAGCGTTACAGAGAGCTATCCGTCAAGTACTGGTAAATACTGCTCCCGTACCCAGAGTGGAAGAAATTGGAGCTGCCTATCGCGGAAAATCACAGATGGTTAGTCCTCCGGAACAGAGGCATATGGATATGAATATTGTTATGGAAGAAGAGCAGGGGACATCTGTAGTGTCTTCGCTGCCGGTACTGCGCGTGCTGGGGCAGTCAATGAACAGCTATATAGTTGCCGAAGGACCGGAAGGTATTTATATTATCGACCAGCATGCGGCGCATGAGCGTATAATGTTTGAAAAAATCACCAAGCAGAAACAACAGCAGGGTGTTGAAACACAGGGATTACTGGAGCCGGTAAGTATCGAGGTTTTACCAGTGCAGAATGAAATGCTGAGTAAGAATTATAACTATTTGGCAGACTTTGGTTTTACTATCGAACCTTTTGGCAACAGGACTTATTTAGTACGAGCGGTACCCTCCATAATGTACAACAGGGATTGGCGAGCAGCTTTAAATGAGCTTATCGATAAACTGTCAGAAAAAGATAATGCAAGTATAACAGAGCATATAATTGCTACTATGGCATGTCATAGCGCAATCAGATTCGGTCAGAGTTTAACGCTTGATGAGATGCGTGGGCTGGTGCGCCTGATGGAGCAGGCAGCCCTTCCGCACGCCTGTCCGCATGGCAGGACAACCATGATTCAAATTACGAAAAAACAACTGGAAAAAGAATTTGGCAGGACTTAATACAGACATTTTGGGGATGGTATTTATATAGTATTTAACGAATTAGTGTATCAATCCTCGTCAATTTCAATATCTTCCGGCTTTCCGTTACGCTCTATGAGCTCCCACCTGACCATCCCGTCTTCTATCAACTGTCGAATTTTCTTTTCAGCATAGGTCAACTGGCAATGCTTGCCCGTTTTTATTTCCATAATAACTACTTCTTGCGGATCGCCCTGTGCCAATCCGGGAAATACAATCATATCAATCGGGCTGCCGATAAAGCGGGCTTCGGTCGGGTCGTATTTGAATTCGGGCAGGTAGGGCGTCATTTGTTCCGTAAATTTTCCGGTAAGAACAGAACGGCTTTGAAAAATTGCTGTTTGGCGGATTTTCTTTTTCTCCTGTTCCAAAGCTATAATTTCAGCTTCCTGCCAAATCTTGAATAATTTTTTATAACGCCAGTTTATGAGGTAGGAATAAATAATAATTATCAGAAGCGCTATTAAAGCGGATATGGTAACTATCAACCATGTATCCATAATGAGATACCTGCCCGTTATAATTATTTGTGCAGCTGGGTGCTCGAACCGAGTTTGATTAAAGGAATGCCGGAGGCACACATCGGGCAATCCTCCGGTTTATATGTAATTGTTTTTGAGCGCAAACAACTGAAAAGGGGAGCCCCGAAGTCATGTTCATGCTCCGAGCGGTCAACAAGTACGGCGATACCGGCGACTTCTCCTCCCTGCTTACGAACCAGGTCAAGTACTTCCCTTAGGGATTTTCCGGTAGTGAGGATATCATCGACAACAAGTACTCTTTCTCCCGGTTTTACCCCAAACCCGCGTTTGAATGCCCTTTTATCGCCGTCTTTTTCAGCAAAGAGGCTCCTGATGCCCAGTTGCCTGCCGACTTCGTGTGCCAGAATAATCCCGCCTGTAGCGGGGCCGGCTACAACTTCAATATTATAATCGGAAAAATAACCGCTGATAAGCCCGCAAAGCTGCTCGGTGTAGCCGGGATGCTGCAAAACGTGGAATTTTTCCCAGTAGACGGGTGAATGCAAGCCGGAAGTCAGCAGGAAATGCCCTTCCAGTATAGCGCCTGCTTTTTTGAATATTTCCTCTGTATTCATATCATCACTCAAAAGAATAATTTGGCACAAGCCCGAAATCCGATAACGGTGAGTAGGAAAACCAGGCTTTACCGGCAATGCTTGAACGCGCAACAAACCATCCATAATGTGAATCCCCGCTGTTGTTGCGGTTATCCCCCAGTACAAAATAGTGGTCTTCCGGGATTTTTTCGCTTGTAAAGGTATATGTAGGTTTATCAGATATATATGCTGATTCATCTAGCGGAATAGTATTACCGTCGGTTTGATGTATATAAACGATACCGTCTTTTATTTCAATAACCTCTCCGGGAAGCCCGATAACACGTTTAATGTAATCGTTTTGAGACGATACGGGAGGGTCGAAAACAATTATATCTCCTCTGCCGGGTTCAGAAAAAAGATAGGCTACTTTATTGACAAGTATTTTTTGCCCATGGCTGAGGTTAGGTTCCATACTGGAGCCGTCTACTATAGCTTTAACCGCAAACGTTTGCACCAGCAGAAAAATGGCGATCGCCAGTGCAAGTATACCGGCAAACTCTAAAAGCAGATTTTTTACATTATTTGAATCGAACAAATTACTCTCCGAGATAATCAGAATTATAACCTATTTAATAGTGCTTGCCAAACAACTGCAAATCATTTACAGTTCATTCTATATAACAGTATAATTGGTTTGTTGAAAGAACGGATAATATTTATTTGGTAGAAAGGAGAAAATTGCAATGAAGAAATTAAAAATTGTTTTTGCGGTATTACTATTAATCCCACTTGCGGTAGGGTTAGCCGGTTGCGATATGTATGATACATCCGGTGATGAATCTTTTTTGCTTAGTATACAGAGCGACCAGGATGTCGGCATAACGGTAACCGGAGTCGGTGAGGTTGAGGTTATTCCGGATATCGCTTTTGTAAATATCGGTGTGCAGGTGCTGATGAAGACTTTATCGGAAGCCCGGCAACAGGCAGCGCAATCGATAGCTGATGTTATGGATGTATTTGAAAACCGTAGCATTGCTGAGCAGGATATTCAAACATCGAGGTATGATATACAACAGGTTTGGGAATGGATTAACGGAGAAAATACTTTCGTCGGATACAAAGTAATCAATGTCGTCAGTGTTAAAATAAGAGATATGGATGCTATCGGTGATATCATAGATGATGCTGTTTCTGCAGGTGGTGAATATATAGTTATTAACGGTATTACTTTTAGTGTCGATAGTCCTGAAGATTATTATGCAGAGGCACGACTAGCAGCTATGGAAAAAGCTAAAGAAAACGCCACGCAACTTGCACATTCTGCCGGTGTAAAGGTTGGGAAACCAATCAGTATCTACGAAAGTTCATATTATTCGATAGGAAAGCCGGGGGGGCAATATGCGGAGTCGGATGGCAGAGTACCAACCAGTATCAGCGCAGGTGAATTGACTGTCTCGGTAACTGTACAGGTAGTCTATACGATAGCTTAAGCAGATTTTAGAGTATAAACCTGAATATGCTATGATGTTAGGGGCTTAAAATCCTTAAGCCCCTAAATTTTGTTAATAAGCGTTACGTATAAGATTGCTTGGGTTATTTCATTAAAGTTAGGAATATATAACTGAATTGATATGGCTTAAACTTGTTTTATGTTGTTTGATAATACTGTTTGCCGG
>DIFM01000029.1 GCA_002419135.1 Dehalococcoidia bacterium UBA5748 | reverse complement strand
TAAAAAAGCCGTTAATAAATTGAATTGAAAGAACACATTTTTTCAATTATACAGCGCTACTGGCTTTTTCAGAGGTTCCTTAGATTCATTCGTCTTCGCCTCAGAAAGACAATGTAGAGGGACTCCTCGCAACGACGATTTTTGGTCATGCTGAATTTGTGAAGAGAAATATATAGATTTTCATTTGCATAATATTTTCCTTCGGGTTATATTCATATTCAACATACAATAATCGATGGAATATTTATGGGAAGAGATAAATACAGCAAGGGCGACGATTTAGTCAAGAAAGAACAGGGGACAATTGTAAAGGACTGGGGAGGGAGGCTGCCGATTGGCTTGATTTACCCCAATTCCTATTATATCGGTATGTCCAATCTTGGCATTCAGTCCATTTACCGCATGCTAAACAGCTATGCCGATGTCGTTTGTGAGCGCATCTTTTACGAAGAAGGTATGCTTTACAGCCTTGAAAACCTGTGTGAGATAAACGAATTTCCTGTTCTGGCTCTTTCTGTTTCCTATGAGCTGGATTATTTCAACATTATTTCTCTTTTAAAACAGACTGGTATTCCGCTGTATGCCGGAGAGCGTAATGAACAACATCCGATCGTAATTGCCGGCGGACCCTGCATCATTTCCAATCCCGCCCCTCTGTCTCCCTTTCTGGATTGTATGTGTATCGGGGAAGCGGAAGCTCTTATTCCCTCGATGCTTGCTGTGCTGAACGATAATGGTCTTTCAAGGGATGAAAAACTGGAAGCGCTTTCAAAGCTGCCCGGCATGTATGTCCCCAAATACTATAACGGCGCAAAAATCAGGCGTCAATATTTGACCGGTCTGAGTGATGTGCCTGTAAGTTCAGCGGTGCTCTCCGGTGAAACCGAATTGGGGGATTTATATCTTATCGAAGTGGAGCGGGGGTGTGGTTGGGGATGCCGTTTCTGTATGGTGGGCAATGCCTTTTGCCCGATTCGTTTTCACTCTGCCGAAAGCATTATCGAGCAGGCAAAAAAGGGGCTGGAATATCGCAAAAGAATTGGGTTGGTGGGAGCGGTGGTATCAGACCACCCGCAAATAGAAGAGATAGTAACTGCTATTCGAGATATGGGCGCAGGCATTTCAATCAGTTCGATGCGTATCAAACCCCTTTATGAAGCAGTGCTTAAAGCTATAGTTGAAAGCGGGGCGCAGACGGTAACACTGGCACCCGAAGCCGGCTCGCAGCGCCTGCGCAACGTTATCAACAAGCGTATCGGTGAAGATGACATAATGCGAGCGGTAGAAAAGGTAGCCGCTTACCCTGTAAAAACACTGAAGCTCTATTTTATGGTAGGGTTACCGACGGAAGTCGATGAGGATATTGAAGCAATCGTATCGCTGGTAATAAAATGCCGAGACTTATTGAACACAAAGCTGGTCGGCTGTCGTGTTGATATCAATGTAGCGCCCTTTATTCCCAAGGCGGGTACGCCTTTCCAGTGGATGCCGATGGCTGATGAGAAAACTCTCAAGCGCCGTCTGAATTTCTTAAAGAGGAAACTGGCTCCGCTGGGGGTGCAGGTGAAGAACGAGAGCGTGGCATGGAGCCATGTACAGGGGGTTCTCTCGCGTGGCGATAGCAGGATTGCCGAACTGTTGGCTGCCGTCGAAACCGTTTCGCTCGCAGAATGGCGGCAGAAAGCGCGGAAATTAAAAATAGACCTCGACCATTATACCGTTGAGAAATGGGATACGAATGAAAAACTGCCCTGGGACTTTATCGATTCGGGCACAAAAAAAGAGAAGCTGGTAACTGAATTTAACAGGGCGTTGTCATTTGAATAAGAAAGACCTGAAAGCATACTCATTTCCGCCTTGGCAAAGGGTTTTAAACATTGATGTCTGGGCGAAGCAGTCCCTGCAATACCATCTAATTACCCCGTTTCGTATATATAATTAATAAGGCGTAACCCTGTTTATATTCAGCGGCAGAGATTGCTTTGTGGTTCGACAGGCTCACCACGAACGGATTTAGTAATAATCCGAGCATACTGAGCTTGTCGAAGGATATGAACGGCTGGGGCGTTGCTATGAATTCAGCATTACAAAAGAAAAAAGAATAAAAAAAAGAGGGCTGTTACGCCCTCTTTTAATAAAAACAATTTGAAAATCTACTGGCCGAGCAGTTCGTTGACTACCTCGTTGATTACCTGCCCCTCGGCTTTCCCTTTCAGTTGAGCTACCAGTTTTCCCATTACCTTGCCTTTATCCCTGGGTCCCTGGGCGCCGACTTCCTCGATAACCTTGCGGGCAGCAGACACAACATCTTCGCGTTTCATCTGCTCGGGAAGGTACTTTTCGATTATAACCAGTTCCGATTCCTCTTTTTCCACCAGATCCGGACGGTTGCCCTCTCTGAAAGCAAGAATGCTTTCCTTGTGCTGCTTGGCATCTTTGGCAATAACACCGATTATCTCGGTCTCTTCCAGTTCGCCGCGCTTGGCAATTTCAGCGTTATGGATGGCGGAAAGAAGCATACGTAGCACAGAACACGAGAGCTTATCGCCGCTTTTGAGCGCAGTCTTCAGGTCTTCGTTAAGTTTCTGTTTTAAATCCGATGACATCTTCTTAACTCTCCCTATCTCCTGGTTGTTCTGGCAGCTTTGTTTGCCTGACGTCTGCTGGCTGCCTCTTTACGTGCACGCCTGGTCAACGGTTTCTGGTGGCGCCCTCTTCGGCGTACCTCTGACAGGATTCCGTCCTGTTGGACCTTTCTGTTGAAACGCTTTAACAGACTGTCGAAGCTTTCACCATCATTGGCCTTCATAACTGTGGCCACTAGCATCAGCCTCCTTCGTGTTCTGATTATGGTAGATAAAACTACACTCCTTTGCTGAACGGGCAAAGAACATATAATTTTATGTTATAACCGAGTGAAGTGTCAAGGAGCGCGGCTAAGTAAGCGGAAAAATAATTATCGGCGGCTACTATTCGTAAACAGCTATTATAACGGCGCCCTTGGAATTATATCCATCGTAAAAAAGCACTGCCACACGCCTTCCGCCGATCATTGCGGCAGAGGGGATACTGTTTGCTACGGCAACCTTTTCCATCGGGGTTTTATAACTGCCGTTTAGCATTATAGTGGCTGTATAGTCCGTCGAATTGAAGCTTTTAAGCACGGCTTTCTCTATCATTAAAATAACTCCTTAATTAAACCTTTGCCAGCAGCAGGGTCTGCAGATATTTCCCGCCGGCGGGCTGAAAAAAAGTCTTTATGCCGATAACGCGCCTTCTTTCATTGACAAATCCTGCTTTGCCGTCGCTGATGTTGATAACGTCATAGACCTGCTGAGCGCAGTTCGGGTGTATTTCTATATACCCAGAGGTAAATGCCTCTCTGTATTTTCGCAGTATAGCTTCTCCCCGGCTCTTTGCCTCATCGACAGAGCCGATATTTACGTCCTCAACCGAAAGAAAGCGCTCACAGCTTTTTGCAATGTCATCAAAGTCGAAACAATTAGCAACTACCGGCAGGCTGTTAATATTGTCAAATCCTTCAACGCGGATGTGATTGTAATCAAGGGCTGCGGTTGTGTGTGCGGCTCGCAGAACAGGATGAATACCGTCAGTCTGCGGTGCGGAGTATGAGTATACCGGCATATCATCCGGCAGAGGGTTTACCAGATAAGCAATATCTCCTTCTATGAAAAGCAGGTCAGACACCAACGAAAGCAGTTTTTTAACAATATTGTCTCCTTTCATTCCCGGATTGATATTAAAGTCAGGAAAGGCATTTTCGATAGTTTCCGGAGCTGAGATTATATCCAATTTTAATCCGGCTCTTGCCAGTATGAAAGCGAGTATGCCCTTAATACTTTTTTCTTCCGAACCAGCATTCCAGCGGAATTGCTGTTTTGCCGTCCAGCGGCTGATGTTCTCCCATCCGTTTGCGGCATACAAAACCAGCTTAGCCGAGCCGTTCGAATTGATATATTCATAAGCTTGCAGGGTATATGATTGTCCTTCGCATACTTCGTGCCCGTTTTCGGTTACATAACCGTAACTGAAATCCAGCCGGCAGCCGGTTTTAAATGGGGGAGGAGGTGAGGAGAAAGCGGCATCAGTACCGGTAAGTTCGACGGCCAAACTTCCTTCTGCGCCTACAGTTTCCTGTTTTAATGAAAGAATATGGTTTGAAAGGTCCAATTTTTCTTCGGCAAGCGACGCTCTCCAGACACCGTTTGCGCAGGATAGCCAGCAATAGTCGGCATCATGCGCCATTGCCAGTCCATAATGCGACGACAGGTTGAAAGGCTGCGGCTCGAGCCACAGGTTATCGGCAAAGTTGCCTATGGTATGGGTGGAAAAAGGCTGCGAATAAGCCTCGCTGCCGCTGTAATTTTCGATATAGAAACACCTGATAACATCGGGTTTGTCTAAGAAGGCATGCCGGTAACTGAAATTACCATCGTAAGGTGCTTCTGCCAGTGTTTGCAGTTCTCCCCAACTGCCGGCAGGCAGGTTGCCGCCGTCTCCGTAAATTAGGCTCCACAGCCTGAAATTCCCCGAGATGTCTTTTCCGGTAACAAACAGGTTCCAGTCGTTATCGTAAACAGCCGATATACCCGAAAGGCTGCCGGTGGTTTTATCCCAGGCGCATTTTGTCTGCCACTGCCCGTTAACCTGCTTTTTAACGTAAAGAGTAGACTGGTCGGCAAAGAACAGCGCTAAGTCGCCGTTTGACCTGTAGGATGCGGAAATGCCGTTGATAGCGGTAGTCGGGGAATAATCGACAAGCTGAGCGCCCGACCACGTCGCTCCGCAGTCGTGACTTTCCACACATTGTATCTTGCGGTCGCTTTTTATCCAGAATATAGAGACAGTTGCTCCGAGTGAGGCGGCGGCAACAATTACTGCATTATATTGATTGGTATAAGTCCAAATGTCGAAAGCGGAATCTTCTTTCGGGTTTACAACGCGCTGGATGTACAATTTGCGGGAATCGGAGGGGGGCGAGATTCTTGCCCGGATTAAAGAGCCGTCTGAGGCTATTGTTAAGGCATGAAAGTACTCTTCTTCGTTTCCGTTGTACAGTCTTTCCCAATCCGGTCTTGTAACTCCGTTTATCTTATTTTGAGCTTCCAGTTTAATGTAAGGGATATGGCTTGCCTGTTTTTGGGTTTTTAACAGTTCATCGGATAGACTCCTCATCCTGTTTACTCGCCTCCTTTTTGGTTCGGGATATATTCTTTTCCCCAAAAGAGGTGCCCGGCGATGTAACCGCATGTAAATGCCAGAAATAAACATGGCAGATGAGGCCAAAACAGGTGTCCAAAAACTGCCCCGACTGCCACCAGCGCGATGATGCATAATCCTTCGTATTTGTGCCAGACATCGCGCATTATATAGGTCCAAGGTCTGCCGCCGATTACTTCCCAGATCGTTTTATAGATGTTCATAATAATATTATCCTTTGAGAGTTATTGTTTATTCTTACAGTTTTTGTATATAATGCTGTTTAGCCGGTTTTATAGGGAATTGTCGAAAACAGGTTATAATTTTCTGCGTATATGTAGAAGGAGGTTGGCAGTATGTTGTATTTTGGATTTGCTTTGATATTTGCCGGTTGGGGAGCGCAGATATATCAGGTATTATTAAAAAAAGACCGAACGGTTAACATATTGCTGCCTGTCTTTTACGGTATAGGAAGCCTGCTGTTATTTATCGACAGTTTTACGGGCGGAGATGCGATAACCGGAATATTAAATATACTTTGCAGCATACTGGTAATAATCCTGATTGCCGTACTGATTACCACCAGAAAAATATAAGCAGCAACGGGTTATTCGGGCTCTTGTACCGATGTTTTGGAAACAGGCAACCGATAAGGTTTATATAACCGGTTTATGCGTACGCTGTTTTTACGCCCCGCTCTTTTCAGTTCGCTTCTGAAATAGTCGATTTTCATTTTTCCCCAGCGTAAAAACTCTGCGGGCGTTCCGCTACCGCCTATATTAACCCGGTTTACGGAATAGGCCGCCCATTCGATGGCTGCGTAGCCGCAGGCGCCGCAGATTACCAACTCTTCAAGATGTGAGGGAATGCCGGAGCCTGAGCTATCAAGGGTATGCATCGTTTCGTAATATAGGCAGGCATTTTCACCATTGGGGATTTCTCCGTCAATTAATGTCAGAGTATTTTTCCAGAGCGAAAAACGGCGATAACGTTTCGGAAAGTAGTTTACCGGGTATTCCACTGCGCATATCGAAATCCTGTCTGCAATATCGGATATATCCACTGCCCTTGAGCCGTTGGTAGTGGGGATAATAGCTGTCTGCTGTGAAGGAATGGCTTCCGAAAGGTCGCTTACGGCATGCAAAATGTGCCTGTCCAGTTCATTGTCGCTCCAGCGGTAATTATTTTGGTCTTCATCGTGCAGGTCGCACCTTATCAACGTTCTTATTTCATTAAGTGTCATAATGTCTCCTTTATTAACTGTCTTTGCGAAGAGTCCCTCGGCGTTGTCATTCTGAGTTCGTGTCCTTCGTCAAGCTCAGGATGAGCGGATACTAATAAGGCGTTCCTCCCTGTTGCTGCAGATACCTCCGTGTTGCTTCTACCCACCCCCCGGATCCATCAGTCACCCGGAGTTTATACTGAGCGTAGCGAATGTATGGCTTCAGGATGACAAGCTGGAGTTCCGAGACGTCGCCGGGACTCCAGCATAACAGTTAATTTTACATTTAATCCTGTACCCCGATAAGTGCCGCTGCCTTGACGGATGAAAAGAGCGCCATTGAGCAGTACCACTTGACGCGGGTGCGCGAGGCGTCCTTGTTTTCCAATTGCCCGATCGGTTCGACCTGTAAAAATCCGGGGCTGGATAAGCCGCACAGCGCGCCTTCTCCGAACTGAATGGCATAAATTGCGGAACAATCTCCGCCGGTTGTGGCGGTTTCCACGCCGTCGGCTACTATATGAGTATCCAGAATCCAGTCGTTAACGCCGATGGGGATGCTGTCCCATAGCTGGATGAAGTTGCCCCATTTATCGCGGTCGGTTGCCAGCATACTGCCGTTTCCCCTTACCAGCGAATTGATTTTTCGTCTTGAACGTCGGCTCATCAACAGCATATCCGGTTTGTCACCCTTAACGGCATCAATCAACTCATCCAAATCGTCCAGCGAAAGGGCGCCTCCGCTTGCCGAGACGGCTATTACCCGGTTGCTTTCCGTTTCGGTATCGATTAGTTTTCTGATGCCATCGAACTGTTTGGTGTTGGTCTCCGAGTCCCCGTAGATGAAGATTTCCTCGAACTTGTGCCTGAGCGCTTTCGCTTTCATCTCGATGATAGCTGCTTCCAGGTCCTGCACGTTGCTACGCGTAGCTCTTAAAAAATTATCCACGTCGGCATCGCCGCCGATGATTTTCAGGTTGGCGGTCTTTTGTTCGAAAGTGGGCGTCGATTCGTTCCAATCGTCTCCGACGTCATAGAAATCGATGTCGGGCAGGGCGTTCTCGCGGTTGTATGTCAGGCTGTTTCCCATCACCTCGATAAAGGGCATTTGCTGCAGGACGGGGGAGTCCTTGATGACGGTTTCCACCACACCACGCAGCAGTATATCGTTCGATAATTTCGATGCCTCGGCTAAAGTTAAAGCCATTTATTTTTCTCCTTTTTAACGTTTTGATTACTTTGTTTTGCCTTCCCCAGGGGGAAGGTGTCATTCCCGATGAAAGCGGAAATGACGGATGAGGGTTATTTATTTAATTTCTTCCGTTCGTTTACCCCTTCGACAAGCTCGGGCGAACGGGTACTGGTATCGCTAGTGTAAGATAAAAAGCGGTTCGTGTTCAGCCTTCTTTTAGCCGTTCGTGGTGAGCCTGTCGAACCATAACGGCGTCGATTGGATTTAAATGTTCTCTTACGTTCGTTTGACCCTTTCCCGATATATCTGGACTTCGTTCGACCACCACGAACTCAGCATGACAATGTTGTATTATTTCCTCCCCATTGCGAACTTGATTTTCTCGATGGGTGATAAACCCGAGATGTCCGGTTCTCCTCTTACGGGTGCGCCGCCGGGTATGCGCGTTGCGGATACTTCACTCTCCAGCCCCTGCCTGATTTTATTAACCAGCATTTTTGCACTCATCAGCGAGTTGTCGATTTCCTCGATGCTGTTGCCGTTTATGAGTTCGGCAGGGATATCGGCATTGTTGTCGATAATCAAGGACTTATAGCTGTTAACGGCAGTTGAGAGCCTGTTTTGCGTTTCCTTGTGCTGTTTCGATATTTCGGTCAATTTTTGCTCCAATACGTTGATTTTCAGCTCCCTGCCTGCGGATGCTTTTTCAAGTTCGCCGAGCTTGTTTTTTAAGCAGTCTGAATCGCTTTCGCTGCCCGCTGCCTCCTCTTGTGTCATATCCTCTTCTTGCTTTTTAATTTCTTCTTCCAATTCAAAAACCCTCCTCTGTTATCTTAAAATCCTTCCGCTGCGGTACTTACCGGCACTCTCTCACGTGTTTTTCCCGCTGAAGGTTTGCTGTTGTGTTCACTGTTCATTTTAAGTATGGCATCTCTTTCTTCCAGCCAACCTGCAAACTCGGATTCGGGCGATGCAATGCCGATTTGCGACATGGCGGTACGCCTGGAATGGATACCGTTCTGCACCAGTATTTGTTCGTTGGAAACCACTCCCGCCATATCCCGCGGCAGTACCGGGCTCCATACCATCTGCAAATTATAATTACCGAAGTCCAGCCCCGTATATTTCGATGCCAGTTTCAAAATGAGCCTGTTGCGCCGGCAGTAGGCGGTGTTGCGAATAAGTCGTTTACGCCACACTTTTTGCAGTAGCGGCTGCATTTCGATTTCAAGCGCTATTCCGGACAAGTTGCCGGAGGTGCTGCCGAAGGTGGCGCGCGGCGATTCGCCCAGGTCGTGCAGGGTGCGGTAGAGCAGATTAATATATTCGATATGCAGGTTTACTCCGCCCCCCTGCAATAAATCCAGAAGGTATGCCTTGGCTTCTTCCGGAATGTTCCAGACGGCTCCCGGGCTGACGGCAATATCCTCGGACTGCTCCACGTTTTCCAGTACGGCAATCGGGTTCCCCGATAGCTCCAGTATTCGTGACAGCTGGCTCATAGCGCGGTTGAGTTCGCATTGCGATTCCGCCAGTTGTGTAATGTCCGATTCCCCCCAGAACATCTTGGGCTTTCTCAGGTTGGGGAAAATAACGAAGGGAATAAAGCCGTAGGGATTGGCTTTCTTTTCAATCAGATTGCCATCCAGCCACAATTCGAACAGGTTGTCAGTCCAAAACTCGACGATTTTTACCGTCTTCCCAGCCGGTTTAACGCCGTAAAGCATTGTGCTTTCATCGGCAGTCAGACTGTATTTTGAAGCAACACGCCATATTTTGGCTGTATCGTCGCCCAGCCACCAGGCATAGATACCGGATACATCGGGAGCGGTTACCCGTACGCGCTTTTCCGGCGCATCCCAGGTTACTTTATAACAGGCGTCTCCCAGTATGGCGCAATCGGTTTCGGTATCGAAATCAAGTTGCTCCAGATTGTTAGCGATATATGCCCCCTGCAATGCCTTTTCCGCTTTTGAGGTTTTCTCCCTTGCATCTTCGGAGTCGTCTGCGGTGTTCACTTTGCAGTGTACGCCCGCCATCATATAGGCGGTTACCTTGTCGATAATGGTGCGCGCATAGTTGAATGAAAGCTGTTTTTCACCGCGGATACTGCGGCTCTGCCATTGTTTGCCGTTGTAGAAATCCAGCATTTGATGGTAATTTCGGATACGTGCTAAATCCGTTTGTTCCAGATGAGACGGGTTAAAATTATCGCTTGTCATAGGTCTCCTTTTTAATACCTCACCCCTTTTAAGTTATCCTCTCCGCCGGCGGAGAGGGGATAGTGGAGAGGTTTTTAATTCCTGTTGTCTTTATTGTGTTTTACTACCCTCATCAGTCTCACTATGTTCGACAGCTTCCCCCGAGGGAAGCCATCTTTCCGATGTATCGGGATGACGGATGAGGGATAATCAAGCCAATTAGTACCATAGTTTTAACTTTGTTCCTTAAGCGCTCTTTGAACAGTGCGGACGCTCAGGTTAAAAATGGCTGCCAGTTCTTTAACACTTTTTTTCTCGTTGTCGTACAACCTTAAAATTTCGCTGTTCCTCTGCTCCTTGAGATATTTTCTTCTTCCGCCCGCTTCCTCGAATATGCATTGCGGAAAAGGGCAGTTCAGGCACGACTCCGCAAATTCACAGCCTTCGTCGCGGTAATGACAGTATTCGGGGAGTAAATCCAGCTCAGCATCCAATATTGATTCCGTTTCCATAACTTACAGCTCCGTTGTCTATTCCTTCAGCTAATATCCTGCCGAGTGATATAAAAATAGCACAAATGTTCTAATATGGTCAACACTGTTTTGTCATATTGCTATGGCGGAAAAAAAATATCTTAGCCGGGCTAACTTTTTATAGCTGAATGCGTTATAAATTACGTATGGTTTAGCTTGACAAAAATTCGGTATCCGTTTATCCTAGATAACAATATATTGAATATAAAACATCAAGATGGATAAACAATAAATTATTCGGGGAGGAAATTTGTGAAAAAGGGAATATTGCGAATGCTGGGAGTAGTTGTTACGTTAGCGTTAATGCTGACAATTCTTCCGGCTTCTATTGCTTCGGCGGCTTTAATTGATACAGTAACAGTGACTAATGTCACAGGTGATTCTACAACAAATCCTTATTATGGCAAAGCACAAGGTTTAGTAGGTCATACTGTTAATTTTAGTGGTTCAGGAGAAACTAATGCTCATTTCAGTATATATTTATCCAATCAGAAAGCTGAAGTTAATGATGATATAGGCGTGGATGTTACCACTTTTTATGAATGGGAAGATGCCTGTGCGGTTTACCCTGGAGTTAATTTTACACGAAATTTAGTAATCCCGAGTAGTCTTAAGCATGGTACTGTTGACTTAGCTGCTTTGCATGGTGGCACTTATTACTTTTATTTTGTTAAGTATGACTATTCGCCAACTGGACCAGGTACTTCGACTACACCGATTCTTAAAGTAGTTCCGTTTCAGATTATGGGTATAGCTAATGCGACAATCGATAAAAATAACGGCTATGTCGGTGACGAGGTTATTGTTACCGGTTCTGGTTTTGCTCCCGATGAAGCCCTGATAGTAACCTTTGCCAACAGGGACATCAGCGGCACTGTAGGTAATCCATACACTGAAAATAACGGAAGCTTTGAGTTGAACTTCGTCATCCCGGAAAGCATAATCGGTACGCAGAAAATAAAGATTACCGGCGAAGATTCCCGTGCAGCATTTGAGTTTGATTTTACGGTTAAGCCCAAGCTGATTGTTACACCGACATCCGGTCAGGCGGGAACTGTGCTGACAATTAACGGCACCGGTTTTGCTTACAGAAACGGAATAGTTTTATTCTTAAACGGGGTTGCTGTCGCTTCTACCGATTTTACCTGGGTTACCGATGCCACTTATAAAAGGACTACTAATCTAGGCAGTTTTACACTCACTATGCCGATTCCGAGCGGGTTGGCTGCCGGAACATATACTATTAAGGTAGAAGACGAAGATAGCACTACTATAAATGCTTCGACTACCTTCGAGGTTCTTTTAAATTCCGTTCTTGCAATAAGCCATAGCACCGGTAACGTTGGTGATACCGTGACGGTTACCGGGACTACTTTTGCAGCTAATACCAGTGTTAACATTCTGTTCGATACACAGATTGTAGGCACTGTTATCACGGATGCGCTCGGCAATTTCAGCCAGCAAATCACAGTGCCGGCTGCGGTATGCGGGGCTCACGTTATAAAAGTGGGCACTATTCAACAGGCATATACGGTTACACCGACTATGACAATGGATAAAACCCAGGGTATTGCCGGAACAACGGTTACCTTAACCGGTAAAGGCTTTGCCGGAGGTACCGCCATTATAGCCTTGTTTAATAATAATGCAATCACTCTTACTCCTGCGGTTACCGATGCCACTGGTGGTTTCACAGCCACTTTTGTAGTTCCCGCTACGGCAACCGGCACTTATAACGTTCAGGTAACAGCAGGTACAACAGTGAGCTCCAATTTTACTATTGTAGATGCATCCATGACCCTGAATGTTGCCAGCGGCGAAGTCGGTGATACTATTACCGTTAGCGGCGCCAACTTTGCGGCGGGCAGCAACATTACGCTTACTATAGATGGTTTAGCAATCCCGAATATGGGGACAGTAACTGCCGGCGCCAACGGCGGTTTCACGGCTGCCTTTATTATTCCAACCATTGCCGGCGGCGCTCATACACTTGCCGTTACTGATGGAACTACCACTAAAACGGAAAATTTTACAGTTACCTCCAGCGCTACGATTACGCCGACCCTGGGTAATGTAGGCACTGCGGTTACTGTAAGCGGCGAAGGTTTTAAGGCCGGTAACACCCTGACAATAAAATATGCGGGAACGGTTGTTGCTACCGCAATACTTCCCTTGACCGGCGCTTTTACAAATGCCACCTTTACTGTTCCTGCCAGTGACGGCGGGGCTAATACAGTCGAAGTAACCGATGGAATCAATGCAATTCAATTGACATTTACGATGGAAACAACAGCTCCTTCGGCACCGAGCCTGACCCTGCCATTATCAGCTTCTAAGGAAAAAGGAATTGTGACCTTCGACTGGAACGATGTTACCGATGCCAGTATGCCGGTTACCTATAACTTGCAGGTTGCAGGCGACAGCGGTTTCAGCAATATCGTAGTTAATAAAACCGGTTTAACGGCATCCACTTACACGTTAACGGAAGCCGAGGAATTGCCGAAACTGGCTGATGGCGGGCAGTATTACTGGAGAGTAATTGCTACTGATGCCGCCAATAATTCTTCAACCAGTGCCGTCAACACTTTTACGGTCGGCGGTAATTTGCCGGGCTGGCTGATGTGGCTCTGGATCGGCATCGGCGTTGTGGTGGTATTTATATTTGCCATCTGGCTGGGCAGAAGGATGGCTTACAGCTCTTACTAGAGTTAAGTTTACCGGTAAAACAATCGAATATTCGTTACCCCCTCTGAAAACGAGGGGGTAATTTTTTTACTAACTCTCTGTCTTTGCTTCACCGGCCAGGGAAAACCTCATCCCCCTTTCCCCCTTCTCCGAAATCAGAGAAGGGGGAAAGGTTACTATTCATCGGTTGAACAGAAAATGTGCCCCTCTCTGCCGGCGGAGAGGGGTTAGGGGTGAGGTAAATAAATCATCTCCACAGGAAAGTCCGGCTATAATTTGCAGAAATGGGCATTGCCCGTCCTAAACAGGCGGGCGACCATTGGTCGCCCCTACGAATTACTTTTTACCCGTTCCCCTTAGCTTTTCGCGGTGCATAGTCCTTACCGGCTTCAACAAGTAATGCCAGGCTCATCAGAAAATCATCGTGCCCCTGAGACGGATCGACGAAGAAGTTGATGGTTTGGTTGGGGCGGTAGCAGCTTTTGGCTTTTTCGGCCTGCTGCCAGAATTCAATATATTCCCGGGAACCATCGGCAAGATACATCTTCAACCTGCCGGTGTTTACGGCGGCTAGAAGGTTGAAACCCAGTTGAGATTTGGAACTTGAAGTGAATGTGAAGGGAATCACTCTTGCGCCGAGGGCTTTTCTTAAAAACGAACTTACGGTCAGCCCGATACCGGTGGCATCGATTACAATCCTGCGGCATCCCCAGACCTTGCCAAGTATATCGACCATTTGCGGATATAACTCGGTATGCTTTTTACCCGTCCAGCCGTAATGCTCGACTATATTTATCTGGGGCTCCCTTTCAATCTCGTCTACTTGAGAATAATCCAGTTCCCCGATGGTAATGACAGTCGAATCCCGTTTCGGCTCAAGTACATTTTTAATGTCATTATCCGTCGCTTCACCGGCAATGTCGATTCCGGCTATGTAAGTCTTGCCTTTTTGCGGCCGGTGCCGGCGCGGATGATCTCCCTGTAGTTGAGCCCTCTGTGGATTATCAAAAAATCCTCCTCCGCCCCGGATGGGAAGCAGGCAGTACTGCGTGCGGAAAAGGGGATGGTTTTCTCCCAGCCTTATCCTCTCGGCTTCGATATATGAAAGATAATCGGGGTTGTACTTGGCGATTTCCTGCCAGTCATAGCGGAAATGCCGCTTTATTCCGTCTTTTCTTTCCAGTTCCAGATTATTCTGCTTGACCTCTTCCAAAAGGGTGGCATCATCCCAAGCGGTGCCGTAATGCACGGTGGTTACATTGGTGGTGCTGCCCATCGGCTTGAAGTCCTTGTTGTATTTCTGCTTATCTATATCCTGCGACTCGTCGATTTCCAATAGTAGGTGGGCAGTGTTGCCGACCACGTTTGATGATTGCTCTGCGGAGAGGAAAACGGCGCGGCAGTAACCCAGTTTTATAATATATCCCTGTTCCGCCGTCCAGATGTTACCGAATCCGACGTCATTCAACCTGTCTTTTAATCGCGCCATAGAAATTAACGCCTGCGGTTTGAAGGTCGGGGCGCATTTTATCAGGTTCTTGGAGCTTGACATAAATAAGGTTAATAACAGCAGTTCAAGCTGGGCGGAAAGCTCGTTTTTACCGCCCTGGCGCGCAATTTCTATCGAAAAGGTAATACCCTTATGGTGGAAAATGCTGTCCAGCACGGCAACGGCGATTTCTTTCTGGTAGGGGCGCAGCCTATTTATCAAACAATTTCCCGATGGTGATGCCCAATGGCAGTGCGACATCCTTTAATACGTTTGATACGGCCTCCTTTAGTCCGGCTTTATCTTCCTTGCCGATGTTGTATCTGGTCCTCACCAGTCCGCCTAAAGTTGTTAAAGCCTTCATTATCAGCTCCATGTTTTCGGGGTCATGCCTTAAGACCGACTTTATTTTGGTTCTCAGCAAGGCTATTTCATCATCGATGCCATAGACGATGGTTGCCAGCTCGAAGTCGATTTGCTCATCTTCATCCAGAACACGCGAATAAAAGCCGTGCTTACGCGCATACTGGTTGCCCGCCGGTGCGCCTCTTCCTGTTCTCTCGGTCATATCTTTTTCTCCTGTGCATCAGTTCCCCTGTCAAAACGAATAATTGTCAAGCGGGGGAGTGATTGTTCTCAATGATAATAGCACATATGTTCTGATAATAATATGAGATATTGTCGCCGATTTGTGACTTTTGTCTATGACAAGCTCCTCTCAGTATTGTATAATAAGGATATATACAGAAATGTATAAATTAATTATGGAGGTTGGAAAATGAAAATTATCACCCTTTGCGGCGAAAAGAGTTGCTGCCCGGTAGTAAAAATCGAAGAGGATAAAGTCGAAATCGGGGAAGAGGGGAATCTCTGCGTTCTTAAAATGAGCGAATGGGAAACCCTGAAAAAGAAGATTATGGAGAACGAAGCTTAGTTAAAAGCTATACCGGTAGAGGAAAGGACAGGCATAAAAACCCTGTCCTTTCTTTATCAGCCAACCGTCGTTGTGCCCATATCGGTTAAAATATTGATTTGTCATGCCGGAGTCCCGAACGGTCGGGACGAAGCATCTTGGGTGGGGGGGAACCACCCCCGGATTCTTCGGTCTGCTGCATCTTCACTATATTTTATCACCTTGTCAACATACAAGATCCTTCGCTTTGCTCAGGATAACAATATGGTAGTGTCTTTGCGAATCCCAACTTGTTGGGGTGAAGCAATCCCTGCAATACAACATAATTACCCCGATACGCATATATAAGAAATACTTTGATTACATCTTAAGGCGCCTCCATTAAAAACTCACCGGTAGAGATTGCCGCGTCGCTCGTTTACCACTTGCTCCTCGCAAAGACAATAATTTATTTATTCGATGGGTATCGAAGCAGAAAAAGTAGGAATCACTGTTTAATTACAGACAACTGCCATAATTTGACCCTGTTAGCCTCGATAGCCTATAATCCATAGATAAAAATAAAGCAAGAATTGAAAAATATGAGCATTTTAGAACAACTGGAAGAAATAAAAACACAAGCCCTTTGTGAACTCGACGCCATAGATGACAATAAAAAACTCGACCTGTGGCGTGTGCAGTATATGGGGAAAAAGAGCAGGCTTAACGAAGTATTGCGCGGGCTTGCTGCACTCTCCATTGAAGAAAAGAAGACCGTCGGCGCCACTGCCAATCAGCTTAAACTGGAGCTTGAAGCAGTCTTAAAAGAAAAAGAGCTTTCGCTTGGTGATATGTTCATTTCCGCCAAAGGCGAAGATGCTATCGATATTTCACTTCCGGGGCGTAAGCCTCCGCTGGGTCATCTGCACCCGATTTCACAGGTAATCGACGAGATGTGCCGTATATTTGTTTCGATGGGTTTTCAGGCGGTAGAAGGTCCCGAGGTGGAATGGGATTACTACAATTTCGATATGCTAAATATCCCGAAAGAGCACCCGGCGCGCGACAATATGCAAACATTATGGGTTGATTACGAAAATGAAAAAGGGGAGCGCCCGATGCTACTGCGTACGCATACCTCGCCGATGCAGGTGCGCGTGATGGAAAAAATAAAACCGCCGCTGCGCATAGTTGTTCCCGGCAAGGTTTATCGCTATGAAGCGATTGACGCCACTCATATCCCGATGTTTACGCAAATCGAGGGGCTGGCAGTGGATAAGGGGATAACTTTAGCGGATTTGAAAGGCACGCTTTACGAGTTTGCGCGCCGCTATTTCGGTTCGGACAGGAAAGCGCGTTTCCGCTGCGATTTCTTCCCCTTCGTGGAGCCGGGGGTGGAAATGTCGATTGAGTGCATCGTTTGCAAGGGCGCCGGCTGCCGGCTGTGCAGTAACAGCGGCTGGCTGGAAATACTGGGAGCCGGAATGGTGCATCCGAGGGTTTTGGAAGGTGTCGGTATCGATTCTACTGTATATTCCGGTTTTGCCTTCGGTATGGGCATTGAACGCATTCCTATGCTGCGCTACGGCATAGACGATATCCGTCTCTTTTACGGCGGCGACCTTAGATTTTTGAGGCAGTTTTAATTATGAAAGTACCTGTTAAATGGCTTAAAGATTACATAGATATAGATTTATCTCCCAAAGAGTTGGCACATGTGCTGACGATGTCGGGCACCGAATCCGAAATCAAGTACCTGGGCGAAAGCTGGGATGGCGTCATTATTGGGCAGATTACCGCAATCGATCCTCATCCCAATGCCGACAGATTGAGGCTGGCTACAGTAAATACCGGAAGCGGAATGCAAACGGTAGTCTGCGGTGCGCCCAACCTGACCATCGGCGATAAAATCGCTTTTGCTTCGGTCGGCGCCCATCTTATCGACGGACACACCGGGGAAAAGTCTATCCTGAAACCGGCTAAGATTCGCGGCGTCGAATCCTGCGGTATGGTTTGTTCCGAGATGGAGCTTGGCATGTCAAAAGACCATGAAGGGATACTGGTGCTGGCTAGTGACGCTCCGCTTGGCAAGCCGCTGGCGGAGTTTCTGTCTGATATAGTATTGGATATCGATGTTACCCCCAACCGCCCCGATTTGCTTTCCGTAATCGGCGTTGCCTGGGAAGTGGCAGCCATCACCGGTAAAAAGGTAAAAGTTCCCGATTTATCTTACTCTGAAAGCGGGGATGCCATTGAAAAGCAGGTTTCCATTGTAATCGAGGACGCAGATTTATGCCCGCGTTACTCTGCCAGTCTGATTACAGGTGTAAAGATAGGCGAGTCGCCGGAATGGCTGAAACAACGATTGATGGCTTGCGGCGTGCGCCCCATCAACAATATCGTCGATGTTACCAACTACGTGATGTTCGAGTACGGGCAGCCGCTTCACAGCTTCGATTACGATAAAATAAAAACGAATAAAATAGTTGTCCGCCGCGCTAAAAACGGCGAAATGATGCAAACGCTGGATGATATCGAGCGCAAGCTGGATGGTAATACACTGATGATTACCGATGGCGAAAAATCGGTAGCGATTGCCGGTGTTATGGGCGGAGCCAACAGTGATATAACCGATAATACCATATCGATACTTTTAGAATCCGCCAATTTCAATGCCGCCGGTATTCACTATACCAGCCATAACCTGAAGCTGGTCAGCGAAGCCAGTATGCGTTTTGAGAGGGGTATCCGCCCCGATTTGACTGTTCACGCACTTAAGCGGGCAACCCGGCTGATTTTACAACTGGCGGGCGGGTGTGCGGCAAAAGGAATTGTCGATGTCTATCCGCAGAAGCAGGAACGCAAGTCACTTAATCTGCGTTCAAGCGAAATTAAACGTATTCTGGGGGTCGGGTTCAGCAATGAGCAGGTAGCAGGTACGCTTACTTCGCTGGGCTTCGAGGTGGATATCTATCCCAACGACGAGTATATGGTAACAGCTCCTTACTGGCGCAGCGATATTAATATAGAGGTCGATTTAATCGAAGAGCTGGCGCGTATCATCGGCTACGAAAATATTCCCACAACGCTGCTTTCCGGCTCGATTGCTCACCAGGAGCCTAATTATTTAATGGATTTAAAAAGCATGGTCAGGCACACGCTGGTCGGTTTCGGTTTCGATGAGATAATTACATATTCCTTAACCAACAGAGAAATGCTGGCAAAGGCTTATGCTTCCAATACATTACATAAAGAACCGGTCAAGCTGGATAATGCTATGAGCGCCGAGCAGGAATATCTGCGTACCAATTTACGGAGCGGACTTTTATCGGTTTTGCAGTCCAACTTGAGGCACGAGGAAGGTCCGATACGCATCTTCGAACTTAATCGTATTTACATAAAACGCGAAAACGACCTGCCCGAAGAACCGGAGATAGTCTGCGGGCTTATGTACAATCCGGAACAGGAAAAATCGTGGCCGTTGCATACACAACCGTTCGATTTCTTCTCGGTTAAGGGCGTTGTCGAAAGCCTGCTCTCATCGCTAAATGTAGATGCTGATTTCCGCCAAAGCGACGACGAAAGCCTGTTGCCGGGATTTCAGGCAGAAGTGCTTGTTAAGGGCAATAAAATCGGGGTTATCGGCGAGGTGCATCCCAAAGTGGCTAACGCTTTCGATATCTCGGAAAAGGTTTATATGTTTGAATTGAATATCAATTCTCTCTTAACATACTCACTGCAGCAAACCGGTTATCAGGCTATTACACGCTTTCCTTCGGTAATTCGGGATATTGCGCTGGTGCTTGATAGCGGTGTAACGCATAAACAGGTTACAGATATTATCAACAGGTTCTCGCTGGTGAATGAGATAACGCTATTCGATGTTTACAGCGGCAAGCAGGTGGAAGCCGGCAAGAAGTCGTTGGCTTACAGGCTGATTTTCCAGTCCGCCGAACACACTTTAACAGATAAGGAAGTGGATAAAGTTCTCCAGCAGATACTCAAGAAGCTGGAAGGCGCGCTGGGCGCAACGCTGAGGGCGTAGTTTTATAGTTAATAAATTACAATTTAATCAATATCGTTTGCTTCTGTTCTCTGACCCTTAGGCAGGCACAGGGCGAACGGAAGCTATAAATATATTACCAAAAGAGATATAATAATTGTCGCTCTGTCGGTTACCGACAGGGCTGTTTTTTTATTCTCTCCAAGAGACTTCAGTACACATTTTGATTTCAACATCCGGGGTGTGGGAATAAGTGGAAGAAATATTTTTATTGCCTGATATAATGATGAAGGACGGGCATTTTTATGCTTGTTCCTTTTTCAATGCAGAGAAGCCGCTTATTTTAGCGGCTTCTCTGTTTATGCATCGATTTCAATGCTTTTAACGGGGCTATTCTTCGAATTCGGTGCCGCATTCGTGGCAATAGCAATCGTCTTCGGCAACCAGAGCGCCGCATTCATCACAGGTGATGGTTCTGTCATCTTTTTTCTGGGGCTCGGTTTTTTTGTCTGTTTTGGGTGCTTCAGGCGTAAAGGAAGCGCCGGCTGCTCCTATACCGATACCGAGAGCCAGCCCGATAATGCCTATTTTCATCCACAGTTCATAGCTGGCGTCAGCGGACAGAAAACCGCCGACAACGCCTGCCACGACTCCCCACATAGCAAAATTGGTGATTTTTTTGCTGCCGAGGGTAAAGCCGATGGTAACGTTGATAATAAGGCCTATTAGAAGCCATCCCAGTATCCATAACCAGGTACTTCCCTCCTCCATATCCATAAGATAAGCAAAAAGCACGCCGGCAATGCCGATTCCGAGTGCTCCGGCTATGGAAGAAATGATAATTTTTCGCATTTTAGAAAACATTTTTAACCATCCTTCTTTGTTCTGTTAAAGTTATCTTTTTAATTTTTACCGGCAAAGCATAGTCTAAATGCCGTGTTATTATTTCCCGGTTATCATATCTTTAATCTTTTCGATTGCTTTATCTAACGCAACCAGTTCGGATTGCTTTTCCGAGCGCCACTTTACTTCGATGCAGCCTTTTTCCAGCGAGCGCGGGCTAACGGTGATACGCAACGGAATACCCAGAAGGTCGGCATCGTTGAATTTGATGCCGGTCGATTCGTTGCGGTCGTCGTAAAGCACTTCCATTTCCATTTCCTGCAGTTCCCTATAGAGGCTTTCTGCTTTTTCGGTTACCAGTGGATTTTCTAAAAACAAAGGACACAGGTATATCTGGTAGGGAGCGATATTTTTTGGCCAGATAATTCCCTTATCATCATGATTGATTTCAACAGCGGCTGCCATAAGCCTGCCTATGCCGATACCGTAGCAGCCCATTACGATTGGTTTAGAATCCCCGTTGGCATCGATATAATATGCCCCCATTTTTTCGCTTAAGAAAGTCCCCAGTTTAAAGACATGCCCCACTTCCACGCCGCGTGTTGCCAGCAGTTTGGCGCCGCAGTGTATACAGCCGTCGCCGGCTGCCGCCAGTGCAATATCCGCAATTATATCGGCTTTAAAATCCCTCGGGAAATTGACGTTTTTAATATGGGTGTCGTATTTATTGCCTCCGGCTACGAAGTTGGTGCCTGAAGCAATCGATTCATCGACTACTGTTTTTATATTCTTTAACCCGATCGGGGAGGCAAATCCGGCAGTAATACCGGCAGCGGCAACCTCTTCTTCGGTAGCCAGCCTTAAATCAGAGCAATGCAAACTGTTCTTTAATTTTACCTCGTTAACATCTATATCTCCGCGTATGCAGACAAAAATAAATTCATCGTCAGCCATATAGAAGACGGCTTTTATAGTATTAACCGGGTCGAGTTTCAAATAGTGGCATACTTCATCGATAGTCTTGCATCCGGGAGTTGAAACCTCTTCCATCGGCCGTGGTTCGCTGTTGTCGGCTTTTGCTTTAATACTCCTTGCCTTTTCGGCGTTGGCAGCTTTGCCGCAGCTTTCGCAGTAGATAATTTCATCCTCTCCCATCTCGGATATAGCCATAAACTCATTCGAATCCTTGCCTCCGATGGCCCCGCTGTCGGCTTCTATCATAATTACCGGAAGTCCACACCTCGAAAAGATATTTTTATAGGCGTTAACCATCTTCCGGTAACTGATATCCAGCCCCTCGGCATCTGTATCGAAGCTGTAGAGGTCTTTCATAACGAACTCGCGCACGCGCACCAATCCGCCGCGCGGTCGGGGTTCGTCGCGGAATTTGGTTTGTATTTGATATAACAGCAGAGGTAAATCGCGGTAACTCTGTACGCTGCGCCCGACCAGGTCGGTTACAACTTCTTCATGGGTGGGCCCGAGCGCCAGTTCGCGCTCCTTGCGGTCGAAAAGCCGGAACAGGTTTTTGCCGAAGCTGGCGCCTCTGCCGGATTTTTCCCACAACTCGATAGGCTGCAGTACCGGCATGCATATTTCCTGCCCGCCTGCCTTATTCATCTCGTCTCTGATGATGTTTTCTATTTTACGCATTGAACGGAGAGCAATCGGCAGATATGAATAAACACCCGCCGTCAACTGGCGTATCATTCCTGCTCTCAGCATCAATTGATGGCTAATGGTATCGGCATCCGCCGGAATCTCTCTCTGGGTTTTCCCGAATAACTGTGATAGGCGCATATGGTTTTATTTGAACTCCTTTTTAGAAATAACTATCAGAATTAAGGCTACTATGCCGATTAATTGAGTTGGTATGACGGCAAAAACCGCTCCGATTAACGCCATCACCCAGTTCTTTTTGTTGATGGCAAAAGAGCCTCCGATGATAGAAAGCAGGCTGACAACCAATAGCGGTATGGCGACCAACCAGATTACTGTTAAGGGAATGCCGATGTCCCATACACCGAACGAAGACATAACCTCGGCAGCTATCTCAGCACCGAAAGCGACGCTGACGGTAATTACGAAAGCCGTAGCGATAATGCCGACAATCCCCGAGAAGATGCTGAGTATTCCCGCGGTTAAAGGCATCCAGCCGTACGAAGGCTGACGGTCTTTTTCTAACGCTTGTTCTTCCATATATCTGTTATTATAAACTACAGATATGAATTAAACCACATTGCATTGAAATTTGCCAGTCCCTTGTTTGCGGATTGTTTGTTTTTGTGGATTATTTACACTGATTGTCATTCTGGAGGTCACGGCTCGTCGGGACCGAAGAATCTTGGGGGGGGGTAAAAATTTGTCTTTGTGAGGATAATGTAATTTCTACCGATTTAAATGCAACAAGTTGACATAATAATCATTTCTCCCTTTGCAAAGGGAGATTGAGAGGGATTTAAGATAGAAAAGACTTTGCGGCAGCGGCTCGATTTATCAGGAGAAAAATTTAAGAGTTATCGATAAGTCTTAGACTCTTCGCTTTGCTCAGAGTGACAGTTTAGTGTACCTTTCGTCTTTAACACCGTAGGGGAGACCATTAGTCACCCCCAATTATTATTTATTTACCCTCACCAGTCTCGTTTACCTCGACAGCTTCCCCTTGGGGAAGCCTAAAAACGCCTTCCCTCGGGGGAAGGTGCTATCCCGATTTGTCGGGATAGCGGATGAGGGAATTGTTTACAGTATCTTCTATCCCTCGAATCCCTCCACTTCTCTCATCAGCACATCCACGAAGTCTTTTTCGTCCACCACGCCAATCTTTTCGCCCTTTTTAAAGAGAATTCCCTTGCCTTTACCGCAGGCGATACCGATATCGGCATCTTTGGCTTCGCCGGGACCGTTGACAACACAACCCATTACAGCGACCTTTATCGGTTTATTGACCTTCGCCAGTCTTTCCTCTACCTGTTTAACAATCTCGATTAAATTAACCTCTGTTCTGCCGCAGGTGGGGCAACTGACCAGCGCCGGGCTGTATTGTCTTAGGTTCAGGCTCTTAAGTATCTCGTAAGCGGTAACTACTTCTTCAACAGGATTGGTCGAAAGCGATACGCGTATCGTATCCCCGATGCCCATATACAGCAGGGGGCTGATACCGGCAACACTGCGGATAATGCCGCTTTTTGCAGGCCCCGATTCGGTAATCCCTATATGCAGCGGATAGGGGATTTTTCCGGCAATGTCTTTATAAGCCTCGATGGTGGTCGGCACGTCGAAAGCCTTTAGCGAAACCTTTATTAAATCGAAATCTCTGTCTTCAAGCAGTTTTATATGCCTTATGGCGGCAACGACCATCTTTTGGGCAGTGGAGAGCTTCGGGTCTATGTCGTGGGGCAGACTGCCGGCATTGACACCGATGCGGATGGGAATCCCCCTCTCTTTAGCTGCTTTTACAACGGCAGCCACTTTATCCGGCTCACTGATGTTTCCCGGGTTGAGGCGCAATCCGTCTATTCCCGATTCGATAGCTTGCAGCGCCAATCTGTAGTCAAAATGTATATCCGCTACCAGCGGAATCTTTATTTGTTTCCTTATTTCAGCCAGAGCCAGAGCCGCTTCCATATCGGGAACCGCCGAGCGGATGATTTCACAACCGCAATCCTCCAATTCTTTAATCTGCCTTACAGTCGAAGCCACATCTCGTGTGTCGGTTTTGGTCATCGATTGCACCGCTATGGGGGCATTGCCGCCTACTATGACATCACCTATTCTGATTGCTTTGGAAATTCTGCGTTGTATCATCATTATCCTTTATTCGCCTATTATACGCCCGATATCCTGGAAAGTGATAGCTACCATCAGCATAATCAACAGGGCAAAGCCCAGAAAGTGTATTTTCCCCTCTGTTTCGGGAGCCACCTTTTTACCGCGGCGGAGCCACTCCAAAAGCACAAAGATAATTCTGCCACCGTCCAGAGCCGGCAATGGCAGCAGGTTAATGATTGCCAGATTTAAGCTGAAGAAAGCCGTCCATTCCAGCAGCGGGCTGATGCCGGCTTGTGCCACCTGACCCGTAATCTGCGCAATGCCGACCGGCCCCACCAAATCTGCCGTAGTACTGGTGCCGATGAACATACTGAGGATGCCGTTTTTAAAAAGCACCATAGTTTCGAATGCTTCTGTGCCTCCCTTTTTGAATGCCATCCAGGGATTATAGCTCTCTTTTTCTATGGCGGCATTCTCCGTCCTGATGGAAAAACCGACCGAGCCGTCACCCGGAGGCGGATTCCATCTGGGGACGACGGTAACTAATTCGGTAGAGCCGTCGCTGCGCTCCAAAAGGATGCTCATTTCGTTTCCGAGGTACATTTGTATATAGCGGCTGACATCTGCTGTGTTGTTGATAGGCTTGCCGTTTATCTCAAGAATGTTATCGCCGGCAACAATTCCGGCTGTTTCTGCCGGAGAGTTACTGACCACTTCGGCAACAGTCACATTACCGGTAACGATATCGTGTGGAATCATAAAAGCCGTTGTAAGCAGTAAAAACGGCAGGATAAAATTCATAATGGAACCGGCGCTGAGCACTAAAAGCCTTTTCCCGATGCTCTTTGAGGCGAGGCTGCGTTCTATGTTCGGGTCTTCCTCTCCTGCCATCTTGGTGAAGCCACCCAGCGGCACCCAGTTTAAGGAGTATTCTGTCTCACCGTATTTTACGGCTATAATTCGCGGCGGGAATCCCACACCGAATTCATCGACTTTAACGTCACAGGCTTTGGCAGTGGCAAAATGCCCCAGTTCGTGTGCAATAACCACAATAGCCAGTACGAAGAAAAAGGCAACTATGGTAGAAAGCGTGCCGGCACCGGGTATAACTACGTTCGAACCGGCGAGTTCTCCGGCAATTACGACAATTATGGCAAGTAAAAAATATGCCAGCGTGGCAACAAGCACTACCATTAAAGGCAGTTCCCGGCGGTTGAAAATGTTATATTTATAGATTAGCGCTGCAACTGATACTACAATCAGCAGCGCCAAAAATGCGATAATTATATTCATTATTTCTCCAAACTATTTGCAAAATCGACAGCCGTTTCTCTTGCCCATTCGTCTGCAGCGTAAATATCTGCCAGTGCCGGCTGTTTTATAATCTGATGGTTTTCCAGAGTTCTTGCTATCAGCTCAGCGATATGGTTGAATTTTATACGGTGTGCCAAAAAGAGTGATACGGCAACTTCATCCGCCGCGCATAATACCGCCGGTGCAGTCCCTCCCTCTTTTCCGGCATCGATTGCCAGTTTCAGACAGGGAAAAGCCTCCATATCGGGCTGTTCGAAATCCAGTTTATCGATTTTAGTCCAGTCGATTCGGGGTATTTCCCGGTTATTCACCCGTTCGCCATAAGTAAGAGCGTACTGAATCGGCAGGCGCATATCGGGAATGCCCAGTTGCGCCTTGGTAGAGCCGTCCGCAAACTCCACCATCGAATGGATGATGCTCTGCGGATGTACCAGCACGCTGATATCTTCATAGGGGATACCGAACAGCCAGTGCGCCTCGATAACCTCCATTCCCTTGTTAAAGAGCGTCGCCGAATCGATAGTTACTTTTTTACCCATTTTCCAGGAAGGGTGTTTAAGCGCCTGCTCCGGCGTCATTGCTTCAAGCTGTTTTTTAGTATACCCCCTGAACGGGCCTCCCGAAGCTGTCAGTATTATCTTAGCGAATTTCCTGCTCTCACCCTCGAAACACTGCCAGATGGCGCTGTGCTCGCTGTCAACAGGCAGAATTGCCGCTTTATATTTTGCCGCATCCTGCATAATGACGCTGCCGGCGGAAACCAGTGATTCCTTGTTGGAAAGGGCAACTTTCTTTCCGGCTCTGACCGCTGCCAGTGTCGGCTTTAAGCCCGCTCCCCCCGGAGTTGCTACCACGATGGTATCTGCTTCCGGCAGGGAAGCCATTTCCTCCATACTAATATAACGCTGATTTGGAAAATTAGTTTGGTCTTTTTTATTGGAATGATAGTAATATTGCGGATTGAATTCTTTGATTTGCTCTTTTAAGAGTGCGGTATTATCACCGGCGGCAAGCCCGATTATATTGAATCTGCCGGGCAGTGCGCGTACCACATCGAGCGTTTGCCTGCCGATGGAGCCGGTGGAACCCAGAACAACCAGATTGGTGATCGAATCAGTCATAATAGTAATATAATACTACAATTGAGGATTTGAGGCTATGCTGAAGATGTTTTTGATTGACACTGTTTACTATCAAAGACTGTCATTCTGGAATCCCGACTGGTCGGGATGAAGAATCTTGGGGGTGGGGTTCAAAAAAACTTATACCCCTCCCCGGATGCTTCATTCGCCCTTCACGAATTCAGCATGACACGAGCATTTGCGGTACCTTCCCTCTTTGGAAAAGAGGGTGTGAGAGAGATTTGATGCATATTTTTCTATCTATTCCGGTAACCTGCCAAAATCCCTCTTAATCTCCCTTTGCCAAAGGGAGAGAAACGTGGAGTGCTTGGTTCTTTTCTTTACTGATAACTGTTGTAGCAAGAATTCACTATCTGTCATCTTGGGGGTAAGATTTCCGTTCGTTCTGGGCCTGTCGATAAATTATAATGGAAATCTTGTTTATTTTATGCCGCCGCTATGGTTCGACAGGCTCACGATGTTTACCTTTCCATTTGCACATTAAATACTAATTAATAATTAAAATAATTTATATATACTTGAATATAGAGCAATTAGGCAATAAAATTAAGATATAGTTTGTTTTAGCAAAGTACTCATGTTGGGGTGGCTACAAATTGAAGTTGGAAAATCATATCCTTATTCAAAATACATTGGATGGAATAATACCAATAATTACATCAACGCCTGCTGAGATACTTTGTATTGCGGATAGTAAACAAAGACATTTAAAAGCCCCAATATTATCAGATGAGCAGCAATACGATTACTACATATTTAATTATTCAACGAATATAGTTAAAGTTTTAGAACAGTTAAATAATATAATAATATATATTAAAGATTTTCCAAAACCAAAACACTATGCTAAAAAAGGGATTTCCCAGTATGACTGGATTCAATATCATCGGCATATGTATATGGTTAGTATTGTTAGCATATATGATATAGCATTGATATTAACTAATGGTGTGTTTCGACTAGGTATTGATGAAAAAGATGTGTCAAAAAAGACTATAGAAAATAACCATTGGGTTAAAAAATATGGAGTTTCTAAAATACTTCATGAATTGGAAAAAATAATTAGTAATACGAAAATATCGAGAAATCAATTTGTTCACTATGGAAATATGAATAATCTGGATGAATTAAATGATTTTCAGTTAATCTGTTTGGCAAATAAGATAAATAAGAGTTTAAAATACTGCGCTGATACTATAAAAGAACAAAATCAAAATAATATAGTTAAATTGGCACAAACGATGACAAAAGAGATTATATTGATAGAAGAAAAAACCATTAAACTACTTGATTCATTAATGCCAATTTATAAATTCTGGAAATTAAATAGTAAAAATGAAAAGTTTAGTAGTATGACATTGGCGGACGGCCATTGTCCGTCACTAAAAAAGGCATCATCCTAACCAACAAACAACACTACATAATAATAGACGACAACGCCGGTAAAAACGATGCTGTCAATGCGGTCGAGGAAGCCGCCGTGACCGGGCAGGGATTTACCGGAGTCTTTAATCCCCATATTGCGCTTAAAGAGTGATTCGAACAGGTCTCCTACCTGACCGAAAATGCTGACTACAATCCCCAGCAGAACGGCAATACCGTAATTTATCGGCAGGGCGAACAGCCACACCGCCAGAACACTTATGACAACTGCTCCCAGTACGCCTCCCACTGCGCCTTCAATTGTTTTCTTCGGGCTGATATCGGGTGCTAATTTATGCCGGCCCCAGGTTTTACCGATAAAATAGGCAAAGGTATCCGTGGCAAAGGTAACCGCTAGGGCATAAAAGACCCATTCGCGTCCCATCTCCAGCTCTCTGAGCGATATATAATGGCTCAAAAGCCAGCCGATATAGAGAATTCCCGCCAGCGTCCATATCCAGCTTAAAAAGCCATTATCCTTATTGCGGCGCAGTATCATTCCGACGGACGGGAAAATGATAGCGATGGTGAGAAGTATCGGAAGCATATAGGCAAAATCGAGATGCGGGGAGAAAATAAAGATAACGGTCATAATGATGCCGAATATGGTAAAGGGAACCGCTTTAGAACCGGAAGCGGCGACAGTTTTATGGAACTCGAGTGCAGACAGTCCGCCCCATACGGCAACAGCGATTGTCAGCCATGGCAGCGGAGTATCGAACCAGACGGCAGCTATCAGTATCGGCAAAAGTAAAACGGCAGTTAGAATCCTGTTTTTAAGCATCTATACTCCGCCGAAGCGCCTCTCTCTCTGGCTAAAGGATATAAGGGCTTTTTCGATTTCTTTTTCATCGAAATCAGGCCATAAAACGTCGGTAAAATAGAATTCGGCATAAGCAGATTGCCATAGCAGAAAATTGGAGATGCGCAAGTCTCCGCCGGTGCGAATAACCAGGTCAACTTCCGGCAGGCTGTTTGTATAAAGATAACTGCCAAACAATTTTTCATCGATATTCTCTATGGGAATATTTTCTGTAATGATTTTCTTTGCGGCATCTACGATTTCGGCGCGCCCGCCGTAGTCAAAAGCGAGATTTAAGGTCATTGTGGTATTATTTTTGGTTAATTCTATCGCGTTTGATATGGCTTCCCTGGTTTGTGGCGGTAGATTTTCGAGATGTCCGATGTGACGTACTTTGACTCCGTTTTTATGAAGTTTAGGAAGTTCCTTTTTAATAGATTTACCCAAAATGTCCAATATGCCTTGAATCTCTTCTTCGGGGCGGTTCCAGTTTTCGGTTGAAAAAGAATAGAGGGTAGCATACTTAATGCCGTATTTGCCCAGCGTTTTTAAGAGTGAAAGGATATTCTGAGTGCCGGCTCTGTGACCGGCTTTTCGTGGGAGATTGCGTTTTTTTGCCCACCTGCCGTTTCCGTCCATGATGAAAGCTATATGATTTGGCAGCGGCGAAATCTTTTTTATCATCGGTACAAAAATACCTCTATAAAACAGCTATAAGAACTAACAGTCTTGTGCTCACGATACAGAGGTATTATACACTAAACAGAGGCTGTTCCGAAACAGGTCTCCGTCAATAAGGTTGGCGCTGTTTTTAAATCCTTTACGATAAACCGGTAATCAGTATGGATGAAATCATAATGCCATGCTTAACTCGTGTGGGACTTCTTTACACTCCCCCGGATTCTTCTGTCACCCTTGTGACTTCAGAATGACAAAGTGATAGTTGCCAAGTCCCGGAGCGCTGATATGGCAAGAAGCGGCGGCAAATTAATACATACTCGGTCAGAACGGAAACAGGGAATGTTAAACTTCCATCAGTTCCTTTTCTTTATCATCTCTGGCTTTATCGGCAAGCTCTACAAAGCTGTCGGTAACCTTTTGTACCTTATCCAACGCCCGCTTGAGTTCGTCCTGAGATATTTCCTTCTCTTTTTCCAGCTTCTTCAATTCGTCTGAAGCATCGCGGCGAATATTGCGGATTATTACCTTGCTTTCCTCTACTCTGGCTTTTACTATTTTTATCAGTTCCAGACGTCTTTCATTAGACAGCGGAGGAACCGTCAGCCTGATGGAGGTTCCGTCGTTATTGGGAGTAAGCCCGAGGTTGGATTTAAGGATTGCTTTTTCGATTGCTTTGAGGCTACCCGGGTCCCAGGGTTGAATAATCAACAGATTGGCTCCGGAGGTGGATATACCGGCGATATGGTTAATCGGCATGGTAGTTTCGGCGTATTCAACCTTGACATGCTCCACCATTGCCGGAGTGGCTCTGCCGGTGCGGATACCGCTCAAGTCTTTCTTGAGCACATCCAGTGTGGTCTGCATTTTCTGGTCCATTGTCAGCAATATATTTTCTATCATATCACTACCCGTCATTTATTAAAGTACCGATGTGTTCGCCCATTACCAGCCTTTCCAGGCTGTTGGGGGATTGAAGGTCGAAAACGATAATCGGCAAACCGTTTTCCAGACATAATGAGAGTGCGGTTGAATCCATTACCTGCAGGCGCTTGTTAAGCACATCCAGGTAAGTTAAATGCTCGAATTTCTTTGCTGTTGCATCCTTGCGCGGGTCGGCGCTGTAAACGCCGTCAACACTGTTCTTGCTCATCAGCAGTACTTCCGCTTCGATTTCGATTGCTCTCAGGGCGGCAGCTGTATCAGTGGTCATATAGGGGTTGCCGGTGCCTCCGGCTAAAATTACAACGCGGCCTTTCTCAAGATGTCGGATAGCGCGCCTCATCAAATAAGGTTCGGCAACCTGTTCAATAGTAATTGCTGAAAGAGTTCTGGTAACTATGCCCTGTTTTTCGAGGGCATCCTGAAGGGCGAGGGCATTTATGACTGTCGCCAGCATACCTGCATAATCCGCTGTAACACGGTCTATACCCTGTTTTGCGGCTGTTGCACCGCGCCAGATGTTGCCTGCGCCTATCACTGTAGCTACTTCGACGCCCATAGCGGCAATATTGCTGATTTGTTTGGCGACTTTGGCAATAGTAGGGGCATCGATGCCAAAGGCGGTGTTACCGCTGAAAGCCTCACCGCTGAGTTTCAGTAAGACCCTTTTATACTTGGTATCACTCATTTATTATCCTGCTTATTCGGATAAATCGAACCGCGCAACACGGCTAACCTTAATATTCTCTCCCATTTTGGCTATGTTTTCGACAATAATGTCTTTGATCGTTAGCGACGGGTCCCTGATGTATGCCTGGTTCAAAAGACAAACGCTGTTAACGTCTAGCACCTCTCTTTCCTCCTTCGGCATATCGGCAGGTATATCTTCTTCCGATATATATGCAGGATTCATAGCGGCAACCTGCATAGCTATGTTATGCGCAAGTTCCTTGAATTCATCGGTGCGGGCCACAAAATCGGTTTCACAGTTGACTTCAACCATGGCTCCGATACGTCCGCCGCAATGGATATAAGCCTCAACAAGACCCTGGTCGGCAGCCCTGTCCGCTTTTTTGGCAGCTTTGGCAAAACCCTGTTCCTTTAATACCTCCAGGGCTTTTTCTACATCACCATCTGTTTTCATTAAAGCGGCGCGGCAATCCATAATACCGGCACCGCATTGTTCTCTTAATTCTTTAATACAAGCAGCAGAGATTTCCAATGTTCATTCCCCCATTTTATTAGTCTAGAATCTTCTACTCTTCGGTTTGAACAGATTCTGTTTCATCAATTATAGCTTCAGCCGTTTCCTCGGAAACAGGCATTTCGCTGCCTCTCCCTTCGATAACGGCACTGGCAATCTTACCGGTAATCAGCTTGATAGCCCTGATGGCATCATCGTTGGCGGGAATCGGATAATCGATGATATCGGGAAGGCAATTGGTATCTACCACAGCGATAATCGGAATGCCCAATTTTTGTGCTTCAACGAGAGCAATTTTTTCCTTAACCGGGTCTATAATAAAGAGGGCATCGGGCGGGGTGGTCATTTCTTTGAAACCGCCCATATTTTTATTCATTTTTTCGATTTCTTCGCCCAGTTTAGAGGCTTCCTTCTTGGGAAGGCGTGCGAAATCTCCTTTTTCTTGCTGGTCTTCCAGCTTTACCAGGTAATCTATCCGCGATTGAATAGCCGAGAAGTTGGTCAGCACTCCGCCTATCCAGCGTTGATTTATAAAATACATCCCGCAACGCTTTGCTTCTTCCTCAATTATGTCCTGTGCCTGTTTTTTGGTTCCGACGAAGAGTATCTTACCCCCTTCGGAAACCAGATCTTTAACAAAATTACAGGCTTCTTCCAGCATAGCAGCTGTTTGTTCAAGGTCGATGATGTGAATCCCGTTACGCTTGGTGAAGATGTATTTCTTCATGTGCGGGTTCCAGTGACTTGTTTGATGCCCGAAGTGAGCTCCGGATTCCAATAATTCTTTAATTGTAGCAGTATCCGCCAATTTTATCCCTCTTTCTAGTTGAGCTTTAATTAGTTTATAAGTATAACATAATCGACATTATGTAGTAAATATTCAAAACCTTTCAGGCATTATAACCGAATTAAAGGTGTTTAATCCAATCGACGGCGTTTTGGAATATTTTAAATCCGTCTCCCTGTTCTCTCAATCTTTCACCTGTCCACCTGGGATGCTGACTGCCTGATATGAAACGCTCGGGGTGCGGCATCAATCCGAAGATACGCCCGCTTGAGTCGCAGATACCGGCAATACAGTTAAGGGAACCGTTCGGATTTTCGGGGTACGACATGGTCGGCACATCATTTCCATCGGCATATTGTACAGCCATATCTACAGAGTTTAATGCCTCTTTATCAGCGACGAACTTACCCTCTCCGTGTGCGACCGGAAGGTACATCTTATCGATTCCTCTTGTAAAGATACATTTGCTGTCGGGATTCACTTTCAGGTTTACCCAGCGGCACTCGAATTTTCCGGAATCGTTATTGGTAAGGGTGGTTTTTTGTATTTTGTTCAAAGCGGCAGGGTCGGGCAGAAGCCCGCTCTTTACCAGTATTTGAAAACCGTTGCAGATACCGATTATTAAACATCCGTTTTCAACGAAAAGTTTTACGTCGTCTCCCAGTTTCACGCTTATTTCATTGGCGATTACTTTTCCCGAGCCGAGGTCGTCCCCGTATGTGAAACCGCCCGGCAGCACCATTATTTGATAATCTTTCAGTTCTTTATCCCGGCGGATTAATTCTCCGATATGAACCATCGAGACATCCGCTCCGGCAGTCTCGAAAGCGAAAGCGGCTTCCACATCGCAGTTGGTTCCCGGTGCTCTTAATACCAGTGCTCTTGTTTTATTCATTTGAACAATCTACCATTCAAGCGGTTTTTGCCAGGCTCGTTTTAATTTTTCTGTTTCGGTTTTTAATATAATATCATCTTTAATACCGAATACCTGCAAGCTATTCATTGAAATAACCTCTCCTATACGGGCAAAGGCAACATCGCCCAGCGTCTTTTCGAAATTATCCGCATCTTCCGGTGCCACTTCCACCAAAAAGCGGCTGTTCGATTCTGAGAACAAAATATAATCGTCGCGGTTAATCTTTTCACCAAGCGGCACTTTGCCTAAATTAATCCTGGCGCCTTTACCTCCGGCAAATGCCATTTCGGCAACCGCCACGCCAAGCCCGCCTTCGCTCAGGTCATGACAGGCTTTAACCAACCCTTTTTCGCTGGCTTTACTGAGATTATCCATAGTCTTTTTAGCCTGCTGCGGATTTACTTTCGGGGCGTCATTTCCCAAATATCCGATACTCTTGTAATACTCGGAACCGCCCAGTTCGTTATAAGTGTTTCCCACAATATAAATACAATTACCGTCTTTTTTAAAATCCATACTGACCGCTTTAGAGCTGTCTTTTATAACACCCATAGCCGAAATCAGTAAAGTATCCGGAATGGCGATGGTAGTATCTTGATAATGAAACTCGTTGTTTAAACTGTCTTTTCCGGATATAAAAGGAGTACCGAATGCGATCGACATATCGTAACAGGCCCGGCAGGCGAGCACCAGGGCCCCCATTCTTTCCGGCTTATTGGTATTGCCCCAGCAGAAGTTATCCAAAAGAGCCACTCTCTCGAGGCTGCCGCCGACCGCTATAATCTGCCTTAAAGCCTCGTCTATAGCCGAAGCCGCCATCCAGTAGGGGTCTATATCGCTGTACTTGGAGTTGATGCCGTTGGAAATAACGACACCCATATCCGAATCCAGCACCGGCCTGATAATTGCCGCATCACCCGGTCCGTCGTTATTTTTACCTACCAGAGGTTTCAAGACACTTCCGCCCTGTACCTCATGGTCGTACTGGCGGATAACCCATTCCTTGCTGCAAACGTTCCACGAGCCGAGTATTTTCAGCAGGGATTGCTCGATATCGGGATATTCATCTCTGGGCTCTAAAACGCCGGCTTTACACCATAATGCCCGTAGTTCCAGTTGCGGATGGCCTTCGTGCAGAAACTCCATATCGAGGTCGCAAACAAGTTTATCGTTATAAAAGAGCTGTAATCTCTTATCACCTGTAAACTCGCCGATTACCGTAGCCTCGGTATTTTCATCGGCAAAGAGTTTCAATAATTCGTCTGCTTTATCCGGGGGTACTGCCATAATCATGCGTTCCTGCGATTCCGATATCCAGATTTCCGAATATGATAATCCGGCATATTTTAAGGGGACTCTGTCCAGATAGACTTTAGCCCCTGTTTCGGAGCCCATTTCCCCCACTGCCGATGAAAGCCCCCCACCGCCGCAGTCGGTTATTCTTACAAACAGTTCCTTATCTCTTGCCTGCAGGATGGTATCAATCAGCTTCTTTTCCACGATGGGATTGCCTATTTGAACAGAACTGAAAGAAACCTCGGTGGAATCCTTATCCAGTTGTTCGGAAGCAAAGGTAACGCCGTGGATGCCGTCACGGCCGGTTCTGCCGCCGGCAAGCACTATCAGGTCGCCCGCTTTTTGTTTGCCCATCTGTGAATATTTTTTGGGCATCAGCCCTATTGTTCCGCAGTAAACCAGGGGATTGGCGGTGTAGCGTTTATCGAAACATATGGCACCGTTTCCGGTAGGTATTCCCAGCCGATTGCCGTAATCGGCAACGCCGGCACGCACACCTTTAAACATACGGCGAGGGTGTAAAACTCCCTCAGGCACATCTTCGTAAGCCATATCCGGATTGCCGAAGCAAAAAACATCGGTATTGAAAATCGGCTTGGCAGAAAGTCCCGTGCCCAGTATATCGCGCACAACGCCGCCGACACCGGTGGATGCTCCGCCGTATGGTTCGATGGCAGAGGGGTGGTTGTGGGTTTCAACCTTAAAACACAGAGCCCATTTATCATCGAACTCGATTACGCCGGCATTGTCTTTAAAAACAGACAGGCACCACGGTTTATCAAGCTCTTTTGTGGCTCTGGCAATGGTCGACTTCAGGAGGTTATCAATAATTTCTCCGTTGAAATTAATTTTACCTTTGAAAGTTTTATGGCAGCAGTGTTCCGACCATGTCTGCGCCAGTGTTTCCAGTTCGGCATCAATCGGATTACGCGCCAGTTTTGAATAGTATTCTTTTATCGCCTGTATCTCATTTTTATTAAAACCGAACTCGGCAGCGATAGTGTTTAGACCGCTGTCATCAGCATTCAGAATATCTATCTGCTTCAACTTGAATTTATATTTGGGGCTTTCGGAAAAAACGACCGGGTTATCTCCGACAATATGCTGAATGATGGGATTTACCAGCAGACGGCTGCATATAACATCCATATCATTTTTATCGAGGTTCCCCATAATCTGATAGCGTTTTGCTGTCTTGATAGCCCTAACACTGTCTATTCCCAGGTCTATTACGGCTTTCATAGCGGTTTCTTCTACAGGGTCGGCTACACCGGCATTGTAAGCTACCTCGATTGAATGCAGCATGCCTTCTTTGATTGTCTTTATTGCGGAGTCGTAAGAGTAATCCTGTGTTATCGGATCTGCCAGCAGCCGTTCGCATACCAGTTCAAGCTCTTCTCTTTCAAGTTCGGCGTCCAGCCAGTAAACATCGATTACACGTACGTCTGAAACATTATTTATACCCAGGTCTGAGATGCCTTTTACCAATCCCTGTCCATAGGAATCCGGCAGATGCCGTTTAATGCAGACTTCTATTCTATGCATCGGCAATTTCCGAAGCGTAATTTAATGTCTTTTCCATACGGATGTCTACCATCCTCTCGATGCCATCAACCGGTCTTCGGGTATTTGTTTGATTTCGATACCCGGCATTGCCTCTCCGAGGTTTTTGCTTACCTCGGCAATTACCTTGTAATCCTGGTAATGAGTGGTGGCTTTTACGATTGCCTTAGCCCTTTTCTCGGGGTCGGCGGATTTGAAGATACCGGAACCGACGAAAACGCCTTCGGCGCCCAGCTGCATCATAA
>DIFM01000048.1 GCA_002419135.1 Dehalococcoidia bacterium UBA5748 | reverse complement strand
CGTATCGAATATTTGTTGCAGTCTGAATCGTGAGGTGGACAACTATCACAGAAGAACTATCACCGATAACTATATTTACCTGTTCTTTGACGGCATCGCGTTAAAAACGAAAACATTGACAGGGGTAAAAAAAGGCCTGTATTGGCTTGTTATGGTATAACACAGGCCGGGAAGAGAGAGTTTATCGATTTCAGGTTGGCCTCCGGTGAAAGTGAATCGCAATGGGCGCTTCATTAAACAATTCCCGATATTTTCGTTCGGATTCTTCAACCCTGCGTTCCAGCATTTTATGCTCGGTAACATCTTGGAAAAAACAAAATATGAGCCCGGAATCAATTTCCAGAAATTGTATACTGCCTATAACATCGATAACTATACCTATTTTGCACTTCAGCTGTGAGTCATAATTATGAATACCTCCAAGTTGTTTTATCTGGTTAATCGTTTTCACCAATTTCTCCGGGCTATTAGCCAATCCCATCCCGCAATCAAACACAGTCATAGAAAGCATCTCTTGGCGGCTGTAACCGAGCATGCTGCAAAGAGATTCGTTTACATCAATGATTCCCCCGCTGCTGTCAAACAACAAAAAACCCTCTTCAGCACCCCCAATCATTTTTTTATACCGCTCGGCATTCACTTCATAACGGTGAGTAGATTGATGATTCCTATCATTGTAAATCACGGCTTCCGTTATTTTTGTATCGAGGCTATCTTTTGCCACTTTGAAACACCTCCTCGGGTAAGAGATTAGAAAGCAACCAATAACAATATGTATCCATTTTCCATAATAATCCGTTATACAGACGAAATCAAGAGTTAAAATACAGCTGTTTTTATATTGACTTGGAATTAGCTCATCTATTAAATGAGCCTTCCCGTATCAAGGGATTATTATAGCTTAAAAACAATTATTAACGATAACATATTACATTCTTCGAAGCCTTCCTCTGGCAAGCGAGGTGAAAATCCCCAAAAAACAGAGAAGCGCGAAAATAACAAAGGTAACTTTCATACTGTCCAGAAAAGCTGCATAGTACTCGGGCGTTATTTCAACTCTACCGATAAATACGGCAAACATCACTGTTACAATACCCATGCTTAATATGTTCCCAACCATTCTCATCGTGGATAGTATTGCCGAAGATACCCCGTAGTATTTGTTTTCAACCGAGCTCATTATGGCATTGGTATTTGGCGATGAAAATAAAGCTAAACCCAACCCCACAACCACCAGCCCCAGTATTATGACAGCTATAGTAGTATCAGCATCTATAAAGCTGAAATACAGAAGGCCGGCAGCGGTCAGCGCCATCCCGACAGAAGCAATAATACGAGGCTGAATTTTATCCGATAGCCTGCCGGCAAGCGGAGACACAATCGCCATCACGATAGGTTGAGCAATCAAAATGATACCGGCAGTCTGGGCGCTCATCCCCTGAGTATACTGTAAATAAAGGCTTAACAGGAAAGCGACGGCAAAAGTGGCGCTGTAGTTGATAAGAGCCGCTATGTTGGAAAGAGCGAATACCATATTTCGACTTATCAGATTCAGATTTAAAATGGGACTGCTGCTTTTCATCTCCCACCAGATAAAAGCTAAAAGACATAAAACCCCGATTGCCAGAAACCATACGGCAGATAAATCCGGTAGTATTGACAACCCGTACATGAAACTTATCAAACTGATTCCGTAGATTACCGAACCTGTAAAATCGAATTTTTCACCCCGTGCTTCCGCCCACTCCCCTTTAAGTTTCCAAAGTATCATAAAGATTACAATCAAACCCAGCGGGACATTGACCCAGAATATGCTTCGCCATCCGAAGCTTTCAGTAAGAATACCGCCCAAAAAAGGACCCAGGGAAAGCCCCAGATATACCGAAGCCACATTTATACCGAGTGCCCTTCCCCTTTCCCTGGCGGGGAAAGCCGAAGTTAAAATGGCAACTCCCGTGCCGAATATCATAGCACTGCCCAGCCCCTGAAGAGCCCTCAGAGCAATAATTAAAGCTGACGATGTAGCTACAGCCAACAGAAAAGAAAAAACGGTAAATATGATTATCCCTAAAAGGAGTATCTTCTTACGCCCGTAGATATCCGCCACCCTTCCGATAGGCAATAAAAAAACAGCCGAAGCCAGCAGATAGGCACTGACAACCCAGCTCAGCGAAATGGCATCCATCGAGAACTCAGAGCCGATGGCAGGCAGGGCGATGTTTATTGAAGAGCCCATAAAAGGGGTCAGGAAAGATGTCATTACTGCAACAATTAAAATGACATTTTTACTTGTCTTGTTTTCTGTATAATTCAATTTTCTCTACTTGCTAACGGAAAAACTGCGTAAATCCGCTTTCCCGTGCGATTATTTATGTCCGATACAAAAGACCTATTAAAGATTATTTATCATGAATATGAAGGACTTAATAAAAAGAAATAGTTCTACTTTAGTTTTTCTTTAGCAAATTAAAAATGAGATAGCTACCACCCAGCACCGAAGCAACACCCATTATCAGCAATATAATAGCCAGCCATTCAAGGTTGTGGAATGCAAAAACAGTAAACTCGCTTATACAGAAGTATGTAAATACTCCGCCGGTTAAAGCAAGCAAACCACCGAGTACATACCCTAAAACTATACCCATAATACTACCTCCGTATGTCATCTATTATACATCTTTTACTATTTAAGTATAAAAGATTTGATATAAAATTAATATGCAAGACTCTAAAAATATCCGGCTGAAATTGTCTAATAAAGGCATTTGGCAATTCAATATGTCATCATGATTAAACAGATAAAACAACTCGTGTTTATATAGTGTATAATATTATTGAGGTTAATTATGCATCAAGCTATGCTATACGAAAAATTGACCGATGGGCGAGTACGCTGTAATACCTGCCGCTGGCTGTGCAACCTAGGTATCGATAAGACAGGCGTATGCAGGATGTATCAAAATAAAGGCGGCGAACTCTATAACCTTAACTACGCACAGGTATCCTCTGTAGCTACCGACCCCATCGAAAAAAAACCACTGTTTCATTTTTTCCCGGGCAGTACTGTATTCTCACTGGGAGGCTGGGGCTGCAATTTTCATTGCCGGGACTGCCAGAACTGGGAAATATCCTGCGTGGATTTACCGCAAAAGAGCCGGCAGATACAGCCAATTGAAGCTGTAATGCTGGCAAAAGAATACCATTGTAGCGGTATTGCCTGGACCTATAACGAACCGACTGTCTGGTTCGAATACACATTGGACTCGGCAAAACTTGCCAAAGAAAACGGGCTTTACACCGTTTACGTTACCAACGGTTATATGACCACCGAAGCGCTGGATACCATCGGACCCTATCTCGATGCCTATCGTGTCGATGTAAAGGGATTTAACCAGCAGGCATATAAAAAACTGGCAAAAATCAGTAACTGGGAAGGCATTCTTGATAATGCCAAAAGAGCAAAGTTCAAATGGAATATGCATGTCGAGGTTGTTACCAATGTGGTTCCCGGCATAAACGATGATGATGTTCAACTGGAGGGTATTGCCCGTTTTATAAAACAGGAACTGGGAGAACTGACCCCCTGGCACGTGACGCGTTTTTATCCCAATTATAATATGATGAACGTTCAACCCACTACGGTAGAAACATTGGAGCACGCCATAGATATCGGAGAAAAAGCCGGGCTGAAATTCGTCTATGCCGGAAACATTCCCGGTCATGACAATGAAAACACTATCTGCTACTCTTGCGGTAAGATGGTTATACGAAGACACGGTTATCAGACCGAAATACTCGGACTGAAAAGCGGCAATTGCGCTTACTGCGGAGCAGACCTGAATATCAGAACGGATACGGAGGTAATATTATGATAAGAGAAGCAGCCATTGCCGGTATGTTTTATCCCGATTCTCCTTCGGAACTGAAAAATATGATAAATGATATGGTCGATGAAAATACCGTAAAAGAAGACGCCATCGGTATAATTATGCCTCACGCCGGTTATATATATTCGGGAAGTGTCGCCGGAGCAACAATATCGAAAGTAAAAGTAAAGGATACCTGTATAATTCTGGGCCCAAACCACACAGGTATGGGTAAACCGTTCAGTATTATGACCGATGGAATATGGAAAACACCGTTTGGAGACGTCAAAATCGATTCCGGATTGGCAAAACGCATCCTTGCAAACTCAAAATTTCTTTCTGAAGATTACCTGGCTCATATTTCGGAGCATTCCATAGAAGTACAGCTACCGTTTCTTCAATACTTTAACAGGAATGTTCGAATCGTTCCTATTATACTTTCGCACGCCACCGGAACGGTTTACCGGGAAATCGGGCGCTCCATTTCCAAAGCTATAATAGATTCCGGTAAAGAGGCGCTGATAATTGCCTCCAGCGATATGACACACTACGAAGACCACGACTCGGTTCTCAAAAAGGACAATCTGGCTATTGAACCTATTCTTGCGCTGAATGAAGATGAACTGTTGGAACGAATTCGAAAAAATGACATCAGTATGTGTGGATACGGACCTGTTGTCAGCCTGATTACGGCTGCCAGAGAACTGGGAGCCAGGGAAGCGGAACTGGTAAAGCACCAGACCAGCGGTGATACGTCCGGCGATTACTCGAGAGTCGTCGGATATGCCGGTATAATTATCAAAAAAGCCAAGTTTAAAGACTTATCCGAACCGGTCAAACTGGCAAAGAATACTATAGAAACTTACATTAATGAAGGCAGAATTATCGAGCCCCCCGACCCCCTGCCTCCACTCTTTCAGCAACAGGCGGGCGTCTTCGTTTCCCTGCATAAATTCGACCAGCTTCGCGGTTGCATCGGAACATTCGAGCCGGCACATGATAATATCGCCGAAGAAATCATATCCAACGCCATCAGTTCGGCAACGCGCGACCCGAGGTTTTCGCCCGTTACTGCGGATGAATTGGCACAGCTGGATTACAGTGTGGATATTTTAACTGCTCCCGAACCTGTTGAGGATATTAAAGACCTGGACCCGAAAAAATACGGAGTCATCGTGGAGAGAGATTATCGTAAGGGGCTGCTGCTGCCGGACCTTGAGGGAGTGGATACGGCTGAGCAGCAAATTGACATCTGCCGCCGCAAAGCCGGTATTATGCCGAATGAAAAAGTGCAGCTTTACCGTTTCGAGGTTAAGAGGTATAAATAATAGAAATATTTTCATTATTAGGATTCGCAGCAGTGCGAAGCAATCTAAAAATCCCGCAACACCGCCGGTGGTACGCCTTAAAAAGCCGCTCGTGGTGCGCCTTAAAAAGCTGCTCATAGTGAGGTTAAAAAAGCCGTTCATTGTGAGCCATAAAACGCCGCTCATCGTGAGCTTAAAAACGCCGCTCATAGTGAGCTTGTCGAACTAAGCAGCGTCGATTATATTATCGCCCTGATAAATCAGGGGCTCGCAATGACGAAATAATACTGTCACTCTGAATTCGTGAGGGGCGAATATACTGCTCCCCATTAACAGATAGGCATTAAAATGTGTAGAATAATGGCTGAGAAAAAGGAGAAACAGTCATGAAATACCGCAAATGGAATGCAAAAACAGTAAACTCGCTTATACAGAAGTATGTAAATACTCCGCCGGTTAAAGCAAGCAAACCACCGAGTACATACCCTAAAACTATACCCATAATAGTACCTCCGTATGTCATCTATTATACATCTTTTACTATTTAAGTATAAAAGATTTGATATAAAATGGTAGTGTAAACTTTTTTGTGTAAATTCTTTCAAGAGAAAAGAAAAGGGCGTATCCTTTCAAGTTAAGCAAAAAAACAAAAAAAGGAGGAACGCCCTATGCTCATAAAAGACATGACCGCAATAACATTAAAGGATTTATGGAAAGAGGTCAAGAGCGAGGATGACTGGTTGGGAGATATAGGGAAAAGGACGCTGGATTTGGTGAAGCTAATACCGGAGAG
>DIFM01000011.1 GCA_002419135.1 Dehalococcoidia bacterium UBA5748 | reverse complement strand
AAAAAGATGGGCAACAAGAGTGTAAAATGCGATAGAAAACGTAAAAAAGCCGTTAATAAATTGAATTGAAATAACATATTTTTCAATTGTACAGCACTAACGGCTTTTTCAGAGGTTTCTTAAATAAAATAGGTGACTATTTATCTATATCCTTTTATTCCCGCTTAAGAACATCACAGCAATATCCTGTCTCAATTCATCCTCATATTGTTTACTCTTTGGGATGACCCTGGTCTGGTATTCTCCTTTTCTATCCCGGGGGACCAGCACCGGTATTTCTCCGATGCCTTTAAGTGTAAAGCGGCGCGGATATGAGCCGTTGCGATGATTTACCTCCTCATCCGCTCTTTCATAGGGTTGTCTACCTAAGAACTTGGTGAGTTCCAATCTCATTATCTCGCTTAGATATCCTCCAACTGCCTGGGGCATATCTGCTTTGACCATTTCTAAAATCTTCTCCTCCCTTGTTGTTTTATTTTTCTCAATAAAACCTTGAAGGAAAGCGCCACTTTTTTCAACCCTCTATAATTTTACACAAAATATGTTACCATGCCATATGCTGGTGACATATTGCACAATTATAATTAGTTCTTCTTGTTTCCGACTGGTGTGGTGTATGACAAATGAGGCAATCTGTAATGGTTGGGGAATAACTTTCGTCGTCTATTTTGGTATAACTCAGTGGATCAAAATTAAGGCAATGTAATGAAAAATTTCTTTTGCGGTTTGCATCGCTTTCGCCGTGGCACATCAAACAGTTTTCATAACCTATATCCAAAAAAAATGCTGATAACGACGAATTCTCTGCTTGTACGGCTCCTTCATCATTACTGCTGCAACTAACATTTAGTGGTAATGTTGTTAACAGAAGAACTATAAAAAAAAGTAATAATTTTTTATTTTTCATTTAATTCCCCTGAAGATTTACCTAAGCAATTTTTATTTTTTCTGTTTTGTAAGTTCATCGTACCAGTCCTCATGTTTTTCCTTTGCATAGGATTCGCTGACCTTACCGGTAAACCAAGATTTCAGCAGTATTCTATGCTCCGCAAATACTAAGACAAATAATATGTGTATCAAAAGCATGATAATAAAAAGCAGGGAAAATATATCATGTATTGCTGTTGTTATCGCCAGTGTTGCGGATGGGATATCCCAAAAATGCCCCATAACCTTGATAGACCCGGTAATAATTTGAGCGCCGCCTAAAATTGCGGTGGCTAAAAACGCTGATTTCTGCGAGGAAAGATATTTACCTTCAGCAGTCCATTTCTTTCTTAGCAGATATTTCCCTATGGTACCTTGCGTTATATCCTTAATATTGGGCATTAGTATTGAAAATCTGCCGGATAAAATATAGTCGGTTAAAAAGTAAAAACCGCCCAATAAAGTGATGTTCAATCCGATGAAGTGCATATTCAGAGGGAAAAGTACGCTTTTGGGAGTATCAGCGATGGGTGGGAAAAATAAAAATCCCATAATAAAACCTGAGATTATTAGTAAAAAGATGCCAAGCCCTGTTAGCCAGTGCTGAATAAAGGCTCCGATTCCATGTCTGGATATTTCTCCGTCTTCAACTACTGTTTTACTCTTGAACCTTACGTTTAGTAGTCCTAAAATAATACCGGCTATCGTGGATACCGCTAAAAGCCACGGTAATCTGGATAACAATAAATAATCGGCGTAGGAAGAGATAACAATACCCAGTGCACAAATGACTGCGAGTAGAATAATAACAAGCCATTTATTTCTGTTCATTAATAACCTCAAATTACTAATACAGGCAAAAAACTGACCTAATTTTATACTATTTTTTTAAATCCGTCAAACTGCTGCTGGGTTTATATATGTGTACAAAAATATACCTGGTAGTTAAAACCAGGCATATTGATTTTGACAATTGTATGTGTCTTTTTTAATCCCATTGAACAAACATCGGCATTACAACGTGAATGTAATTATCCACTCCCACCGGGCGGAAGACGCCGGGGCTGGAGGGGCTGGTTACTTCAAGGGCAACCTGTGATTCACGTAACACATTCAGTATATCTGCCAGATACTTGCTGTTGAAAGCAATTTTTGCTTCATCACCCTGAACCAGAGCATCGACTTCACCCACATCATCACCGATTTCTTCAGAGCGTGCGGCAACGGTCAGCTTTCCGGGCGCTTCCTTGACTCCGGGGGTAATTACCAGCCTTATAATGTTACTGCCATCACGGGCAAAGATACTTGCTGTCTTGGCAGCTCTTAAAAACTGCGCAATATCCACTACAGCGCGTGTCGAATAACTCTGAGGGATAAGCTGGGAATATTGAGGGAAAGCACCCTGAACCAGCTGTGAAACCAGTTCGATATCCTTAAGCTTAAAAAGTATTTGTCCTTTGGCGGTATTTAGACGGATTTCCACCGGGTCTTCCTGTTCTGCAACCATACGGTTAAGTTCGGCAAGGGTTTTTGCCGGAATTATGGCGGTAGTCTTTTTATCGACACGTGTCGCCAGCGGCATGGTATAAACCGCCAGCCTGAAACCATCCGCAGCCGCAAGCGTCAACATATCGCCATCGAATTCGGCGTTAATACCGGTAAGCACCGGCCTTGATTCATCGGTGGCTGCCGCAAATACAACCTTTTCAATACCCTTTCTAAGAGTTTCTGCCTCGATGCTGGTAATAACTCCGTCTTCGACACCGGGTATCGGGGGAAAATCCTTGGCATCGATACCGCTGATTCTGGCTTCGAAACGGGCACATTTTAATTGCAATGTTCGGGTGCGTGCTGAAAGGCTCATATTGATTTTATCGCTGGGCAAGGATGCCACAAATTCATTCAGTAATTTGGCAGGTACGGTAATGGTGCCCTCATCTTCTACTTTAGCGCCGAGCCAATAAGTAATAGCCATTTCAAGGTTGGTGGCTACCAGTTTTAAGCGTCCTTCATCGGTCGCCAGCAGCACGTTGTTTGTTATTGGAAGCGTAGTTCTGGTAGCTGCGGCTCTGCCGACATATATAAGTCCGCGGTTTAAGTTTTCCTGAAGGCAGGATAATTTCATTATGCACCCCCGATATTTAGTAGTGTCGTGTAGTATATACCAAAATAGAGTAGTAAAACAAGTAAATGCTATGGTTTTTAAACAAGTTTCAACAGATTCTTCAGTAACGGTATGGCATTTCGTGCAGCCTTTCCCCGGTGGCTGATATTATTCTTAATATCTTTTGAAATCTCCGCCATTGTCTTACCCATCGGCGGCAGAAAGAAAACCGGGTCGTAACCGAACCCGTTTTTGCCTTTCGGTTCGAAAGTTATTATACCGTGGCATTCGCCGCTGCAAAACTCAGTGTGCAGGTCTTTCGGTGTTGTTATGGCGATAGCACTGCGAAATTTTGCTTGTCTTTTACCATCGGGAATATTTCTCATTTTAGAAAGAAGGAAATTAATGCGCTCGTTGTCAGTGGCATTTTCACCGGCATAGCGGGCGGAAAGAACTCCCGGCTCTCCCCCCAACGCCTCCACCTCCAATCCGGAATCATCTGCCAGTGTCAGAAGTCCGCTGGCTTTGGCAAAGGCTACTGATTTCAATGCGGCGTTTTCTTCAAAAGTGGTGCCGTTTTCGCTAATCTCCAAATCAAGTCCGATATCGGCAGGGGAAACAATAGAACAGGGCAAGCCTGCAAATATGAGTTTAAACTCAGCCAGCTTGCCCCGGTTATTAGTCGCAATCAGCAGTGCGGACATTTAGTCCTCCAGGTCGGTAAATCGCTCCTTCAGTTTGTCCATCACCTGCGGCATAGTGGTGTATTCCATCTCTTCGAGCGGCAGGCGGTGCGGTTCGAAAGGACCGTGGCGGCGCATATAATCCGCAGCCCAGTTCGCCTGTTTGCGAGCTTCTTCGAAGGAGATATCATCGAACATATCACGGGGACCTATCAGCTTTCCATCTGCCAGTTGGAAACCGCATGCGGTCACTCTGGGAGGCCCGTCGAAACGGGTCGGTTTGCTATCGGCAACCGAAACCGGCATTAAAGGCCCGTTATGAGAGCCGCGCATCCATCCTTCGACAAGCGAAGGTTGGGTAAACGGTTCGAGAACTTCTCCGACAGCGGGGAAAGCCCCCTGACAGCGGACTATACAAACGGGGTCATCTTTACCGACATAGCGCCCGGCAATCAAAGACAGCTTTTGCGTGGAGGATACGGCGGCAATTTCACCGGTATCGCGGCTATAAACCGATTTTACGGCATAGCGCGACGGAGCGCCAATGAGTACCAGGAGGTCGTATATTTCTTCAGGTGAGGTGAAAAATACTTTTTTATGTTCTTTGACATCGTGAACTTCGAATGAAAAACCTTTATGCATATTGGGTGCGATTACCAGCCCGATGGTATTGAACGGGTCGGCGAACATCTTGTATAAAGGCATATTCCAGGCGCCGGATGACGTCTTGTCAGCCATAAAGATGATGACAGGCTCGGAAATGCGCTCGTTGATTTCCATTTCGGCAACACCGGGTCCCATGCCCTTGACGTTTCCGGAAAAGGCGTCGGACAGCAGGTCCTGCCCGGCTCCGTAGAGTTTTAATTTCTTGGCAATCGCGGTTCCTCTAACAAAAGTATCCCATGCCATTTCGTGAATTTTTTCATTGCCTTCACCAAGCTGATGAGTCATTATAAGTTGCAGGTCATCACCGCATTTGGTTACATAATAGTCTATTAGCATGCCGTCGGCTTTGGCTTTACCAAGACTTTCCTTTGCCGACGCCAGTATTTCGGGGTGAGAGTCGGAATGGCCTACAAAGCCACCGATATCCGCTTTAATTACGCTTAAAGTTAATTTCATTATGCCCTCCAAAAAGACTTTAATAATTAAACACTAAAAACGTTTAATAATCAATCCCCCGGCGCGCTTGAATGCCATTGTTGTAGGGGTGTTTTATCATTAACATTTCAGTTACCAAATCAGCTGCCTGTATAAGTTTGGCATCCGCATATCTTCCGGTTAAAATAAGTTCGACATTTGCCGGTTTCTCATCGATAAGCTTGAGCATGTCATCTACGGGTATCAATCCTAGGTTAATCGCCATATTAACCTCGTCCATTATTATAACGTCGTAATCGCCGCTTAACATAGCTTCTCTTGAGGCGGAAAATCCCTTTTTCGCCTGCTCTATATCTTCCGGAAGGACATTATCTTTATCTACCCAGCCTTCGCATCCGTAGCTCTCGAATGCAACCCCGGAAAGTAGCGATAAAGATTTTTTTTCGCCGTGGATATAGTTTCCCGCTTTTAAGAAGAATGCGAAAAAAACTTTGAATCCGTGTCCTGCTGCCCTGCTGGCAATACCGATGGCGGTAGAAGTTTTGCCTTTACCATCTCCTGTAAAGACCGAAACCAATCCTCTTTCAAGTTTTTCTGGGATCATTTTACTCCTATTAACAATAGATATGGGCTACTGGCAGCGCAGTATAACAGTTTATCAATCATAATCAAGCGGTGTCAAGAAGGCGCTATTTTAGCAATGTCTTAACAGAATAGAGTTCTATTGCAATTATAAATTGGCTGAGTTTTATATCAGGTTTGCATTGATGGAAGGATTGCATTAAAATTACTTTTTATGAGATACGTAAGATTTTCAATTGACGGAACTAATGAATACGGTGTACTGAACGACCATACAGTTCAGAAATACGTGGGTAAACCCTTCAAATACCTCGAACCGACAAAGGAATTCTATCCGATGGAGCAGGTGAAGTTTCTGGCACCCTGCGAGCCTTCGAAGATAATTGCTATGGGGTTGAATTACCATTCACACGCAAAAGAGATGGATATGCCTATACCTAATTCACCTCTTACCTTTTTAAAACCATCCACTGCTGTAATCGGTCCGGATGAAAACATAGTATATCCAAATTCTTCCAGCAGGGTTGATTACGAAGGTGAAGTGGCAGTAGTTATAAAAAAAGCCGGATGGCGCATTTCAAAAGAGGACGCTATGGATTATGTTTTAGGCTACGCCTGTTTTAACGATGTTACCGCCAGGGATTTGCAGAAAGCCGATTTTCAGTGGACCAGAGCCAAGGGTTTTGATACGTTTGCCGCTATCGGTCCCTGGATAGAAACGGACATCAATCCTTCGGATATAGAAATCGAGACCTATCTGAACGGCAAACTGAAGCAGAAGGGGAATACCAGCGATTTCATCTATAACATTCCCGAAATTATAAACTTCATTTCCAATGTTATGACATTATTGCCGGGGGATATCATAGCCACTGGGACTCCCAGCGGTGTCGGGCCGATGTACCCGGGCGACGTGGTGGAAATCAAGGTAGATTCCATAGGCACGTTGAAGAACACTATAATTAAGAACGGCTGCTAGTTTATTAGCTTTAAGAGAACAGCAAAGGGGAGAGCGATAATCCGCCCTCCTTTTTTTATTTATCTGTATTCTCCTGAATCGACCCGTTTGACTCAACCGATTTGAAATACCCTTCTACATCGGGGCGCAGCAGGTAAACCAGTATCAGAATGCCGGCTACAGTACCCACCGGTGGTGCAAAGATACTAAGGGCTGCCTGCACAATGCCCATGATGCGCCCCCAGTTTCGATTGTTGATAATTCCGATGGCTGCTATTATTGAAATAATAATATAAGAGAGGAGAATAAGTACTATAATACTGATGCCGAAAATGAATCCCGGTAATGCCGTGCCCAACATTGAAACGGTAGCATCAGGGAACACGATTATAGCAACAGATAATAATCCCATCAGCGCAAAAAAGGCGGATAATAGTTCCCAGACAACCACTAATATCAGCAAATCCGGTTTTTTCATTGCTATCCTCCTTTGAGTATGTGTAATTATTCTAGAGTCGGTGTTAGTTGATGTCAATAGCCGAATATTAGACCTCACCCTCCGGCTCCCTCTCCGCACGCAGAGAGGGAGAGCTAATCCATCTACCTCGTTTTCCCCTCTCTGTAGACGGAGAGGGGAAATTAAAAGGGGTGAGGTCATAAAAAACACAGGGTATTGACCGGATGTTATATAATTAAATGGGTATTTGTCACAAGAGATATTTTTGACGGGGAAAATTATCGGGCGTATTGATTAGTTTTAACGCTCTTATGGCGGATTAAGTATTAAAATGAATAGATACATAAGCGTTGAAACTTTCGGCATTAATCTTTTGGCAGGTTTGACTGTTAAGCCGTCTTTCAAAACGATATATTCGGAATTAAAAGATTACCGTTTCAACCTCTCATATAGCCATGACCGGGAGATTTGGGCAACCTGTATACTTGGTCTGCAAAGCGTTACACTTGGTAATTTCGGTGTCGGCTGTATCATTACGGATAGCAATAATACGCTTGTTAGTTACGGCAATAATCAGGTCTTTTTTCCGCAATTTCGAAGCGATTATCATGCCGAGATGGTTACACTTAATCATTTCGAGAGTGTCGTAAAACCATCGACGGTTACCGGATATAAATTATTCACATCCCTCGAACCGTGCCCGATGTGCCTTGCGAGGATACTGACTTCCGGCATCCCCGAAGTCTATTATGCGGCGGATGATAACGACGGCGGCATGGCGCATTTAAAAGAAGCAATGCCGAAAATCTGGGTTGAGATGATGGAGAACAGGCAGATTGCCGGAGCCAAATGTTCTCAAAAGCTGATAGCCATTTCCGAAATGCTGGTTGAGATGAACAGGGAGATGCTGGACGATAAGCTGAAGAAGCGGGGGGTGGGGTGAGGGATTGACGTGGGGGGTATAATATTTTTACCACATCATATAAGAAGATGTTTAAATATATAAACAAGCAGTAATTGCGAGGATAAAATTATGAAAGAGCAAATAAACTAAGGAACCTCTGAAAAAGCCAGTAGCGCTGTATAATTGAAAAAATGTGTTCTTTCAATTCAATTTATTAACGGCTTTTTTA
>DIFM01000043.1 GCA_002419135.1 Dehalococcoidia bacterium UBA5748 | reverse complement strand
TTTGACCATTTTATTGTTTTTCCCCCTCTTTTAGAAATTAAGAATTTTTATAGATACATAGATTGGTTGCTTTTTCAATACCGCAGGCGTTGCAGGGATGGTCGCGGCAATCGGGAGTCTCTTTTCCCTCTATTGCTCTTTTGTACTCACGTTTTAGAAATTCTATGGAAACGCCGGTATCAATATGACTCCAGGGAAGCGGTTCATCCGGGTGGCGTTCCCTTTGGGTATAGAAATAGGGGTCTATTCCCTGCTCGCGGAAGGCATCCAGCCAGATATCGAATTTGAAATGCTCGCCCCACCCGTCGAAACAGGCTCCCTTCTGCCAGGCGCGGTAAATTACCCCTCCCAACCTTCTGTCCCCGCGCGAAATGACGGCTTCCAGAAGGCTCCTGGGATAATCCTGCCACGAAGGATTCACATCTTTCCTTTGCAGTCCGCTTTTCAATATATTTTGCTTGCGTTTTATGTTTTCTTCGCTGTCCATCGCTACCCACTGGAAAGGGGTATGCGGTTTGGGCACAAAGGTTGATAAACTAAGTCTTGTATTTGGTTTCCTTCCGGATATGCCTCTGCCCACGGCGCGGATTTTTTCCACCAGTTCGATAATACCGTAAATATCATCATCGGTTTCTGTTGGTAACCCCAGCATGAAATAGAGCTTAAGGCTTTTCCAGCCTCTTTCGAAAGCGGCGGATACGGTATCCAGTATTTCCTGTTCCGGTATGCACTTGTTAATGACACGCTGTAATCTCCGGGTACCGGCTTCGGGGGCAAAGGTCAATCCCGATTTTCTGCCAGTCGGCAGTGAGTCTATCAGCTTTACAGAATCCACCATTAATCTTAAGCTGGGAAGGGATAAGGCGATATTTCTTTCACCGTATCGGTCAATCATCTTTTCCACCAGTTTATCTATTTCGTGATAGTCACTGGTGCTTAGAGAAACGAGTGCAATTTCATCGTAACCAGTGTTATCGATAATCTCTCCGGCGGCTTCCAAAACTTCTTCATGGGAACGCTGGCGCACCGGTCTGTAGGTCATTCCGGCATGGCAAAAACGGCAACCGCGGCTGCAACCGCGGCTTATTTCAATCGCCGCCCGGTCATGCGTAGCCTCTATAAAGGGAACTACTGGTTTTGTTACAGGCGGCGGAAGATGGGCTACTATTTGTCTTTTTATAACTTGAGGGGCTTCGTGGACTGTCGGCGTGATGCTTTTAAAAGTGCCGTCCGATTCGTATTCCACTGTGTACAGGCTGGGGACATAAATGCCGGGAATTGTCGCCAGTTGTTTTAGGAGTTCTTTTCTGCATAACCCGTCTTTTTTACTCTTAAACTCTCTTAAACAGTCTAAAAGTTTCGGAAGCAATTCCTCGGCGTCGCCGATAACAAAGAAATCGATAAAATCCGCCATCGGCTCCGGGTTAAGTGCGCAATTGCCGCCGGCAATTACCAGCGGATGGCTTTCATCCCTGTCGCCGGACAGTGGCGGAATTTTGGCAAGATGAAGCATGTTAAGGATATTTGTGTATGTCAGTTCATACCCCAGCGAAAAACCGACCACATCGAATTCACTTAAGGGATGACTGCTTTCAAGGCTTTGCAGGGGAATGTCCGCTTCTTTAATAGCGGATGCCATATCTACCCACGGAGCGAATACTCTCTCTGCAAGCACATCCGGCTGCCGGTTCAGTATCTCGTAAAGTATAGGGAGCGCCATGTTGGACATGCCGATTTCGTAGATATCGGGATAACTCAAGACGATTTTTATGTCGGTCTTTTGCCAGTCTTTTACAACGCTGTTCCATTCGCCGCCGGTATAACGCGCTGGTTTGGTCACATTAAATAGAATACTATCGGGGTAGGCCAAAATCATCCTCCAGAGCATTTATTATACGTTTTATGGATAATCTGTTGCAATTTTGTTATATAACAAGACTGATTTTGCCTACATTTGAGGTTGGTTGTTATCATCATTGATTATACTTTAACTGTTACCCATGTCTTCGGTCTATTGTGTTACTATTGTATTTGGTCTGTCCCCTTTTATTATTTATATGCTGAGCGGGGGAATTAAACTGTATTGTAGAGATTGCTTTGTCTGCCTGCGGCATCCTCGCAACGACTTTTTGGGGTCATGCTGAATCCGTGAGGAGAATTCACCAAGCCGCTCGTGGTGAGCTTGTCGAATCCATAGCGGCGTTCAATTAGTATTCAGTGTAATAACAATGCCGGTCAGCCTTTGACCTTTACAGTAAACATATTTACAATAGCATCATAATCTTTGAGGAGAACGATATGGAAAATCTGTGGGCGCCGTGGCGTATGGAATATATCAAGAAAGTTGATAAAGAGGGTTGTTTATTTTGTACCAAACCGCTTGAGGATAAGGACGTTGAGAATTATATTCTCCACCGTGAAAAGCACAATTTTGTCATCCTTAACTGCTACCCCTACAATCCCGGTCATCTGATGGTAGTCCCGTTTAGGCATCTATCAACTCCGGAGGATTTAACATCAGAGCAACTTCTGGAGCATTATGAGCTGGTTCGTAGATGCATCTCTGCGCTTAGAAATGTTTCCAATCCCGATGGCTTCAATGTGGGGATGAATCTGGGTAGGGTTGCCGGTGCCGGCATCGATAAACACATACATACACATATCGTTCCGCGCTGGAACGGCGATAACAATTTTATGTCTGTGCTATCGGATATCAGAGTGGTAAACGAATCTCTTGCGGCAATCTATAAAAAGCTGGCGGAGTGTTTTTAGTTATCCCTAAGGTCTATCCTATGATAAAGGGAGTCGGGTATCGAACCCGACTCCCTTTAATTCCAAAAATCTCATTACTATAAAACAAGCATAGTTTTGAAGTCAATGCCGGCAATATTCTTACCAATTCGGATAGGCTAATGTCCTTTTATCGCTGGTTGGAATGGAACAGGACATCCGTTGACACTTGCCGTTCTTCTGGTAATTGCCTCTGATTGCTTCTGAGCTTTCTTGGGGTCAGTTACCCATGTTCGGTAGAATTCATAAGGGCATGTTTCGTCTCCTATGACTTCTTCCCCTGATGCGAGCTTGCCGGTATAACCTCGATGGAGCAGTTTGAATAGAGAATTCTGTGCTTGCCAGGTTGCTCTGGCATCTCTTATTGCACTCACCGACAATTCGGCATACTGATTGCCCATCTCCTCCGTTCCACACTCGCCTAAAACCCTGCCATCGAATCCTACTAAAACGGAGTGGCCGAAATAGGAATAGACACCATCGAATCCGGTGCTATTTGCAACTGCTACATATGTGGTGTTAGCCCACGCCATAGCCGTTGCCATATTCCTCTGCTGCTCTTTTGAAGGGTACATATAACCCTGGCAGCGTATGATAAGTTCCGCTCCTCTCATTGCGCAGTCGCGCCATATTTCAGGATAATTGCCGTCGTCGCAGATAATCAGGCTGATTTTAAGCCCTTTGGGGCCATCGGAAACGTAGGTTCTATCACCCGGATACCAGCCTTCAATGGGGCACCACGGCATAATTTTACGGTATTTCTGGACAATTTCGCCTTTATTGTTCATCAGAATAAGAGTATTGTATGGAACTTTATTGGGGTGTTCTTCGTGCAGTTCTCCCGTGATGGAGGTTACCATCCATATGTTATTTTTCCTGCAACATTCAGAGAAGATTTCTGTTTCTTCTCCGGGGATAGTAGTTGAAAGTTCCATAAGTTCTTTTGCATCGTAAAGAATTCCCTCTGTGCTGTATTCAGGGAATATTATCAGGTCCATTCCAGGGATTCCGACCTTCAATCCCGTTGCGTAAGCAGCGATTTTATGGCAATTGTCGATTATTTCTTTCTTGGAATGAAGGCGGGGTATTTTATAATTAACGACTGCAACACCTACAGTGTCGGCACTTGAAGAAATATCACCATGTCTCATTTGTAATCCTCCATAATAATTTTATTATTTTTTGTTACAGTTTGTTCAGACATTTGGTATTCCATTGTTTTATAAGCCCACCTCCTTATATCTAAAATTATAGAATTACCACCAGGGCCATGTTTCTGTTAGAGTGAAGTATGCACCGACAAACGTGACAATTGCGTTTATCATCGTCCAATATGCTGTCGGTTTACCAATGTTTTTGCCGAGTCCGAGCAGCAGGAAGTACATAAACCATAATGTTGCCCACATGAACCACAGCAAAGCAAGCCCCGGAGTATCAAGGTTTTGAAATCCGGTCGGAATAGCAATGAGAGCAACGGGCAAACAATACCAACCCAGCCCTTTTCCATCCAGATTCCAGATTTGAGTTGCTGCCACATATAAGTAGGTAAATGCAAACAGCAGTGTCAATGCCGCCCCATAGAAATCGGCTGTTTCTTTTCCGATAGCGATTATTACAAATACACCTGCGATTTGTATCACCGCAACAAAGATGTTCATGGGGATTACGGCTTTATTAGACATTTTTCCCATCATCCAGAGCGCGTTAATGAACAGGACAAAACCTACATACCATAGTCCAAGTCCTAACAATTATTTGCCCCCCTTTAAGAAAGTTTAGGTTACGTTTCGAGAATGCAGAGATGGTTTGTCAGCTAATTGAAATGATTGTGCCATACACATCACCTCCTTTAAATATTTCATTGCTAGAGAGCTTAGGTACGACAGTAATACGAGGTAGTAATGGTAAGACTAGGATAGGAAAAAGAAAACTCTGCAACAGGATTTACTAAACGCTCAGCAGAATTAGCTCTGCTCCCTAGAAATATGCCAGTGCTCTGTGGTATATGGTGGGGCTACTTAGATTGTTTTTAAATAGTCCAGTTGAACCGTGATTTTCCTGTACATTGCCTTCCTCCTTCTAATACTGAGTTATCTAAATGCTTACGGTATAGATAGAGAATATGGTCGGGACTTCAAAAAGAGCTATCCCTCTTGTACTAATTTATATGTATTATATTGTACACCTAATTATACATATACTGTTGTTACATTACAATACCTAAAATTAAAGTTTTATAAAATTTTTTAATTATTCTTTGATAAGCATAAACATTAATAAATTGTACGAATTCCGGGTAATACCTCAGACTTTACTTCTTCATACAGCCTTAAGCTCTCCTCAAACTTCACGCTTTTCGTATATCTCAATATCATATCCAAGCTCCCCCATCCTTCTAACCTCATGATATGTAAAATCGACGCAAACGTCCTTCCGGGGAATTAAGCCTGCTTTACGCAGACTGGATATATGGAAATCCTTATTTAACGTGTTCTCCTTGACAACAATATCTTAACCTTAACAGCAACGGGTGGGTCAACTGCATATCATCTATATACACTGAATAATGCGGAACCAGAAAATATCGTAATATTTATCGCTCTGCTACAGGTTATGCAGTATTAACCCATATTGTCTTAGTTTGCATGTACTGATCCATTGCTTCAGTTCCATTATCGCGTGCCAGTGAGCCTGAACGCCGGTACCCTCCGAAAGGAGTCTTTATATCGCCTTCTGAAAAACCGTTTACCGAAACCGTACCACAAGGTAATTGACGTGCCAAGTATATCGCGCGATCAATATCACGAGTAAAAACTGTTGCATGAAGGCCATAATCTGTATCACATGCAATCCTGAGCGCTTCATCCAATCCATTGACTGGCAGCACTCCAAGTACAGGACCAAATATCTCCTCCCGTGCAATTGTCATATCTTGGGTCAATCCTGTAAATACAGTGGGTTCGATAAAATAACCTGGCTTTCTAACATTCCCCCCGGTGATTAACCGTGCGCCTTCGGCTTTTCCTTTTTCTATATAACCCATCACACGAGCTTGATGTTCTGCAGTAACCATTGGGCCCATATCTGTCTCTGGATCTAATGGATCTCCCAGTTGAAAGGATTGAGCGCGGATTGTAACCCGTTCAATAAATTCATCTACCAGCTTAACATCTATCAGCTGGCGCATATTTGCTGAACAATTTTGACCACCATTCCAGAAGGCTGAATTAGCAGCATTCTCAATCAGGGCATCGTTAAGGTCGGCATCGTCAAGCACAATAAAGGGGCTTTTTCCACCCATTTCCAAACCTATTACTTTGAGGTTGCTTTCTCCTGCATAACGCAGAAAATAACCTCCAACCTCAGTTGAGCCGGTAAATGAAACGGCATCAATATCCGTATGTCGTCCAACCGCCTGGCCGGTAGTTTCACCCATACCGGGAACAACGTTTAAGACACCATCTGGCAGCCCTGCTTCCTGTGCCAGTTCGGCTAATCGCAAGGTTGTAAGCGGAGTCTGTTCAGCCGGTTTGACCAGTACCGAACATCCGGCTGCCAGCGCAGGAGCAAGTTTCCATGCCGCCATCAGTAGCGGAAAATTCCATGGTAGAACAAGGCCTACAACGCCAATCGGTTCTTTGACAATAAGTGCAAGTGCATCTTCGCCTGTTGGCGATACTTTATCAAATCTCTTGTCGATAAGCTCTGCATACCACTGGAAGAAACTGGGTACCTCGGTACCAATCTCATGCAAACAGTCTGTAATAGTTTTTCCACTATCAATGCTTTCCAGCACAGCTAGTTCACGGGCATTAGCACGAATCAGGTTAGCTAACCGTAGCAAAACTTCCTTACGTGCTTCAGGTGCTATTCTTGACCAGTTGCCCGCTCTAAAAACACGCCTGGCTGCCTTAACAGCACGGTCAACATCAGTGCTACCGCAATGTGCCACACAGGTAATCAGTTTTTCTGTCGCTGGATTTATCGTATTGAAAGTAGCCCCATCTGCAGCCGCATAATATTTACCGTCAATAAATGCCAGATTCCGGATTGTAATCTTGTTGGCTATGTCGTATGCTTCGGCTTTGGTAATCGAAACTGTCATCTTAACCTCCTTTAACCCGGATTTCCTATATCAACTCTAAGTGAGCCTACCTAAAACATTTTTGTCCTTGAAACCAATGATATAGCCCTCCCATCTGATTGTCAACGTGATTAATTATCTGTTGGTCTCTCTTTTATTTTCAACTAAAAACCTACAAAAGTGTTACTGTATTGTTAATCAATCTTGATTGCTTATGCTCATCCTAAGTCCGGATGTATCGGGGAAAAGTTGACAATATTGTCTGAAAAACGAATCGCTTCCCGCAACCTATAAAAAGCTGGCGGAGTGTTTTTAGTCTTCCAACCTGTCAATCAAGCAGTCCAGCGGTAAAGTCTCCTGCCCGGAGCCCGTCATATCCTTCAAAACAACCGTTTGCGAGGCAACCTCTTCATCGCCGATGATAACGGCATATTGCACCTTGAGATTATTTGCCTGTCTCAGCTGTGCTTTAAGGCTCTTGGTGCCGGTCGATTGGACGACTGCGATGCCTGCCTGCCGCAGGTCTGATGACAGTTTAACGGCAGCTTCTCTGGCGATATCCCCCATACTGGCTACGAATACGGAAGGCTTGTTTACCGGCGGCACAGTGATACCCTCTCTTTTTAAGTTCAGAATGATCCTCTCTATGCCGGTGGCGAAACCGACTGCCGGAGTGGGTTTGCCTTCCAGTTCGGAAATCAAGTTGTCATAACGTCCGCCGCCGCCGATGGTGCTCTGCCCGCCTTCAATTTCAGGCTGAATCTCAAAAACAGTCCTCGTATAATAATCCAGCCCTCTGACCAGCTTGTGATTTACCGAATAAGGTAAACCAATCGTATCAAGATATTTCTGTAATAAATTAAAGTGCTGTCCGCAGTCCTCACACAGGTAATCGACGCTTTTAGGAGCACTATCAATAAATTGCTGGCAGGCGGGTTGTTTACAATCCAAAAGCCTTAGCGTATTCCGTTCCAGTCTGGTCAGGCAGTCCTTACACAGGTCGGCAGTGTGCTTTTGATAGTATTTGCGCAGGGTTTCCAGGTAGTTGGGGCGGCATTTCTTGCAGCCGATGCTGTTTATTAGCACAGACAGTTTTTTCAATCCCAGGGATTGAAAAAAGCGCCAAGCCATTTCGATAACTTCGGTGTCTATAACAGGGTCGGCATCTCCGATGGCTTCATAGCCGAACTGGTGATGCTCGCGCAACCGCCCGGCCTGCGGCCTTTCGTATCTGAAAATCGATGTCAGGTAATAAAGTTTTACCGGCTGCGGCAGGTTTGCCATACCGTGCTCGATATAAGCGCGGCAGACAGAGGCTGTTCCTTCCGGTCTTAATGTTATATCATTATCTCCCTTGTCCTTAAAAGAATACATCTCCTTTTCGACGATATCGGTTCCGTCGCCGATACCGCGCGCAAAAAGCTTTGTATTCTCAAAAACAGGGGTATCGATACGCTCATAGCCGTATAAATTGCAAATCGATGCCGCTTGCTGCTCTACAAATCTCCAGTAAGCCTGTTCTTCTGGCAGAATATCTATTGTTCCCCGCGGTGCCTGGTACACTTCATCTCCTGACTATTCCTACCGGGAATAAAAAATCCGTTAAGGATGTAAATTATACTTTGCTAAGCAGTCTTTGTTCCTTTATACTAAAAGTACAATCCTTATGTTAAAACAAAAAAACACAACGGTCAATAAATTGTTGGAGAAAGCTTCCTCTTATCTGCCGCCGGAGAAACTTTCTCTGGTAGAAGAGGCATATAAGTTTGCCGAAAAGGCACACGAAGGGCAACGACGCGAGTCGGGGGAGCCTTACCTGGAACATCCGTTACAGGTGGCGATTACTCTTGCCGATTTGCAGATGGATGCCAGCGCGCTGGCAGCATCTCTGCTGCACGATGTCTGTGAGGATTGCGGCATAGCACTTTCCGAGATTGAGAAAAAATTCGGTGCCGAAGTTGCCAAACTGGTGGACGGTGTCACCAAGTTAAGTCATCTATCTTTACATTTGCCGGAGGGTGTTTCCCGCAAAAGCAGCGCCGCCGACAGCCAGCAGCAGGCTGAGAGTTTGAGAAAAATGCTGGTTGCTATGGCGGAAGACCTGCGTGTAGTGTTTATCAAGCTGGCAGACCGCTTGCATAATATGCGTACACTTTCTGCATTGCCGGCGGAAAAACAGCGTCATATAGCCAGAGAAACGATGGATATTTATGCTCCGCTGGCACACCGACTGGGAATATGGGAGTTAAAATGGGAGCTGGAAGACCTGGCTTTTCGCTATCTTGAACCGAAGAGATATGCGCAATTGGCAAAAATGGTTGCCGGGAAGCGTACGGAGCGCGAAGAGTTTATTGAAAAAGTAATCGGCATTATCAGGAAGGAATTTGAGCGGATGGGATTTACGGCAGACATTACCGGCCGCCCGAAGCATTTATACAGCCTCCATCAAAAAATACAAAAATATTCGGCGCAGGGGAAGCAGTTTAACGACATTTACGACCTTTTTGCCTTAAGGGTGCTGGTGGATACCGTGCAGGATTGTTACAATGCCGTAGGCATAGTGCACAGTATGTGGCATCCCGTTCCCGGGGCTTTCGATGATTATATTGCCAATCCGAAGCCGAACGGCTATCAATCATTGCATACCGTAGTAATGGCGTTCGGTACCACCCCGATTGAAATTCAAATACGCACGCGCGATATGCATTATACCGATGAATACGGCATTGCCGCACACTGGCAATATAAAGAAGGGAATAAAGAGGATTCGCCTTACGAAGAAAGAATCGGCTGGCTGCGCCAGTTAATCGACTGGCACCGCGAACTTGCCGGAACTGAGGAGTTCCTCGAATCAGTCAAGACCGATATTTTTATCGACCAGGTATTCGTATTTACACCTAAAGGAGAGGTAAAGGACCTTCCAAAAGGGGCTACTCCTCTGGATTTTGCCTATCGTATTCATACCGAACTGGGGCATCGCTGTATCGGAGCAAAGGTCAATAACCGCCTGGTATCGTTAAATACTCAGTTAAATAACGGTGATGTGGTGGAAATTATTACCACCAAACGCGATAAAGGTCCCAGCAGGGATTGGATGAACTCACATCTGGGATATGTTCACACATCGCATGCCCTCGAAAAGATTCGCCAGTGGTTCAAGAGGCAGGAGCGCGAAGACAACATCGAACAGGGGCGCATACTGCTGGATAAGGAATTAAAGCAACTGGGTTTGAAATACACCGACCGCGAGTCCATCGCCAAATATTTCAAATACACCAATGTAGATGATTTTCTGGCGGCTATCGGTTACGGCGGCATCAATGTTGAAAGTATAGCTTTAAAACTGGCATCTCAGCAGGAGCAGCCGCGTGTGATTCCCGAAATAGCCCCCTTAAAACAGGTCAAGTCCGAAGTGCAGGTGCTGGGGGTAGGGGAGCTTTTAACCAACCTGGCTCAGTGCTGCAATCCGGTACCCGGTGACGATATCGTGGGGTATGTTACGCGAAGCCGCGGTATAACCATTCATCGTCGTGATTGTTTTAACGTAATCAACGAAGATGAAAAGGAAAGATTAATCGAGGTGGAGTGGGGACAGACCGAAGCGCAGTATCCGGTCAGCGTTCAGGTGGATGCCTGGGACAGGGTAGGATTGGTGCGGGATGTCTCTACTGTCATAGCCGAGGAAAAGGTCAATATACTCAGTATGACCGTAACCGAACATGGCGACCGTACCACCACCATCATTTTGACTGTGGAAACCAAGGGATTGGCACACCTCAGTCGTATTCTGAGCAGAATCGGAGGAGTAAGGGGAGTGCTGAGTATGAACCGTGTCGGGGATGAATCTACTTTCAAACAGAAGCCTTTGATGGAATAATTTTCTAAAAAGCTTGACTTTTTGTCTAAAAATAATTTTTATTGTATAATGTGAAACAGATTCAGGAGGGATAATTTGCCTAATATTAAATCAGCAGAAAAACAGCAAAGAAAAGCTCTGAAAAGAAGAGCTATAAACAAAACTAACACCAGCAAGACTAAAACTGCGCTGAAAACAGCGGAAGAGTCGATTGCGTCCGGTGATTATCAGAAAGCCGAACAGGATATTAAAGCCGCTGCCAGTGCTCTGGACAAAGCAGCCGGCAAGGGTGTTATCCATTCCAACAACTCTTCCCGCCACAAGTCAAGGTTGGAAAAAAGGCTAAACAAAGCCAAAGCGGCTTCTACCGAATAGACCGCTTTTTCGAGACGCTTCAGTATTCATCAGTAAGCTGCCGATTTTCGGCAGCTGCTTGTTTATATTATTTTCGCATCTATTGGTTGACAGTGTGCTCCGATTGTTCTAAAATAACAGAACAGATGTTCTTGTGAGGTTATAGTATTGAAGACCGGGGAGCTATCGGATAAGCAGCGACGCATTGTTGAGTTTATACGCAATTTCTGGCTGGATAATAATTATCCCCCCAGTGTGCGCGATATAGTGGCCGGATGCGGTTTAAGCTCTACTTCTGTTGTTGATTACAATCTGAAGATACTTGAAAAAAAGGGTGCCATCCGCCGCCACAGGGAAGTATCGCGAGGCATCGAGTTGCCCTCTCCTCCAGATTCGTCAAACATTCTTAATATTCCCGTCACCGGGCAGATTGCTGCCGGTCAGCCGATACCCGTTCCGGATAACGATACCTGGGATGTTACTTCAAATGCAGACACTATCGAGGTGACCCGCGATATCATACGCGGCAGGGAGGGGGTTTACGCCCTTAAAGTAAAGGGTAATTCAATGATTGAAGACCTCATTAACGATGGAGATATCGTTCTTCTGCAATCCGTCAGTTTTGTGGAAAACGGAGAAACCGCCGCGGTCTGGCTAAAATCCGAAAAAGAAGCGACTCTCAAGAAGTTCTTCCTCGAACCCTCAGGTAAAATCCGCCTCCAACCGGCAAACAGTCAGATGCAACCCATATACGCCAGCCCCGACAATATCGAAGTGCAGGGCAGGGTAATTGCCGTCATTCGCCAGCTGGATTAGTAACTATTGATTTTGTTAATAATTATGCGTAATTAAGGTCTTATATGTCATATTTATGGGAAGTAGAACACAGGTTTGAACAAGGTCTGCCAGTTGCCAACAAGGTGTATTCATATCAGAGCCTGAATATCACTCTTGAGTATACTGATGATTACCTTACTGTAATCAATCATACGCTGGAAACAGAAGATTCTGAAGATCGTGATATTATAGAATTATCAAAAAACAAGCTTAAGTATTTCCTTGATTATTTACAGTTTGGCTATGGTCTACTTTTACCTCCTTATAAAAGTAGAATAAAAGAGAAACCAGAAAATTTACCTTATACATTAGAAAAAAGTACTTCTATTAGTTTAGACTGTTATATCTGTGGTACACCAAGATTGCCGAATAATACATTCTTTTCAAAAATGGATTATAGGAGACTTTTAATATTGGCTAATGATGCCAAAGATATGTCCCCCGAATATGCCATAAGAAATTACTATATTATCTTAGAGGAATTTCATCCCGATGATTATGATAAAAATAACGATAGAATTGAAATTAAGCATATTCGAGATTTCGTAAGCCATAGTAAAATTAATAACTCTAGGATATTAGGTTTTTTATCAGAAAAATTAGAAGAAGAAATACAAGATTTTATACAATATGACCCACTTAATCCTAAGCATAAAAAACTAGTATCCAAGTATAGCAGTATCGGAAGGAAGTTAGTAAAAGAAGAATTCATTAAATTAATCAATAATCAGGGAAATTAAAACCTAATTCTTTACTCACTTGTCCTCTCGCTTAGTTTAAAAAGCTTACCGAAAAGCCTGTCATCCCGGAGTCCCTATTTATCGGGGCAGAGGATCCTGGGGGCGGGGTTTAATTTTCACCCGACCCCGGATGCTTCGGCGTCTCGACAGGTCGGGATTCCTCCAGCACAACAACTTAATTAGTAACCATCTGATTCTGCTGAAATTTAGAGTGTAAATACAGCCCATTTATTCGCCCGTCAATTCTTATTATGTTCAGTAGATGCAAAAGTTCAGAAACATATTGGACTCTGAAGAAAGGAAAACAGAGGAGTCCAAGTGAAACAGATCTATGTAGAAAGTTATTATCACAGCGGTTACAATCATTGGATGGAAAAGTTAAATGATATACTGGACCACCCAAAACAAAAGGTAATTGAAGAAAGAATAAAAATAATCGAATTCTTCGATGAATACAGCGAACAAGCTACCGGGAAGGCCTTTGGTAAGGGGCGTTCGACCGTCTATCTCTGGAAACAGAGGCTTAAGAAAGGGGGATACAGGTTATCCGCCTTAGCACCCGGGGATAAGACCCTAAAACGTAAAA
>DIFM01000027.1 GCA_002419135.1 Dehalococcoidia bacterium UBA5748 | reverse complement strand
GGATTGGAAACAATCTACACTGTGGTGTTTGTTACACTGCCGCTTGTTATCTCGGGGACTATCTTCCTTATCGCCGAGAGACTGAGGAAAAGGAGAATAGGATATTGAGACTTCTCTCACTTTTCATGAAAAACAAGGAATGGTTAGAGAGGGTCTGTAGTAATGAGAGTATTTACAATTAAAAGAAAGTGATCAATAAAGACTAACTTGCTAAAGAGACTGTACCCGTTTATATTTATTATCATAGTTGGTATAACTACCTCACTGCTCGGTTTTATAGGTTGCCATAAACAGACGCTGTCTGATGATCCGGAAACAGTAGTAATATTCCATGAAGTGTTCCCGGAAGCTGGTTTTTACCACTATGCCAAAGAAGAGAGATAATAGCTCTATCCCTTTCAGGACATTGATTTAGTAATGTATGATATTGTGATTCGGTTATGGCTGGAAGTAGCTTCTTTTGCCGTTTTGGGGCTTCTACAAGTGTTATAGCATTGTCCTTAGTATAACCATTCTTGAATAACCAATTACTCAGTGCTCTTACACACTGGAAGTAATTCCATTTACCATTAGAACAACTGAGGTTATCCAAGAAGCTTTTAATACCATCAGGAGTAATAGGATAGCCTATGAAGCGTTTTAACCGCCATTCATATTCAAGGATTATTCTTGGGGATAAACCATTGGCTCTACTTTTTAAGAAGGCAGATAAGAGCTGGCTTGTGAACAGTTGCTGGTCTTTTGTGAACACTTTATGTTCACTATTGGAAAGTTCTGGGGATGTTTTTGGTGTATTTCGAAGCTGATTTTTGGTAGCGGGGGTAGGATTTGAACCTACGACCTTCGGGTTATGAGCCCGACGAGCTGCCACTGCTCCACCCCGCGTCAACACCACTTTTACAGTATAAACCTTAATAAGTTGAGATGTCAAAAAAAGCGGCCGGTTGCTACGCTTGTATTATGGCTCATTGCCTTCTGTGCCGCACGAATCGGGGCGCCATTTTTTAAGGCGTTCGGCTACTTTTAGTTCGTTACCCTGGTCGCTTGGCGTATAGAACTTTTTATCCTTTACCGAATCCGGCAGGTTCTGCTGCCCAACATAATGCCCTTCGAAATCGTGGGCATACTTATAGCTTTTGCCGTAGCCGATATTCTTCATCATCGGTGTAACCGCATTGCGCAGGTGCAGCGGTACCGGGTCGTTGGAGCCTTTTTTAATTTCTTCTTCTATGGCTGAATATGCCGTGTACAGTGAATTACTCTTGGGTGCGGTGGCAAGGTAAACTGCCGCTTCAGCCAGTGCCAGTTTGCCCTCCGGCAGTCCCAGAAAATGTATCGCCTGCTGTGCCGCCATAGCTACTACCAATGCTTGAGGGTCTGCCATTCCCACATCCTCCGCGGCAAACCTTACCAGTCTTCTGGCAACATATAACGGGTCGTCTCCACCTTCCAGCATTCTCCCCAGCCAGTAAAGGGAAGCATCGGGGTCGGAGCCGCGCATCGATTTATGCAATGCGGAGATGGTATCGAAATGTCTGTCTCCTCCCTTATCATACGATACAGCTCTGTGCTGTATGGTGTTTTCGATGGTTGCCAGTGAGATTCTGCGTTTACCGTCCGCATCCGGCGATGTAATAAGCGTAGATGTCTCCAATGTATTCAAGGCGGCGCGCGCATCGTTGTTGCACATTGTTATCAGGTAGTCGAGCGCTTCGTCTTCGATTTCAACTTTATATACTCCCAGCCCGCGTAAAGTATCTTTAATTGCGCGCAGAATGATTAATCTGATTTCCTCTTTTGTGAGCGGTTTTAAAACAAAAAGCTGGGAACGTGAAAGCAGGGGAGAGATTACTTCGAAAGACGGGTTTTCAGTGGTTGCGCCGATTAGGGTTACAGTTCCGTCTTCCACAAACGGGAGAATGGCGTCCTGCTGTGCCTTGTTGAAGCGGTGTATTTCATCTATGAACAGAATGGTCTTTTTTCTGGTCATTAAACGACGCTCTTTGGCTTCCTCTATGGTCTTTCTTAGTTCGGCGACACCGGCGCTGACAGCCGATATCGGGCTGAAATGAGATGATGTGGAATTGGCGATGATGTTTGCCAGCGTGGTCTTACCGCTTCCCGGTGGTCCCCACAGCATAATCGAGGGCAGGTTGCCGGATTCGATAGCCAGCCTTAAAACTCTGCCTTTTCCGACGATATGCTGCTGCCCGACAAACTCATCCAGCGTTTTCGGGCGCATACGCGCCGCCAAAGGCGCTTCCTTTAACTTTTCTTTTTCAAACTCATTTTCGAACATATCCATTTTACTGACCAAACATACATTATTAGAACTTTAGTTCTATATTATAATGGCGATTTGGATAAGATACAAGAGGATTTGATTATTTTCATCATTCCTATTCGTGAAAAATTGCTTCGTTATTCGACTGCGCCTCATTCGTCGCAAAGACATATTCTTCGCATTAAAAACGCTTCATCCGGTTTTTAATAACACTTATAAACTCTTCCGGATTGGATGCCGAAAACACGAACAGTTTGTATTTACCCGTTTTAAGCTCGACGACCACTCTTTTATATCCGAATGTGGAATATGCCAGCGTCATTCCCTGTTTTAATCTTGCCACGCGTACTCCCCAACCGCCGTATGTAATACCTGCTCTATCGTCTGAATAAATATCAGCGATATTTGTAAGAGGGGTTTCGTATTTTATTAAGCCGAACGAAGCCTTCAACCTGTCCTGCGTAACGCTGATATCCAGCTTGGTCAGCGTTGTCAGGAAAGCCGTTACTGCGAACATGACAAGAGCCATTATCAGCCAGAAAATAGCCGAAGCATCCGCATCGGGTATGAATTTGCCGGAAGACTGCAGGAAGAAAAATACCAGAAATAGTATGCCGGTCGCCCCTTCAGCCAAGATAATATAGTACATAAATTTGAAGGGTATGGTTTCACCGTAGATTTCATCGTAGTCTCTCATGCGGTTAGATAATCCTTTCCGGACTTTTTATTATTTTCAACAACCCCGCCCCTTGTATCTTAAAAATATTGTATCATTAATATTGACGGGCGGGATAGACCGATTCGCTCTGGGTTTAATAAGACCGTAGCTCAGCATGGTCGTCTCGCCCCAAATATAATAAGAGCCCGAACAGTTGCATGGGTTAACCAAGCCCGCATTTTGCAAGGAAGGGCCGGAAAGGAGACGAACTCGATGGAGATATATGTTGGAATAGATATATCCCGTGATACTCTGGATATTGCAATTCAAGGAGATGACAAACCCAGACAATTCATGAATACTCCAGATGGCATTAGAGCAATCTGTGATTTTCTGACTAAACTTAAACCAACTCTCATAGTATTTGAAGCCACAGGTGGCTATGAAATGCCGCTCTATATTGCCCTTAACGAAGCCAAGCTGCCTGCTGCTCCGGTGAATCCAAGGCAGGTAAGGGATTTTGCCAAGGCTACGGGTAAACTGGCAAAAACAGATATACTGGATGCCCGTGTTATTGCTCACTTTGCAGCCGCCTTGCATCCACAACCACGCTCGATACCTGAAAGCCAGGAAATAAAAGAGATTGTTGCCAGACGTAACCAGTTGGTACAAATGATTGTTGCTGAAAAGAACAGACTCCATAGTACTCGTAAAAATATTAAGGCGCGTATTCAAGTTCATATTCAGTGGCTTGAGGAAGAACTTGACAACACCAATAAGGAATTGGAGCAATGCATTAACGATAACCCTGAGTGGCAAAAGAAAAACAATTTGCTTCAGAGCATGCCCGGAGTCGGACCGGTTCTTTCTACTACCCTGCTTGCAGATTTGCCTGAGCTTGGAAAGCTGAACAGAAAGCAGATAGCTGCTCTTACAGGTGTTGCACCACTTAATCGTGATAGTGGAACCTTGCGCGGTAAACGAACTATCTGGGGAGGACGAGCTACGGTTAGGGGAGCTTTGTATATGGCTACCCTTGTAGCTACCAGATTCAATCCCGTGATCAGGCAGCTCTACCAAAGATTGCTTGATTCCGGTAAGCTCAAAAAAGTGGCTATCGTAGCTTGTATGCGAAAGCTTCTCATCATACTGAATTCTATGGTTAAGCATAATACTAAATGGTCTTATTCTCCTTGTTTTGATTAATTCATAACAAGACAGTTGCTGAGCTTGTCGAAGGACATGAGCGGAAGCAACCAAGAGTGATAAAAACCAAAAAAACTATACCCGCCTGAACTCTAACTTCAAAACACTTATGGTATCAGCGGTAACTTTGCACCTTTCGTCAATGCGGTAGCCCACCACCCAGACGACTTGTCCATCGCAGCAGACCAGGGGTACGCGTTCCCGCCACGCCTGCGGGATTTTCAGGTCAATCATAAAGCGGTTTAGCCGTTTGGGAGTACCAAAACCGAGCGGCTGAAAATGTTCTCCTTCAATACGACTGCGTAGAGTAAGATTAGTACCGCATTTGTCAGCATCAAGATAAGCGATAAAATGATTATCGTTTTGATCCGCCATAACCTGCTCTGAAAATGACGTTTCGACCGACCAGCCGAATATAGCGGTGACGCCGGGGATTTTAATTTCGAATTCGCCGATAATTTCCGGATAAGGACATAGGGCTTTAGTATCACTGCCAAGCAGGTATTTGCCGTATTCTACCGCAAAAATAAGCCCGTAAGGCAGGTTGATATACTTGCCGGCCTGTTTAGCCAAAACGCCCATAATTTCCTCGATATGTCGCTCCTCGATATCTTTTAGCGTGCCTAGCAGATTCTTAATAGCAGCTCTGAGCAGATGACGTTGCAGAGCACTCGGCAGAGCATCGAACTTATCTTTATCTAATATTACAGAGTCATTCTGTTCCTTTACTACCGATTCCCAAACCTTTTCCAATTCGGCATCCAGAAAAGAGATTTCATCGGCAGCAATAGCAGAAGTGCGCAGCAGGGATTCGACAAATCCCGAGTTATACTTTTGAAGCTCGGGAAGCAGTCTGTGCCTGATGCGGTTTCGCAGCGGCGCAAGCAACAGGTTGGTGCTGTCATCCCTGGCTGCCAGATTATTTTCAAGGCAATACTGTAGTGTCTCCGCGCGTCTTATTTCCAGCAGAGGTCTGATTATGTTAACTTGATGTCCGTTCAACAAGCGCTTGCTTTTAGCTTTTAATCCGACCAGTCCGGCGATACCGCTACCCCGAATAATATGCAGCATGATTGTTTCCACCTGGTCGTCCAGCGTGTGTCCGATAGCAATAGTTTTAGCACCGACGGCAGCGGCAGTTTGGGCCAGAAAGTTGTAACGCACTTCCCTGGCCGCTTCTTCCAATGATAATCTGTGCTGTTTACGATAACTGTTGACATCAGCCCTTGACAATGTCACCGGTATGTCAAAAGTGCGTGCAAGCTGGCTAACATAAACCGCATCGGATTCAGACTCCTCCCCTCGTAGTTGATGGTCAAGGTGAGCCACGTGCAGGCTGATATCCAGCTTCTCTTTCAGTTGCAACATTATATACAGCAAGCAAACGGAATCCGCCCCGCCGGAAACAGCTATCAGAACGCAATCACCCCTTGACAACAAGCGGTTTTCGAGGATAAAACCGGAGACCCTCTGCTCTATCGATAAATTTTTTACAGCCATAGCAGTTTAATTATAGTGAGCGAGGATACGATGAGCAAGCCTTGCGCAGTTCGTCGCTCATATATCCGGTATCGTTAAAAACCTGAAGCCAGAGTGATTCGCCGTCCAGCGTAATTATGCTGAGGCTGCCGGTATCCATACGAAAGCGGTTTATCTGCTGGAGCTGAACATCCAACACCTTGCAGATTAGCGAGAGTATTACAAAGTAATGGCTGACCAGGACAATGGTGCATTCATCATATTCGGCGGAAAGTCTATTTATCAGACCCCAGCCGCGTTCTTGCACTTCGGGAAGCGATTCGCCGCTGGGGATTTTCACCATTTTATCGCTATCGAAAAGGAAATCGCTGAACCTTTTACCGAGGTCGGAAGACAAAATTCCTTCCAGTTCGCCCGCTTCTATTTCACGCAGCGAATGACTGATTTCAATGCTAACGTTATGTAAATCAGCGATTTCTTTTGCCGTTACCACGGCGCGCTGCAAGGGGCTGGAGTATATCGCTTTAATTTTCTCTTTTGCCAACAAAGCAGCCAGACCTTTCGCCTGCTCTTTGCCGATATCGTTTAAGGGAGTATCGCTGGAACCGCCCTGCACTCTTTTTACCCTGTTCCAATCTGTTTCTCCGTGCCTTACAAGCATTATCTTTAACATAAAGCAACCCCTTATTCACTGTTTTCCGTTTTCTCACGCATAAAACTTTTGGCATAAGAAATTCGCCTGTAATATCCGGGGTGGTCATATAATAAAAACTCCACCCACAACGGCGGATTGACCTCCGCGAGGTTCTGCCGCATCAACTTTGTTATCATGGAAATATAAGCAGACGGATTACCCGTCAGCCTGATGGCAAAATCATCAGCCGCCGTCTCGAAACTACGCATCACCGCATTGGAAACCGGCGTAAATACAGTGTTGATTATAGCAAATACCAGAGCCATAAGCGGCAGCAAGGCAACATCTCCGATACCGCTATATCCCAAAGGGACTGCCAAATCACCAACAGAGACAGCGGTTATCCACAGGCAGGCAAATATAATTAAAGCCTGAAATAAAAATATACCTGCTCCGTCGCGATTCTTCAGATGCCCCAGTTCATGGGCTATAACTGCCTCGATTTCTTCAACCGGGTAATCGGCAAGCAGCGTATCGCTTAGTAATATACGTTTGCTCCCGCCGATACCTACCAGTGCCGCATTGGCAGTAGTCCGCTTGCTGCTAAATTTGATAGTATAAATACCTTTTACAGAAACCCCGGCTTTTTTCACAAGGGCATAGAACCTCTGCCTCAAATCCTCATCATCGAGTGGTCGTGTTTCATAAAACCTCGGAATAATAATTCCCGGTAACAGTAGATTCAGTAGCAGACTGACAACCATTAGTATTCCCCAAACTAAAAGCCACCATATTTCAGGCAGAACAGAAATCGCCCAGTAAACAGCAACAACAACCGCTATGACAAGTATTGACACCAAAAGTACGGATTGAATATACCCTCCCAGCCAATTCCCGAAACTTTGGGTAGACAAACCGTAACGCCGCGCCAGTACAAACCCTTTATAAGTATCCAATGGAGTAACAAGTACCAGGTAGGCTACAGTCAGTATGAGGGCATAGACGATCGCGGACGTAATCAGTGGTAAATCCAGATATATTATTATTTTTGATGAGAAGCCGCTGAATGTAAGCAAGATTAATAAAGCAGTAAACAATAACGCTTTAAAAAAAGACAAGCGCCGGCTGATACGGGCAAAGCGGTTGGCCTTTAACTGCCTGTTTGCCGGTATGACAGGACTTGACAGTTTTTGGGGCATACTGGAATTATCCAACGGTCAACTCGTTTTTAAAATCAATCTGGTTCGATGAACCGAAAGAGGACGTTCGAAACCAAGCGCTTTGATAACCTGCTCCGGCCTGCCCGAACCTCGATTGTCACACGCCAATCTCATTCCGACCACGGCGATATTTTGACTGCAATTTTCAAGCCACAAGTCTTCGATTAAAGCCCTCAGGTCATAGCATTTTATTCCGGTATCTCGCACGTGCTGCCATGGAATCTGATCTTTTGAGAGCATGTCTGTCAACGCCTGTCTAAGGCTATCCTCTCTGCCTTCTACAGCTACTTGAACGCTATATTCTGCAGCGGTAACCTGAGCCTGTAAAGACGGCAATCCGCTATCGACCTGATATGTATTCAGAATTTCCATACCGGCGGGCATCTGCCTGTTAACCGCAGCGGTAAAATTGTGCGGGGATACGCTATCGTTGATGTAAATGTCCATCAACTCGGCATCGCTGGTAACACCGGTGGCCAGCGGCGCCGCCAGCGAAATGCGCGGGTGGGGATTGAATCCTTCGGAATAAGCCGGTTCGATACCGGCACGACGAAAAGCCCTCACCCATACCCTGATAATATCAAGGTGGGATATATATTTAACCTCAGAGCCTCTTCTAAACCTTACCCGAAGCCGGTTCATCTTCCTTCTTCTTATCCCTGGTTACCATTATCTCTTCGATTTTATGGCCTTTCATACGGGTAATGACTATCTTGAGGTCCTCATATTTGATTTGCCTGCCCTGTTTCGGAATACGGCCTAACAGATGCAGGATAAAACCGGCAACCGTTTCATACTCACCCTCCGGCAATCCCAGCCCCATCTCCTCGTTGGCTTCTTCGATACGCATCGTGCCGTCTATCTGAAAGGTGTTTTCATCGATGGATTCGAATTCCTTCTCCGCCGCCGCCAACTCGTCCCCGACAGGGCCCACTATTTCTTCCATCAAACGGCTCAAAGAAACAATACCGGCGGTTCCGCCGTACTCATCTACTATGATACTCATACGGTAATTCCTGTCGCGCATCTCGGCAAATAATTCATCTATCGGTTTCGACTCGGGAACAAAATAAGCCGGACGAATCAGGTCATCTATAAGGCTCTCCGGAGTAACCGTACCCTTAGCCTGCGCCATCAAAACATCCTTTATGGAAAGTATTCCCACAATATTGTCCATATTTTCTACAAAAACAGGGAATCGCGACATCGGGTTTTCAGCATAGATGGCTAAAAATTCGGATATTGTTTTACCTTTTTCCACTCCGACCACCTCCAGCCTGGGAACCAGCACTTCGCTTACCGGATTATCTCCGAATTCGAATACGGCATGCAGCAGGTCGGCCTCGGCTTCTTCCACTGAACCTTCCTGGTGACCGACAGTTATCATAGTGCGTATTTCATCCGTGCTGACCAGCGTCTTGGGAACAGTTTTGCCGCCGATTATACGGATTAAGGCTGAAGCAATCCAGCTAAGAATAAAAACCACCGGATAAAATAGCCAGCTCAACCATTCCACAGGCCTGACGAATAAAGTGGATATGCGTTCCGGATGCATCTTGGCAAATGTTTTCGGAGTAGTTTCACCGAATATCAGCAGGATTATAGTCATGCCTACCGTAGCGATAATCACGCCGCTTTCCTGTCCCCACATCGATATTGCCAGTGTAGTAGCAATAGCGGTAGCGGCTACATTAACCAGATTATTTCCCAAAAGAATGGTCGATAAGAACCTCTCCGGTTTCTCCAGTAACCGGGCTACCTTTTTGGCGCCCCCGACATTGGTTTCCACCATGTGCTGCAGGCGGAATCTCTCCAGAGATGTAAATGCGGTTTCCGAACTTGAAAAAAAAGCGGATAAAATAAAACAAATTACGAGAAGCACTAAATACCATGCTTCGACAGACATTTTCCCCTCACCTTATTTGAAATTCATACGTAATTAACATATTCGGTTTTTAATGTTACTTTTCCAACGTATAACATAACAATAATAACATCGGCAGATACGAGTGTCAAAAATATCAACTCTTAAATATCAAACCGGTATGCTATAATTGACTGTTATGAAAATACTCGGAATAGAATCTTCCTGCGACGAAACGGCCGCCGCCATAGTGGGAGACGGAACTATTGTGCTTTCGAATGAAATCGCCTCACAGGTGGAAATCCACGCCCGCTACGGCGGAGTCGTTCCCGAAGTGGCATCAAGACAGCACATTCTCTCAATTATTCCCGTTATCCGAAAAGCAATGGATGATGCCGAAACCGGCTGGGATGATTTAGACGGCATTGCCGTTACTGTCGGACCCGGGCTGGCAGGCTCATTATTGGTAGGCGCCAGCGCAGCCAAAGCCCTGGCGGCTGTCAAAGGGTTGCCGCTTATTGCTGTCAACCACCTGGAAGCTCATATGTACGCCAACTGGCTGGGAGAAAACGAACCTGAATTCCCGCTCCTGTGCTTGATTGTCTCCGGTGGACACAGTGACCTGGTTCTTATGAGAGGACACGGAGATTATAAAATGCTGGGCAGAACCCGTGATGACGCCGCCGGAGAAGCCTTTGACAAGGCAGCCCGTATAATGGGGCTGGGATATCCGGGAGGCCCTGCCATTGACAAAGCGGCAGAAAACGGCGACCCCTGTATCGACCTTCCCCATTCCTGGATCAAAGGCACCAACGATTTCAGTTTCAGCGGTATAAAAACCTATCTGCAGAAGCTGAGCGAGGAAGGAAAAATCGACAGGGATAACATTGCCGACATGGCAGCCAGTTTTCAAAAAGCGGTGGTCGATGTGCTGGTGGGAAAAGCCATTGAAGCAGCCCTGCAAAACGATGTAAGGCAAATACTGCTTTCCGGAGGGGTTGCCTCCAATCGAATGCTTCGCAGACGCATAGCCGAGAAATCACACGTTCCGGTACTTATCCCAAAACCGGTATTCTGCACCGATAACGCCGCTATGGTAGCTTCCTGCGGCTACTTCCGCCTTATAAGCGGGAAGATAAGTGCACTTGATGTTGACGTCGTCCCGGGATTAAAATTAATTTGATTTACAAGACATTTTTCACAACGATAAGGCAGCTTTTACGAGATATAAAGAGTGCGGCGTAAAAAGTAAAAGCAATAAAAATATTTTTTTCCTCCGGTATTCCCTACATATTTAATTTTCTGTCATCAGATACTTGCAGAAAATATTTATTTGTTTTATTATATGTAAGTTAGCAGTCTCCCATTGAGATTGCTAATGCTTTGAAAAATATTGTCAAGTTAATAAACGAAAAAGGAGGAGTATGAATGGCAATTACATTACAACCGTTAGCTGACCGGGTGGTCGTCAAACCGATTGAGAGAGAGGAGATGACCAAAGGGGGAATCGTCCTGCCCGATACCGCAAAGGAAAGACCGATGGAAGGCGAAATCGTAGCTGCCGGTCCCGGTAAGATGACCGAAGACGGCAAGAGAATCGCCATGGATGTCAAGGTCGGCGATATCGTTGTTTACGCCAAATACGGCGGGACCGAATTTAAAATCGACGGACAAGAGTACATGATATTGAACGAGAGCCAGATTCTGGCAAAGAAATGCTAGGCAGACAGTTATAATAAGATAAGTCACGAAATATTTTAAGTTAAATATAGGAGAAAAAAAATATGGCAAAACAGATAATATATGGAGAAGAAGCCAGGCATTCCTTAAAGAAAGGTATCGACGCCCTGGCTAATGCAGTAAAAGTAACACTCGGCCCCAAGGGCAGACCGGTAGCCATCGAGAAGAAATGGGGCGCTCCCCTGGTAATCGATGACGGCGTCAACATCGCCAAGGAAATCGAACTCCCTGATCCATTCGAGAATATGGGCGTTCAAATGGTAAAAGAAGCCGCCAGCAAAACCAATGATGCCTGCGGTGACGGAACTACCACATCCACCATACTTGCATCAACCATTATCAATGAGGGTTTCAAAAATATCGCTGCCGGAGCCGAACCGCTGGCTATTAAGAGAGGCATCGAAAAAGCGACTGCCGTTATTTTGCAGAATCTTAGCGATGTTTCCACTCCTGTAAACGGTAGAGAACAAATCGTACAGGTAGCCACAATTACAGCCAAGGATACCAATATCGGCAACCTTATTGCCGACGTAATGGAAAAGGTTGGCAAGGACGGCGTTATTACCATCGAAGAATCCAAGGGAACCGCATTCGAAACCGAAATCGTTGAAGGTATGCAGTTCGACAGGGGTTACCTCAGTGCTTACATGGTAACCGATACCGCCAGAATGGAAGCTGTTCTGGAAGACCCGTATATACTGATTACCGATAAGAAAATCACCGCTATTGCAGATATTCTGCCCTCTTTGGAAAAGATTTTACAGGTTACCAAAAACCTGCTGATTATCGCTGAGGACATCGAAGGTGAAGCGCTGGCAACGTTGGTACTTAATAAACTACGCGGCACCTTGAATGTACTGGCTGTTAAAGCCCCCGGCTTCGGCGACAGACGCAAGGCTATGCTACAGGATATTGCCGTTCTTACCGGCGGCACCCTGATTACCGAAGATATCGGCCGCAAACTGGATTCGGTCGAACCCGCCGACCTCGGCAGAGCGCGTCGCGTTACCTGTGATAAAGACCACACCACCATTGTCGAAGGCAAGGGAGAGAGCAAAGATATCCAGGATAGAATTAAGCAGCTCAAGGTTCAGATTGAAGAAACCGATTCCGAGTTCGATAAGGAAAAACTGCAGGAGAGAATGGCAAGGCTTGCGGGTGGTGTCGCCGTTATTAAAGTCGGCGCCGCTACCGAAACCGAGATGAAAGAGAAGAAGCATCGCGTAGAGGATGCCCTGGCAGCCACCAAAGCAGCTGTTGAAGAAGGCATACTCCCCGGCGGCGGTGTCAGCTTACTGAATTCATTAAAAGCTCTCGAAAACTTGAATCTCGAGGGCGACGAGATGACCGGTGTCAATATTATCAAAAAAGCGGTTGAAGAACCGATTCGCCTGATTGCCAATAATGCCGGAAAAGACGGCGCCGTGATTGCCGACCAGGTCAAGAAAAGCCCCGTTGGTGTCGGCTACAACGCCGAATCCGATAAGTTCGGCAACATGGTTGAGATGGGAATCATCGACCCGACCAAAGTCGTTCGTTCGGCTATCACCAATGCCACCAGTATCGCCAATATGGTACTGGTAACCGAATCACTGATTGCCGATATCCCCGAGAAAGAAAAGCCTCAGATGGGCGGCGGTATGGATGGAATGGGCGGCATGGGCGGTATGTACTAAGCTCCGGACAGAGATTAGACAAGATATAGACAAAACATTAAACGGGCGTGGTGTAAATACCACGCCCGTTTTGTATTATCCCTGTAGTTTTGTTGCGATTTGAACTGCTGCTGCTATCGACAACTGTTAATTACTACAAACGGAGCAAATCTTCCAGCGGTTCGTCCCTGTTGACAGGCCCGACCACCGCCAATTTCAACATTTCGGATATCATCAGTTCTCCTGCAATCTCCTTGATGTCTTTTGCTGTAACCGCGTCTATAATGGCGACTACATCATCTATTGTCAGTATCCTGTTATTGAGAATCTCCTGTGTCCCCAGCCAGCTGGCAACATTGCGATTTTCCTCCATTCTTAAAAGCAGCCTTCCTTTAGCCATCTCTTTTGCTTTTGCCAACTCTTCCGGTGAAACCTTCTCATGCTTAAAAAAGGCCATCTGTTCTGTAATCACCTTAATAGCTGTCGATAATTTTTTAGGCTCAACTCCGGCATAGACGACTAAAGAGCCGGTATCGGAAAGATGCTCGGCATAACTGGCAATGGTATATGCCAGCCCCAACTTATCCCGAACTTCGTTGAAAAGACGACTGCTCATGCCTTCACCCAATATGATATTCAATACGTCAAGATGATATCTTTTTGGATGAAACCTCGATAAACCCGGCAAAGCTAAACAAAGGTGTGCCTGCTCAATCTTCCTTTTTTCTATTTTTACCGGCGGGCATTGCTTTAACTTATAAGCTCTATACTTGTGGAAGTGACGCCTGTTCTCCCAGCTTCCGAGACAAGCGTTTACAGCCTCGATAACCTGTTGGTGACTGATATTACCGGCAACTGACAGCACGGCATTGGATGGAAGATAGCTTAATTGTTTAAATGCCAGTATATCATCGCGCGTGATTGCCGATACCGTTTTTTTTGTTCCGGCAACATCCCTTGCCAGCGGACTGCCGTACCATAAGGACCGGTCTATCAGGTGGTTTACCCTCTGGTCAGGGGCGTCATTTGTCATTTTTATTTCTTCCATAATAATCTGGCGCTCTTTTTCCATATCTGCCGGGTCGAAGCGCGCATTTAGCAGTATATCGGAAAGCACATCCACGGCAACCGAAAAGTGGGCGGCAGGCACTTTACACCAGTAAACAGTCAGTTCTTTATCTGTTCCCCCGTTAAGAACGCCTCCCACACCCTCTATGGCTTCCGAAATCAACCTGGTTTCGGGTCTTTTTTCGGTACCTCTGAAAATAAGATGTTCTATAAAATGAGAGATGCCGGCAGTTTTTTCTTTCTCATACCGCGAACCGACTCCGATGAATATACACATGGAAACCGAATTGGTCTGCGGCATACTTTTCGTCACAATTCTTAATCCGTTATCAAGTACCGTTTTCTGATACAACAGGGCACCCCCTTTCCATTTGCAATTATTGTATCATCGATTATACAAAGAGTGCCAACGTGATTATTATAAGGTTTAATGTTATTGCCCATCATATCGGATAATGAAAAGAACCGGTTTGACAGGATAATTATCTTTTTTCATATAGACCGCTAATGCGGTAACAAATACACGGTGACAACCCGATGTCCGGGATTTGACCGGAAAATTGATGTTTGTATTTTTGACAACTGCAGCATTCTCGTAGTATCATAAATGCTGCTAGATGGAGTCCTAGGAGTGTAGCTCAGTTCGGTAGAGCAGCGGTCTCCAAAACCGTCGGTCAGGGGTTCGAATCCTCTCACTCCTGCCATGCCGAGATGGTGGAATGGCAGACACGCTAGCTTGAGGGGCTAGTAAGCGCAAGCTTGTGAGAGTTCAAATCTCTCTCTCGGCACCAAATGGGGTATGCGGAAGTAGTTCAGCGGTAGAATGCCTCCTTGCCAAGGAGGAGGTCGCGAGTTCGAATCTCGTCTTCCGCTCCATTAAAAAAAGAGGTGGCGACGTAGCCAAGTGGTAAGGCAGGGGTCTGCAAAACCCCCATTCAGCGGTTCAAATCCGCTCGTCGCCTCCAAACATTTTCCCCGCCTTTTCTATATTCGCCCGTATTTTTTGGCCTCTTTCGACATTTCAAGCACAGAATAGCCGCTCGCAAAAATATTTGTCTGAAATATAAGGTATACATTTCTTATTATATTACAGAGAACAATTCGTCTTATAATCGAGGGGGATTTCTTTGACAGATTTATCTTTGCGGATGGATATTTAAGATGATATTTTTAAATATTTCAGTTATTAAAATATAACAAGTATTTTAAATGATTTTCTAATGCCAACTATTGTTGTCCGGGGTGTCCAAACTACCATTTGTTGGGGAGGGGTTTTCGCCGGCAGATTTCTTCCTTAAGTTAAACCCGATAATACCAAACAGGGGAGAGCTTATTATGATGACTGCCCACAACAAATCCCCGTAGTTATTCAAACCCACAGGCTCAGCCAGTATGAAGGGCAGAGCACCACCCACGATGACGCCTACTAAACCGAGCAGCAGTGAACCGTTGTAATGCAGCAGCGTCTTAAAAAGGACAATACCGATGAAGACTCCGACCGGATAACCCAACGCCAACCCCATTATTACTCCTATTAAACCACCCCACCCGCCGGAGCCACCATCCATCAGCCTTGAAAGTATAAAAGCCGAAAGCACACCGAACACCGCTCCTGCAACGGCAATTCCGATTAGCATACCGATATATTTCAATACTTTTTGCATCCATTAATCATAACATAACTGTGGTTAAAACATAAAAGTTGAATCATTCGGAATAAGAGGGTAAAATATCTTGTTGTGGGCCGGGGTGGCGGAATTGGCAGACGCAGCGGACTTAAAATCCGCCGGAGAAATCCTTGTGGGTTCGAGTCCCTCCCCCGGCACCACCGATTCCTCAATCTTAACTATATCCACCCTAAAATTAAACCGTATGCCCTCTTATGCACGCTTGGTAAGACAACCGAACGATTTTTTAGCCATAACCGAATGCCTAATTCATTACAGGGTTAAGACAATCTCGTCCAATAAGAAAAACAATTTGAAAAAAGGACTCTCAGCGAGGCGATACTGTAAAGAAACACCTTAGACAATATTTGACAGGGGTGGACAGATGTTATTTCTTTTTCCTTTCGGATACGAAAGGTTTTTTCCACCAGGGGACTTTCGGGGTTGTCAGAAGTTTTAGCTCTTTTAACTGGCTTTCAAGGTTACGAATGCGCTCGGTGGCTATACCAAGTTGAGCAGCCATATTAGTGTTTTTTTCCTGCAGCTCCCTGACAAGGTCCATACTCTGCATAAGAGCCTTACCGGGGTCATATAAGGGAGGTTGGATAGGGGTTTCGCCGGGTTTTTCGTAATCAACCGCTTCTTCTTTAATCGGCTCGAGGTCGGAAGGCAGATCCAAAATGCGATACTCTTCTCCAAAGTGGCCGGTTATAAGTTCAGCCTGTATCTTGCCGGATTTTATGTACCGCCTGATAGTCCTGGTGGATACCCCCAGGGTCTGGGCGGCTTCGCTGATATTCATTCCTTGTTTACTCATAACCCTTGACAAGTCTATAGCCATTTTCGTTTTTTGTCAAGGGAGAGGCAGCGACTTTAAACACCGAGGCCGGACAAATCCTTATGATGAGTCCGGCCTCTAGTATTCAATTTTCCGTTTTTGGTAAATACTACGCTTTACCAATTTTGAACATTTTGGTACCACAAACAGGGCATACACCCTGGGTCGCCGGGCGGCCGTTCTTCATGGTTATCGCTTTGGCATCTTTCATTTCTTTTTTGGCGCGACACTTCATACAATAGCCTTGCATTGGTTCCCTCCCTTTTTCGTAGTTTGTAGCTAGAATAAACTAAAGCTAGGCATAATGTCAAGTATTTTTTTAATTAAATACGAAATTATTATTTTTAATGGTGAATTTAGCTATGAAATCAGTTTAATTTCATCTTCTGGAAGTTTAGGCTTTTCCGCCATATATCAGCTTTTAACAATTGGAGCAAGCGGCAAAATAAGCGTTTTACCCGGCTTCCGTTTCAGATACGACTTGGTATAGTTTACCGGGAACGAATAAACTACCTGAGCCTTAGGGTGCTCCAGGCAGAAAAGAAAAATGCCTACCGTTTGTGATTTAGTACCGAAAGGCCCTATTACCATATTAAAAGAATCCCGAATCTCATGGTATATTTCTTCAAGCACGTCTCTTGCCGAATGCGGGTCATCGGCAGGTACGTCCCTTAATTCCACACCTGCCTGAGAAAGCAGGAAAGAATTATTATTCTTGGCATATTCCAGATACTCTTCGCTGTTACCGCGCGGAGGATTGGTTATGAGTGCAATCGTTCTTACCGGGTTAAAATGCTTCCATACCGTAAGCGAGCGTTCCGGTTCGAAACCCAAAAATAATACCAGAATCGTCTGTTTGTCGAATGAGACAGTACCGAAGAAGTTATGTACAGTAGAAATTTGCTCCACTCCGCGTGTAAGTTTGGTGGGAGAATAACTTTGCGTGGTGTGAATAATGCGCGGGATACCCAGATTCTGCTCTGCCACCAGAAAATACAGCAGTTCAAGCAGATAAATCTTGGTAAAACCGCTTATATCGAATGTAATATAGGAATCATCGGAATCTTTGGGGCGGCAGCGATTCCAGATATTTTTCAACTGACTGATTCCTTCGATAGGATTATCTCGCTGACAGCGGATAACGAATACCCCTTCTGAAGTCCTTCTGCTCAAGTCGGCTTGCAGTTTCAACATATTGGTTTCGACAACCTGCTGATAGAAAGGTTCTTCGATTACAAAGATGATGCTGAAGCGTACACGATAACTGGGGCCGGCTTTGGCGGCTGCCTGCAGACACCTGTCTTCAAAACTGGCGCAACAGATAAACAGGTCATCCGGGCCATATTCATTCAGCCTGGTCAGATTTTCTATTTCGATTGGTTCTTCGTGTACCTTCATCTACTACAAATCCCGTAATCAATTACGCCTGAACAGGTCTAACTTATAGAAGAAACAAAATGCCAACACCACTATAAACGCCTCGTGAAATATTGTCAATAATTTTTTTTATTTTATTGCCCCCCTAGCCAGAACGGGGAAAAACTATTATAATAACCGGTACTATAACTAATCGATAATAGGAGACAGGGCATGTTCGATATTACACCGCCGATTTTAATGATAGCCGGAATAATTTTTGTCCTGTTCGGAATAATAGCAATGGTCTGGCCCAAAAAAGCCGTTTATGTTCTGGCTTCGTGGCTGATTATTACGGGAATCCTGATAATTCTTTATTCACTGGGTTAGTATCATGTACTATTTTGCTTATGCTTTAAACTTAAATAAAAAAAGAATGGCGGCAACTTCTCCGCAGAGCCGACCTTTATACATTGCCACTCTGCATAATTACCGGCTGATGTTTACAGGCTGGACCCGCCAGTGGCGCGGCGGAATAGCTACCGTAAAACGCTCTGCCGGTGATAAAGTGCCGGGCGCCATTTACGATGTTCCCGATACGGACTGGGGAAAACTTGACAGGGCTGAGGATTGTCCGGGGAATTTTGAGCGAATCAGGGTTGTCGTTAATAATGAGGACGGCGATGGCATAGAAGTTGTTACCTACATCAAAAAAGGGCAGCTTCAGGCAGATGAATCGAAACCATCACCCGAGTACCTCCAAATCATCCAACAGGGTTATAAGGACTGGCGGCTTATCTGATAGGCCCTTCTATCCAAAACTTTAATCCTGCAAACTGCAGACAGAAAGAATTTCCTGATAAATTAAACTTCTTTCAATTATTTTCTATAGATTGACATAACGTATTCGCTTTTTATACTGAGAGATTGCTTTTTATGTCCTTTCCTGTTTTAATTGATACCGATAAATAGCCTGAAGTAATTTAAAGGAGAAAGAAATGGGTAATATAAAATTGAAGGCATCCAAAAGAACGGTTTTCGGCAAAAGCACGAAATCTCTTCGCAGACAGGGAATTACGCCGATTCACGTCTTCGGAAACGGAATTGAATCCCTCGCATTGCAATGCGATAACAGTGAACTTAAAAAACTTATTTTCCGCGAAGGTGCTACGCGGCTGATTGAGCTTGAGATTGAAAAGGAAAAGAAACCCCGCAGTGTTTTTATCCGTGAAATTCAGCGCGATGCCATTAACGGGCAGTTAATTCATGTCGATTTCTACCTGGTAGATAAAACAGAAAAGATGTCTGCCGATATCCCAATCTATCTTACCGGAGATTCACCCGCTGTTAAGTCGAAAATCAACATGCTGGAACATGTAATGAATAATATTGAAATCGAAGCGTTCCCCGAAGAAATGCCGCCTCACATAGAAATTGATATCAGTAATCTGGCAGAAGCGGGAGACGCTATTTTTGTAAAGGATATTATCCTCGATGATGGAGTTACGACTACAGCCGACCCTGAACAGATAGTTGTTAAAATCACCAGAATTAAGGCGATAGCGGAAGAAGAGACTGCAGCTCCTGCCGCTGAAGTAGCGGAAGCAACCGAAGAAACTGAAGCTGAAGAATCTGCAAAAACCGGAGCCGATCAGGGAGAATAATTTAAAGCTATAATAAAAGCAACCAGCTATGAATAACAGCCATATGTCAAATATAGCTGTAGATGTAAAAAACATCTACAAAACCTACGGCAAAAAAGCGGTGGTATCGGACGTTTCATTTACAGTGGAAAAAGGCGAAATCTTCGGGCTTATAGGTCCCAACGGAGCCGGGAAAACCACTACCATCCGTATGATGATGGATATTATCAAACCTGATTCCGGCGAGGTTTATGTTCTGGGTGAAAAATTCCGTGAGGGAACCAAGAACAAAATCGGCTATCTGCCCGAGGAAAGAGGTTTGTATAAAAAACAAACCGTTATGGAAAGCTTAAGATATATGGCAACACTGAAAGGCGTCTCGGTAACAGATGAACGCATAGAAGAAATGCTTAAGCACGTCGGAATGCTGCCGCACAAGAATAAGAAAATCGAGGAAATGAGCCGCGGTATGGGGCAGCTTATCCAGTTTCTGGTAACTGTTATTCATAATCCTGCCCTGGTAATACTGGATGAGCCCTTCTCAGGCCTCGACCCGGTCAACACAGAGCTTTTAAAAGGCTTGATATTGGAGCTGAAAGAACAGGGGGAATCGATTATTTTCAGTACGCATCAAATGAATCAGGTCGAAGAGCTCTGCGACCGTCTTTTTATGATTAACAAGGGGACTGAAGTTCTTTATGGAAACCTGAATGATATCAAACATAAATACCGCGACAATTCGGTCTTTATAACTTATGAAGGCGATATAGGAAGCTTAAAAGGGGTAACCGACAGCCGCCAAAAGGACGGCTATACCGAATTCATTCTGGATAGCAACACCACCCCGCAGGATATTCTGCAGCAGTTAATAGATAAACGAGTAACGGTAAACCGCTTCGAAATCGGCACTCCCAGCCTGCACGAAATCTTTATCCGCATTGCCGGAGTAAGCGGAGATGGCAATGAATAAGATATCCACCATACTCAAGCATGAATTCTTAACAACGATTAGAAGAAAATCCTTTATTCTTATGACGATTGCTTTCCCGCTGTTGGGTATACTGGCCATCGGGGCATACCAGATATTCCAGGGAACAGGAGAAACGCCTCCCGTCGCAGAAAAGATAGCAGTCGGATACGTTGATGAAACCGGACTTTTCAACGATTATACCAGCTATTACAATGTTACCTTGATTTCACAGCCGGACGAAACCACCGCCTTTAATGCTATGAAGGGCGAGGAAATCCAGCAGTATTTTGTTATCCCCGAGGATTATCTGTCCGGCGGTGTTATCGTCAGATACACCCTCGAGAGAGAGTTGGGTATCTCCGGTGAAGTGGCGTCTGCTATGACTGAATTTCTTGTTAATAATCTTCTGGCAGGGAAGGTAGCCGATGTTACAATACAACGGGTGGTGTATCCGCTTTCACTGAACAGCATAACTCTTGACAGCAACGGACAAATTGCCGAAAACCAGGGAGGATTTACTTCTTTTATCGTCCCGTATATTTTCAGCATATTGCTGATTATGGCTATATTTACATCATCGGGTTTCCTGTTACAGGGACTGGGAGAAGAGAAGGAAAACCGCGTTATGGAGATCCTGCTTTCTTCGGTTTCATCTACCCAGCTTATTACCGGTAAGGTGCTCGGCTTGGGAATTGCCGGACTTATTCAAATTGTGGTATGGCTGATTTCCGCCAGGTTTATTGCCGATATGGCTTCCACTTCCATCGGAGGGTTACTGAGCGGGCTTACCATATCAACCGATTTTCTGATTGTCAGCCTTATTTATTTTATACTTGGATATTTACTCTTTGCCATCATTATGGCAGGAGCAGGTTCAATCGGAGCAACCGCCCGTGAAAGCCAACAGCTTTCGACCGTATTTACTCTTCTGGCAGTAGTACCGTTTTTCTTTATAGCTCACATCATGGAATTTCCGGATAGCGGGTTATCTCAGTTCTTTACTATCTTTCCCCTGACTGCTCCGCTAACAGTAATAATGCGTATGGGTATAACCGACATCCCGACCTGGCAACTCATAACCAGTATGGCTTTGATGATTCTGACAATAATCGGCTCGATATTTTTAGCCGGCAAGATATTCCGCACCTTCCTTTTAATGTATGGCAAAACACCTAAACTTGGCGAAATAATACGAATGTTAAGACAGGCTTAAAAAATCCTGAAAAAGATTTAGAAACGGGGATTGTGATTCAATCCCCGTTCTGTTATTATCATCTCAATTATGATTATCGATTTTCATACGCATATATTTCCTCCACAGGTAATAGAGAACCGCCGGCGTTATGTGGACTGCGACCCCTGTTTTGCCGCTCTTTACGAAAACCCGAAGGCAAAACTGATTACCGCCGAAGAACTTATCGTAAGCATGGATGCCTCCAGGGTTGATATCTCGGTGGTGCAGAATATCGGCTGGACAAGCCAGGAACTGTGTGTCAAGACCAACGACTACCTTCTTGAAGCAATAAAAAAATATCCCGACAGGCTGGCCGCTTTTTGCAGTGTCCAGCCCTTGTCTATGGATGACGCTGTAAAAGAAATCGAAAGATGTGCCGCCGGAGGCGCTATAGGAATTGGGGAACTAAGACCCGATATCCAGATGCTGCCAATTGATGATAGGGATTTTATGCAGTCGTTTGTAGATGTACTTATAAAAAATAAAATGATACTGTTGACGCACAGCTCCGAGCCGGTAGGTCATCAATATCCTGGGAAAGGTACCGTAACACCTCAGATGCTTTATTCCTTTATTTACAACCACCCGGAATTGACTGTTGTTTGCGCCCACTGGGGCGGAGGATTGCCGTTTTACGCGTTGATGCCGGAGGTGGAAAAAGTACTTGAGAACGTCTATTTTGACTCGGCAGCTTCACCTTTCCTATATAAGCCGCTGATATATAAGCAGGTTACTTCGCTTGTCGGGGAAGACAGGATTCTCTTCGGAAGCGACTACCCCTTAATAGAACAGTCACGCATTATAAAAGAGATACTGTTGCAGGATTTACCTGATATTACCAAGATGAAGATACTGGGAGAAAACGCCCGCAGGTTATTGGGGATTGCTTGATAATGGAAAGAATCCGCTCATTTATCGCCATAGAATTGCCGCAAGACCTGAAAGCGGAACTCGGAAGATTACAAGCAAAATTAAAAGTGGAAAAGCCCCGCATTAAATGGGTTTCACCCGACAGCATACACCTGACTTTGAAATTTCTCGGCGATATCGAAATAACAGCGATAGACAGTATTGAACAGGCTATGACAGAGGCTGTCAATGGTATTGAACCTTTCCAGTTATCTATCGGACAGTTGGGATTATTTCCCAACTCCGAGCGTGTGCAGGTGGTCTGGGTGGGGCTGGACGGACGGATTGATATGCTGGACAGGCTTTATAAACAGCTTGAAGACAGCATGGCGAAAATCGGCTTCCCGCCCGAAAAAAGAGGGTTTAAACCCCATCTGACGCTGGCGCGTGTCGGTGATGAAGCATTGCCTGAGGAACGTAAGACATTCGGAGATTTTATCAGCTCAAGCAATGCAGAAATAAACTGTCCGATTAAAGCTACCGGACTGAGCCTTATAAAAAGCGTACTGACGCCGCAAGGTGCCGTTTATTCCGGGCTGGCTTACGCAGCCTTTTCTAATACCGATATCACTCGGTAAATTACTTTTAGCCTTGTAAACAAATTAACATCTGATGTATACTCTAAGCAATAATTTCGGCCGGGAGGTGGACTTCGTGGAACAGGTTAATTTTCCAAAATGCCAAAAATGCGCCAGCGGAAATCTGGTACCCCTTTCCGATTTCGGGAGCCAGGGGGCATCTATTCTCTATAAAGCATGGGTTTGTACCAATCCCGATTGCGGCTACAACCTTAAAATCAGGAACGGCGATATATATATCAACGAACCTATAATGAATGGGGTGGGCGGTCGTTCCCGGCAGAATCAATAATTACCGTACACTCGAACTACAAAATAATATAATACAGGGTATATAAATGCTGCCTGTTTTGGATGGATTAAAAAAGACAGCGCTGGACTTGTTATTCCCCCTGCGCTGTATAGAATGCAGTAAAGAGGGCAACCTGATTTGCGATAATTGCCATAAGCGATTGGCATGGATAACACCGCCTGTATGTCCGTTTTGCGGTGTTAACAAGCCCCTTGACACTTCCTGCAAAAACTGTCCGACTTTCGAACCTGCCATCGATGGAATCCGTTCGCCGTTCCGGTTTGAAGGTACAATTCGCTCTGCAGTGCACCGGTTGAAATATCGTAATTTGAGAGCTATAGCTATCCCTCTTGCTGCGATGATGGCTGATTTTCTTATAGATAACCCGCTACCATATGATATTATTATTCCCGTTCCACTGCATCATAAGAGATTGAGGGAACGCGGCTACAACCAATCTGAACTACTGGCTAAAGAAATCAACAAGCTTACCGCTGTTCAAATGGAGAAAGACTGCTTGGTTCGCCATAGACATACCCCTGCACAGGCTATGACAGAATCAATACAGGAGAGACACAGTAATCTTGCCGGCGCCTTTACATGCAAAAATGAATGCGTTCAGGACAAAAAGGTTTTATTGATTGATGATGTGGCTACATCAGTAGCAACTTTGGACGCCTGTGCCAAAGCTTTGAAATCGGGCGGAGCCGTTTCGGTTTGGGGTTTGGCACTGGCAAGAGATATCCGTTAAATAATAGTTATTGGACACAGGCCGGGTTTTACCACGAGGCATTCACCAGAGCCGCCACGGCTTAAAATAAGACGAATTAAGGGGCTTTATATGGAATTATACTATACTGTCTTTCAAACCGCCGCAGGATGGATTGCAGTAATTGCCTCCCCAGGGGGGCTGCTTGAGAATTCCTTCCCTCGCATTTCCAAGGAAGACGCTCTGAATTCGCTTCATATCGCTAAATACGACGGCCTGTTCTCTCCGTCTCCAGGCAAATTCTCGGATTTATCCCGACGCTTTAAGGATTACTTCGACGGAAAGAGGGCAGATTTTGACGACCGGTTGGATCTTTCATCGTGCACAGCTTTTCAAAAGGATGTCTGGGAAGCGGCGAGAACGATTTCCTATGGTGAAACAAGAAGCTATCAATGGTTAGCTGACAAGATTGGCAAACCGTTTGCGGCGCGAGCGGTAGGGCAGGCGCTGGGTAAAAACCCGCTGCCGCTGATTGTTCCCTGCCACCGGGTAATCGGCAGTACAGGCAAGATTACCGGTTTTAGCGGCGGACTCGATTTAAAAAGAAAACTGCTGGAGATTGAAGGGACGATTATTTAACCTCGACGCTGAAGACCATACGTTCCGCCGGCTCGCCTTCCCATGACCTCTGATAATCCAGTGTAATCTCGAAATTACCGGCTTTTAAGGCTTTAAAACGTAAATACTGTGTTCCTCCCACGCCGGTCATCATTTGTTCTGTTTCATACTGTTCGTATTCATCGGATATCAGCTCGAACTCCGACTCTTCATAAGACGCCTTCCACGAGTAACCGGTGGTCGGATTGGAATCAAGAGAGATAACGAACTCGCCGTTTACCGCTGCTTCTATCGTGTCGCCGACATCGCTGTATGTTTTCACGCTGCCTCCGCTACAACCCGCTGCCATAATAGAGACTATAAGAATACAAGTAACCATAGCAAAGATTTTGTTCATATCATCCTCTGTGAGGTTAACCGAAACTGAATCTCAGCAATAAAAAATATCTACCGCTGGATGCGATTTCTTGCTTTTATCCCCAGAAAATCCGTTTCGTAACGGTCGATTAAACCCTCACCTGTAAAACTATAATACTTGTTATCCCCGATTACAATATGGTCCAGAACCTTTATACCGACTGTCTCGGCTGCCATAATCAGGTCGCGCGTCAAATCCTTATCGCTTTGACTGGGGGTTGGATTTCCGGATGGGTGATTATGGGAAAATATAAGGGAGACCGCTTTATGTTTAATAGCGCTTTCGATTACCTCGCGGATGTGCACCGCGCTGCTGTCGACCGTACCCTGAAACAAATCCTCGATTTCTATTATCTGATTCTGGCTATTCAGATACAGCACTTTAAAGATTTCTTTCTTCAAACCTCTCATCGAATGATAGAGGTAATCGAATACTTCCTGCGAGGAAGACACCGCCTGTTTTTCGATGATGCTATCCTTGCGGTATTCTTTGGCGACTTCATGTATCAGTGAGATGCCGAATGAATTATGAGGACCGATGCCCTTAATCTGTTGCAACTCTTCGGGCGGGGCTTCCAGTACACCCCTCAGCGTCTTGAACTTTTTTACGGCTTCCTTCGCCTGCTGTTTGCAGTCTTTCCGGGGAGAGCCGAGAGTAAGCAGCAACTCGATGATTTCGTAATCGGCAAAACCTGTAAGACCGGATTCTATGAATCTCTCACGCAGCCTTTTTCTGTGCCCCTCACGGCTTATATCATCTGTCATTTATGCTGTCCCAAATTACTTATTTATTTCTGTATCAAAAACTAATAGATTTCAATGAGCTAACCTTACAATCCGTTCATGTATAGTCAGGGAAAACCTCTATTTGTTGACCGGCATCATGTATGACATCTAATCTATTTCCCCGACCTGCCCGCCAGTTTAACTCCCAGTAGCACTCCTACCGCTGTGCCCAAAACAGCACCCGATACGCCTCCGATTTTGCCCGCCGCCTCATAACCGCGCACACCGCCAAACTCAAAATCAGTAAAATAATTGCCGCCAATATTTATACCGGTGATTAACCCAAGTATAAAACCGATAATAAGAAAAACAGCACCGCCAATCATTCCGAATAGAATTTTACGCCGCATTTAACTTCCTATTAACGACCGGGAGATTCTTTATGCAAAAGTTGAATAATGCTTATGTCTATTACCTTAAATAATAATTTGCTTTTTGGTGGAGACGGGGGAGAATCGAACTCCCCGTCCAATAAAAGCTGCCCTGAATATGCTACAGGTTTAGTCGGCATTTTAATCTTGCCCGATTGACCTCTGCCAACTCAGTTCAATCAAGCCAGCCGATAAGTCTTTCGCTATCCGTATCGGCATTCGGATAACGGCACCCCGACATTTCGACACCCAATCCCTACCCACCGGGGTGGGGTAAGGTTGGATGCGCTAGCTGTTTTTAGCCAGCGAGAACCATTTCAGGTTCGCCATTTATGTTTTTGCCGCCTTTTTAATGAGGGCTGCGACAACCTCAACCTGCAATCCAGTAACTAACTTTTACTGTCGAAACCTTGCGTCCCCATATTCAATTGTTAAAGATATTTATCTTCTCCGGCTTTTGATGGTGCGGTCCATTTCTCTTTCGGCATCGCGCTGTATAATTGTCTGGCGTTTATCGTATTGCTTTTTACCTTTTGCCAGCGCTATCTCCACTTTAGCTACATGACCTTTAATGTATAATCTCAGCGGTACCAGCGTCGAACCCTTTTCGCTTGTTTTACTGATAAGAGTTCTGATTTCCTTGCGATTCAAAAGCAGCTTTCTGGTACGTGTCGGCTCATGACTCATATAACTGCCGGCTTCGTAGCGGGCGATATGAGCATTTATCAGCCATATCTCACCGCCTTCCGGCTTAACGAAAGCCTGACCCAGATTAACCCTCCCCGAACGGATTGACTTGATTTCGGTTCCGGTAAGCACCAGCCCTGCTTCATATTTATCCAGAATATGATAATCGTGATAGGCTTTGCGATTGCTAGCTATCGTTTTAATTGTCATCTCTAATTATAACATTTTATATGAGTCGGTGTTAATGCGCCGCAAATGTAAAATACGTTTGTGTTTTATTTAATGACGAATTATAATTATCACAAGCCGTAGCGTCAATTTTCCATATATGAGTTTTAGGCGCTATTGCAATTATTTTAGACATAATATAACTTGACTGTTTATAGCTGTTACTGATAAGCGCTGTAGAAAGGGGATGCTGCTGTGACTGAAAAAGATAATATTCAGGATATCCGGCCTGCAAATATTACTGAAGACCTTGATGCCCTGCTGAAAAATTTTAACGAAACCAGCGGGGAGGGATTGCCTTCTGCCGAAAAACTGGCTGAAATGGCACGCAAAGCACCGGAACCGGTAGCCAACGGCAACAAGCAGGTTGAAATAGTGTCGCATAAAGTCCTGCCTAAAAGCGGTGAGGGAAGCCCGGGGAAGGGCGTTTATCTGGAGATAAAAAACATCGCCTCTGCCGCTATCGGCAAACTTACACTGCAAACCCTTATGTTCGATGCCAAGGGATATGTCATAGACACCGTTGAAAAAACGGTAACCGATTTTCAATGCGATAAAACTCGTATTTTACGCATAGTCACCTCTGCCGAAAACGCTGATGTTAAAAGCTATGAGGTAAAAATCACCAACATAGCCGTCACTCCTGTTGCTGTAGCTACGGGGGATGAAAGGAAAATCCTGCCAAACGGGGACGTAAACGTTTCCGGTATGATAAAAAATGTATCCGGCATTAAAACCGATGCCTCGATAGCGGTTACTTTTCTGGATACCAAAAAAGAAAAACCGGGTACTGTGGTCTTACCTGTAAAAGATATCGAGCCGGGTTCGGTAAAGAATTTCAGCCTTCTTTTCCGCCCGCCGACCGGAGAAAAGGTAAAAACCTATACCATAGACATCGGCGAAACGGCTGAAATGACGGCCTAGCATTATTAATATATTTGGTTAATATCCAATTTGATTTATAAAATATTCTATCGGGAGGATTGAGTTGTCCGAAAAAGAAGATGTTAAGGAAGTTAACCCCACACCACCCCGGCAGAACGAAGAAGACCTTGATACCCTGCTGAAAAATTTTGACCAAACCAGCGGGGAAGGTTTGCCTTCTGCCGAAAAACTGTTCGAAATGGCGCGCAAGGCGCCCGACCCCGTTGTCAGCGGCAATGAAAAAGTCGAAATCCTGTCTCATTCGCTTATACTCAAAAAAGCGTCCGTGGATGGGATAGGCAAGGGTGTATCCTTCACTTTCAAAAATAATGCCGGAGCCAGCATCGGAAAGCTGGTATTCGAGGCAATACTTTTCGATGTTAAAGGTAATGTCATCGACACAATCGAACGCACTATAAATGATTTTGAAGCTGAAAAGACCTATAGCCTCAGAATTATGACCGCTAAAGCTGACAAAGTCGATATAGTAAGCTACGATGTACATATAAAAGAAATGGTTGTCACGCCGGTCCCGGAAGCTGAAGGCGACCAGAGGCTGGTCATTTTAAGGCACAGTTTTCAGGGTACCGGAGCCCCGGATGTCGGCATTACGACCATTAAAAGGGGCATAGAACTCGCAGTAAGAAATGTATGCGGCGAAAGTATCGCCTCCGCCATATTTGCCATCGACCTGTTCGACGCCGCGGGCAATTACATATCCACATTAAAACACATTGAAACCGATATCCAGCGCAATACCAGCCGCGCCTTTTTAATTCAGACCACGAGCGTCAAAGATGACATCATCAGGAGCTATAACATCAAGCTGATTAAAACGGTAACCGCCGAGCTGGAAAAAGTACAGCTGCGCCGCAATGAAGTCAAGAGGCTGCCGGAAGGGCGCGAAGAAGTGAGCGGACTGGTAAAGAACGTCAGCAGCGTCAAATCCGACGCCGTAGTAGTGGTAACATATCTGGATGCCAACGAAGAACCCATCGGCGTACGAACCCTGGAGTTGAGAGATATCGCTCCCGGTACCGTACAAATATTTGCGCTGGATTTCACATGCCCCGAGGGACTGACGGTTAAAAAACGCGATATCGATATAGGTGAACTGACAGAAGCCGAGGCAGTCCCCGCAGCTTAAAATAAACAATAATTCGAAAACGGGTATTATAAGATAACCTGTTCCGAATAGATTAAAATATACACGGGAGGATACTGGATTGTCTGAGAACGAAGAAATAAAAGAAGAAGTTTCAACCGGAGAAACGGCTGACGAAGCTGTTCAGCCTTGTGCTCCGCCCGAACCCACAGTTTCCGGTAACCGGCACCTTGAAATTATCAGCCATAATCTGCTCATAAAAGAAGGGGATGAGGCAAAAGGCAGCGGAGTGGTGCTTAACCTTAAAAATAACGCCGGCAAGGCGATCGGCAAGGCGGTTTTCAGCGTCGTTTTATATGATGCCGCCGGCAATATTGTCGATACTATCGAGGACTGTTTTAAGGATTTTGATAAGGATGGCATAAGCAGCTTCAACATTTCATACTCCAAACCGGAAGCTGACATCAGAAGCTATACCGTAAGCGTGGTAAAAACAGTCCTTACGCCCGACCCTGAAGCCATAGGCAGCAGCAAAATTGAAGTATTAAGCCACCGTATACTCGAAGCCGATGAGTGTGCTGGCGTCAAACGCTCACTTGAGATGGAAATCAAGAATATCTGTGAGAAGACGTTAGCTACCGCCGTTCTGGAAGCCAACTTCTACGACGGGGAAGGCACTCTTTTAGATACCGTCTGCCACAGGGAACTCGAATTCAAGCCGCAAAGCATTTGCACTTTCAACATTACACCCGAAAAACCCGAAGCGAAAGCATTCCGGACGTACAAGGTTTCTGTTCGCAAGGCAATTACCACCGATTTCGAGAAGGTGCAGCTTAAAAGTCATGATATGAAGCCGGTCAACGGCGACGTAGAGATTTCCGGCGTGCTGAAAAATATCAGTGACGGTAAAGCGGATGCCGCCGTAGTTACTCTTTTTAAGGACGTCAAGGACGAAAAAATCGCCACCAGGGTAATTTATATAAGAGATATCGAACCGGGGGCGAGCAAGCAGTTCAAATTCAAGTTCGACGTGCCGGCCGGTGAAGCCGTCAATTCTTATGTCATTTCGGTGGGAAGCATTGCCGAAGAAGAGGCAAAAGCCGCTTAGTAATCACGTTTAGGGAAAGCAGATGCAACAGTAAATTATGATAGCCCGGGACTAATCCCCTGGGTTATTTTTATCCCCGCCCCCCGGATTCTTCAGCCATCCATTATGGCTTCAGAATGACATTCATAGAGGGAATCCTCGCAACGACATTAAAAAACCGTTCGCCCTTGCTTGTCGATGTATCAGAAAAGGGGTCAACGAATAGATTTTCAAAACGTGTAATTATTTATCGTCGTCGTCATGGTTCGACAAGCTCACCACGAACGGCTTTGATTTTTATTGTCATGCTGAGTTCGTGGCGGTCGAACGAAGCATTTGGGGGGGGGGCGACTATTACAGAACATCTTTCTAATGCTGTGGCAATTCTTTGCCGTTTCTCCCCCCCCCCCCCAGAACATTCAATAATTTAATAATAAATAAATGCGGACATAATAAATACCAGCAAGACGGATGTAATTGTTATCGCAGGAGTGTAGAGGAAGGTTGAAGTAATATTTCTGACAATAGTTATTTATTGCCTTTAACAATAGAGAAAATCACTGTTTGGTAAGTACGAATTCAGTAAATAAAAAAATCCCCCTCTCCATGAACCGGGAAGGGGATAAGTGGTTCGGTATTCGCTGAAAACTATTGTCTATACGAATCCAGTTGCTTTAATACCCAGTCCGCCCATTTATCAACCCCGTCGCCGTTGATGCTGCTGATTTTAAATATTTCGATTTTTCCGTTCATTCCGCTAACCGTGCGCATAAAACTGTTGATATCGAAGTTTACATAAGGCATAAGGTCAATTTTGTTTACGATACAGGCATCGGCGATGGTGAACATCAGCGGATACTTATGAGGTTTATCCTCTCCCTCGGGTGTGCTGGAAATGATAATCCTCTTATATTCACCGAGGTCGAATTCGCCCGGGCAGATCAGATTGCCGACATTTTCGATAAAGATAATATCCAGTTCGTCCAGAGGCAGATTTTGCAGGGCTAAATTAATCATGCCGGCATCGAGGTGGCAACCACCGTCGGTGTTTATCTGTATTGCGGTAACACCGGACTGAGTCAGCTTCACGGTATCGATGCTGGAAGCCACATCACCTTCGATAACCGCCATACGCGCTTTTCCCTTAAGAGTTTCCGCAGTCCTCAGCATAGTGGTCGTTTTTCCGGCGCCGGGCGATGCCCAGACATTAATCATCATTATTTTTTTGGACGCCAGCAGTTTACGGTTCTGTATGGCCATCTGGTCGTTGGCATCCAGTATATTTTTAAGTACTTTAATTTCCATTTAATCCACCTCTATGCTTTCTATATATAATTCCTTGCCGGATATCATCTCGATATCCATCGAATGGCATTTTTCGCATTCCCAGAATATATCCTTGGGGTTTACAGTGCTTCCACAATTACGACACTTGGCCTGCATCGGCACTTTGCGGAAAATTATCTTTGCCCCTTCACCGATGGTCCCTTTGGTCATTATTTCGAAATAAAAGGCAACCGAATCATCAACCGCCCCGCACATTTCACCCAGTACAACGGTTACGGATGTCAACTTTTTAGCATTGGCTTTTTCAGCTTCGTCAAGAGCCAGTTTTACCAGGCTGCGTGTAATTTCCAGTTCATGCATGATTAACAAATCCTCGGCAGCGGTTCTCCGACCAGCATATCCACAATCCGCGAGGTTCCCAGTGCAGTCGTTAAGGTTACTTTAGCTGTATGTTTTTCGGTTACCTCGCCGATAATGACGGCGTTCTGTCCGTATTTATTTTTCTTCATCTGCGCCAGAATCCTGTCGGCGTCCTCCGCTTCCACAACAGCCACTACCTTTCCCTCGTTGGCGATATAAAGCGGGTCGAGCCCCAGCATTTCGCAGGCGGCGGCTATCTCGCGTCTTATAGGAATCTTTTCTTCCTCTATTCTGATACTGACCCCCGATTGTTCTGCAATTTCGTTTAAGGTACTGGAAAGCCCCCCGCGGGTGGGGTCTCTCATGCAATTTATTTTATTACTTACCTGCATCATCTCGGCTATCATTTTATTTAAAGGAGCGCTGTCGCTCTCCAGCTTTGTCTCGAACCCGATGCCTTCTCTTTTACTTAAAACAGCAATCCCATGGTCTCCGATAGTGCCGCTTAAGATAATCTTGTTGCCCGGTTTGGCATTATGCCCCGAAATATTCACTCCATCGGCTATAACTCCGATGCCTGCGGTGTTGATAAACAGCTTGTCGGCATTGCCGCGGTTAACCACTTTGGTATCGCCGGTAACTATTTTTACGCCGGCTTCGTCTGCCGCTTCCTTAATCGAATTTACGACATTTTTTAGGTCTTCCTTCGGCAGTCCCTCCTCTATAATAAGAGCCAGACTGAGATAGAGAGGAGTGGCTCCCATAACCGCCAGGTCGTTAACCGTGCCGCAGACCGATAACCTGCCGATATCGCCTCCCGGGAAGAACATCGGCTGTACTACGTGGCTGTCGGTGGTAAAGGCAATTCTTCCTTTAGCCTCGAAAACCGCCGAATCGTCCAGCCTGTTCAAAATCGGGTTCCCCAGCATCGAAAGTATACTGTCATTTACTATATCGTGTGATAAACTTCCCCCGCTCCCGTGAGCCAGTAATATTCTATCGGTCATTGCTTTCTCCATAATGATAATAGGCGGCGCAACTGCCTTCAGATGAAACCATGCAGGGGCCGATGGGATTTATCGGAGTGCAGACTTTTCTGAATAATTTGCAATCGGGCGGCGTTTTCACTCCCCGAAGTACCTCTCCGCAAATGCAACCCCTCTGGATTTTGGTGGGACCGGGGTCGAAATCGAATTTCAATTCGGCGTCGAAAGCGGCAAATTCGGTCCTTAACTTCAAACCGCTGTGTGCAACATCTCCCATACCGCGCCAGTTGGCTGTACAGGGCTGGAAAACCTGTTCCAGTATCTTCTGGGCAGTTATATTGCCATCATAGGTTACACTGCGTTTATAAGCTATCTCCACCTTTGCTTCACCTTTTGCGGTTTGCTGTGCCAGCATATCGATGCATTGCAAAATATCAAGCGGTTCGAAACCGGCAACTACGCAGGGAATACCGTAGTCAGCTGCTATAAAATCCCATGCCTTGGCGCCGATAACGGCGCTGACATGCCCGGGGCATATCAGTCCCTGCAGGTTTACCTCTCCAGAATCCAGCAGCGCTTTAATGACCGGCGGGCATATTTTGTGCAAAGAAAGAATATAATAGTTTTTCAAACCCTCCTGTTTTGCCTGTAAAACAGAGGCGGCAACGGTAGGGGCGGTGGTTTCGAAACCCACCGCTATAAAGACCACTGCTTTATCAGGATTTGTCTTCGCAAGCTCCAGGGCATCCAGCGGTGAATAAACAATACGTACATCGCTGCCGTTAGCTTTAGCTTCCTGAAGATTGGAGTTACTGCCGGGTACGCGTATCATATCCCCGAAAGAAGTGACGATAACGCCGGGCACTTTTGCCAGCGCAATGGCTTTATCCAGTTCCGAATTGCTGGTAACGCATACCGGGCAGCCCGGCCCCGAAACCAAAGTCAACATAGGTGGAAGAATCTGCCGCAGACCGTTTCTCATAATAGCGACTGTATGGCTGCCGCAGAACTCCATATAGCGCGCCTCTTTTATAGCGTGGTGTTTGATGCTGTCCACCAGCCCTTTTGCCATATCGGATTGCCTGAAAGAAGTCAGTTCTGACATCAGGAATTCAACTCCTCAGGCTCAATGCTGTCGGCCATTTCCCTGAAAAGTTCCAGGGTGGCTTCGGCTTCCTCTCTATCCACTATGGAAATGGCGTATCCGGCGTGGATTAAAACGTAATCACCGATTTTAGCCTCCGGTGTCAGCATCAGGCTTGCCTTGCGTGATATGCCGCCGATATCTACTTCGGCGTCAAAGCCGTCTACTGCAGTGATAAGCGAAGGAACTGCAACGCACATATTATTTTCTCCTTATCTATTACTGTATTGGGCTATTACCGCCTGTCCCAGCGCAAGCCCTCCGTCGTTACAGGGAACGTTCCTGTGGCTGAGAACGGCAAAGCCTTCTTTTTCTAGTCTGTCGATTGCTATGTTTAAAAGCAGCCGGTTTTGAAAAACCCCGCCGCTTAAAGCTACCGTTTTTATGCCGGTCTTTTTCCCAATCAACTTACAGGTTTCAATAATTATCTCAGCCATCGTCTTGTGAAATTTGGCGGCGATAATCTGAACCGGTGTATTTTTGAAAACATCTTGAATTATACATTCTATCAGATTTCCCGTTCTTATTACAGAAGTGTCGCTATTGCCATCAATTGCAAATGGATAAACTCTTTGCATCAGAGTATCGTTGGTATCATCCGGAGCCGCCATTTCCAGTTCAATGGCTGCCTGCGCTTCGTATGCGGTTTCACCACAGATTCCGATGATGGCGGAAACAGCATCGAAAAGCCGTCCTGCGCTGGATGTCAGCGGGCAGTTCAGTTTTAACTCCAGTTGTTTTTTTATAGCATCAAGCTCAAACTGTGGAATCTGACCAAGTACCGGCAAGCCGGTCAAATCGGTCTGAGTTCCCAGCAGTTTATAGATATAACCCAGAGCCATTCGGTAGGGCTTATGAATGGCAGCCGTTCCTCCCGCCATCGGTATATATTCGAAGTGCGCCATTCTTTCAAATCCCTTAAAATCGCAAAGCAGGAACTCTCCGCCCCACAGGTTGCCATCCGTCCCGTAACCGGTGCCGTCGAAAGACACTCCGATAACCGGTGTTTGGATATTATTTTCGACCATACAGCTGGCAATATGTGCATGATGATGTTGCACACCGACTGCCTTCAGGCTATTTTCGGCAGCGTATTGTAAGGCATATTTGGTGGCACGATATTCGGGATGCAGGTCATACGCAATTACTTCGGGTTCTATTCTGAAAAGGTGTTTATACAATGCAATGGTGTTTTCGAAGTGTTCCAGCGTTTCGGCATTGTCCATATCGCCGATGTGCTGGCTTAAAAAAGCATATTTATCTCGGGTAAGGCAAAATGTGTTTTTTTCCTCCGCTCCGCAGGCAAGTATCTGCTTTGCATCGAAAGGTAACATAATGGGAGAGGGGGCATATCCGCGAGCGCGCCTTACGGCGCGTGCTTCCTCTTTTTCCACCAGGTAGACGCTGTCGTCGTAGCGGGAATGAATATCCCTATCGTGCAGAATAAAAAAGTCTGCAATATTTTTAAGCCTTGTCAGTGCTTCATCGTTATCTCTGCAAATAGGTTCTTCACTCAGGTTTCCGCTGGTCATAACAAGAGGCTTGGAAATATAGCTCATCAGTATGTGGTGTAGTGGGGTGGGGGGCAACATCACTCCCAGGTATTTATTATTCTCGGCGATATTTAAGGCTATCTCCGCATCGTCATTACGTCTTTTTAGAAGGACAATCGGAGCCTGTGCGGAAGATAAAAGGGCAGCTTCTTTGTCCGATACTATGCAATGTTGTCTTATTTCCTCAATAGAAGGCATCATCAGCGCAAAGGGTTTGCCGGGGCGTTTCTTTCTTTCGCGCAGCGTTTTAACAGTGTCATAGTCGGTGGCATCGCAGGCAAGCTGGAAGCCCCCCAGACCTTTAACAGCAATAATTTTACCTTCGGCTATCAATTGCGCTGCTTTCCTTAAAACATCTTCGTAAAAGATAGCGGTTCCGCTGTTATCTGTAAGCTGCAATTTTGGCCCGCAAACAGGGCAGGCATTGGGTTGGGCATGGAAACGGCGGTCTAAAGGGTCGTTATACTCCGCCCGGCATTTTTGGCACATTTTAAAAGGATGCATAGTAGTAAGCGGGCGGTCATAGGGGATATCTTTGATAATAGTGAATCTGGGTCCGCAATTGGTGCAGTTGGTAAACGGGTAGAGATACCTTCTGTCGGTGTGGTCGAAGATTTCGGCAAGACATTGAGAACAGGTAGCGATATCCGCTGAAAGCGGTTGGTATGCGCCTTGGCGGGCTTTACTTTCAATTATTCTGAATTCAACCTCGTCGTTAACCGGAACAGTCGATATGCTGATTTCCTGTATGCGGGATACGGGAGGCGCTTCGGTTTTAAGTGAAGCTATAAACTCATCAAGGTTTGCTTTTATCCCCTGTACTTCAATAGCCACATTACCGGAGGTGTTCTGTACCCATCCGGCAAGATTATATTTATAAGCCAGGCGATAGATAAAAGGACGGAAACCGACGCCTTGAACCACTCCTTTTACTTCAAGATGCATCCTGGCTGTATTATTCGTATCTGAAAGCATGTTTTTCATATCGTTAACTTAATAATTATAGCAAAATCACTGACGTGTCATTGTTAAAAGTCATTGGCGGCAATATAGGGTGTATTGCAAATCCCTCTCAATCTCCCTTTGTGATTTCAGGATGGCAAATATGGAATTGTCATGCCGGAATCCCGATAAATCGGGATGAAGCATCTTGGGTGGGGTGAAAAAATACCCTTCCCCCCGGATCCTTCGGTCGTTGCACTCCCTCCAGGATGACAATTTCCTATGGCCAGTTCTCTCTGTTTAAAAGGGGAATAAAGGATAATTTAACTCAGATGGAAATCAATACTTTTAAAAAACGATGCCAGCTAATACACAGCCGGCATCGATATTTTAGCAAAAATGGATTTTGCAAATATTCTAGGCAAAGAGATATATCATGGCAGCTACAAAAATACCCAAAAGACCGATATTAAATCCCCAGGACATAACACCGACGCCTCCGCGCGGGTTGCTCCCGGTTTTGCGCACACCAATGAAAAAGGTTATTACCGAAATCAGTAATATCGGTGCAGAGATTAAAAAAGCCAGATGATACATAATTATTACTCCTTCTAATTATAATCCGCACAGAGTTGTTTTATCATATCTGCTGCCTTTTCGACAGTCGGTTTTAAGGCTTGTGAAAGCTCTGTGCCCCAGTCTATAGTTTCCGGACGGGTTACTACGAAAGTCACTTCCGGTTCTTCATTCCCCATCATTGTCCATAGATTTATCAGTTCCAGTACACCAATCTGGTGAAAAGATATAATCGCTTTTCCGGGTTCGGTGGGCGGATTTCCCGGTTCGAATACCTTTAGTTCACCGGGGGGCAGCGGCAGCATCATTATATCCACCACTACCAAATTGTCTATTCCCTGCAAATCATTCAGCAGGTTAAGTTCCCCCACTCCGCCTTCTTCAAGAATTATATCTTCAGGCATTCCTATTTCCTTAAGGCGGCGGATAACATGCAGACCGAAGCCTTCATCACCCATGATTATGTTGCCTATTCCAAGCACCATAGTCTTCTTTTCCGCCTTAAGTTTATCAGTCATTTCTACTTATTACCTGCCGTATTATTCTTTCTCTTCAGCAGATTGTATCGAATGCATCTCCCGGATATCTTCAGCTTCATTTCCGCGTCCCTGGCGTATGTTAAGGTAAAGATGAATCATCAGTATGAAGACGAATACCCAGGTTATGATATAGTGCCAGATACGTGTGGTATATTCGTTACCGAAGATACCGTAGTTAAACCATGCCATAAAGCTTTCGGGGAACAGCAGGGCCAAGCCTGAAAGTATCTGGAAGATTATAAAGATGAATACCACGAAGTATGTCGACATCTGCAACGGATTATATTTTTTGGACAGCTGGGGTTCCTTGCACAAATGCAGATAGTGAGCAATGAACTTGGGCATCAACGCTAAGTCTTTTAAGGTGAGAATAAACGATTTCCAATCACGGTTTTTGCCGACAAACATCATTATGAAGCGGGTTAAACCGGCGACTACCAAAATAGCGGCAAACAGGAAGTGAACGCCGCGTGCCAGCGACATTAAGAATCCCTGTCCGTCCACAAAGGGATAGTGGATATAAAAACCGGTCACTACCAGAAGAAGGATAGACCACATTATTAAACCGTGTAATTTTCGAAACACCGGAGGGTGCCGCATTTCCTGATTTTCTGTATTCGTCATTTTCACTACCCCCTAAACTACCTTATGTACTTTTATGTTATTACTTTCCGGGTCGATGACGTGGATGGCACAGGCCAGACACGGGTCGAAAGAACGTATGATGCGTACGATGTTAATCGGGTTATCCGGGTCGGGTATCGGGCATCCGATAAGAGATGATTCATAGGGTCCCATTACACCCTTTTCATCACGCGGCGAAGCATTCCAGGTGGTGGGAACTACGATTTGATAGTCCTTGGTGCGCTGGTCCTTGATGTTTATCCAGTGCCCGAGTGCGCCTCTGGGTGCATCATAGACACCGAAGCCCTCTGCCGATTTGGGAATATCCTTGTCTTTCATACCCACTATCGTCCCTTCTAAAGCCATTGCGGTTAACCTGTCAATCCATTCCGGTCCGGCTTCAGCTATCGATTGCGATTCAACGGCGCGGCAATAATGTCTGGCGACCACACCCGGTTTAACACCGGCTTCTATCAAAGCCATAAGTCCGGGATACTGGTTAACCAGTCCTCTTGCCAGAGGGCCGACTTCCATCGGCTGCCCCTTGTAGCGCGGGGCCTTGACGAAGGAATAGGCATCCTCTTTTCTGGCGTTCAATTTGGTGATGCCCTCGCTGGGATGCAGGCTGTCTACACCGTCGGGATAATCGTACCAGGAATTCGCTACCGATTCGGTTATCTTGCTGTAATCCACGTCTTCGGCAGGATTCAGAGCGCCGCCTATGATGGCGCCTCCCTTAAACATATGGTTTCTGCCGCCGAAAGGACGGTCGGCATTGCTGGCAGGGTCGGCTTGCGGGAACATCGGGTAGCAGAGGTAATTCTGGGTGCCGCCGCCCAGCCCCATTGTAGCCAGAGGCAGAAGAGGGCCGGTGCCGACAAATTCGACATCCTTTATATAAATATTATTAACAAAGTCAATCTCTTCCAGCCAGAGTTTTTTAAACTCTCTTAGCTGTTCGACTGTCGGTGTTGCCGTGCATCCGCCGACCATAGTCGAATTGAAATGCGGTTGAACACCGGTAATCATAGCGCGCATCTTGCTCGAGCGGGCTTTTGCTTCTATCGCCTGAATATAGTGTGAAACCAGCGTGGTTACCGTCTCAGGGTCATTTATACAATATTCGTCCGGTTCATAGCGCGGAGTGAACGGTGACAAGTCATTTTTAGAAGCCAGATACCTGATTTTATCTCTGATAGCCAGTAATCCGGCATCATTCCCTGCATAATCCGCTACTGCCATTATATCCAGATAATCCAGAGCTGAAAGTATATAGAAGTGAATGTAGTGGTCCGTGATATACTGTGATGAACAGTAAAGGTTACGCATCAGTCTGCCGGCTTCGGGTACATCTACATCGAAAGCGTTATCAAGGCAGAAGGACGAAGCGATAGCATGCACGCCCTCACAAACACCGCAGATACGGCTGGTGATATAAGGGGCATCTCGCGGGTCTTTATCCTGCAACAGCACTTCGATGCCGCGTGCCATATTGCCGGAAGACCAGGCATTGGTAACTATACCGTTCTCCACCTCTACTTCTATTTTGAGGTGGCCTTCGATACGGGTAATCGGGTCAACAATAATTCTCTGTCCCATTTAACTCTCCTCCCCTTTCAGCTTGGTTATAACCGTATCGATGCCGATGCCGGCTGCGGCAATAGCAGCTACGGTAGCCATAACTTTATCAATATCTACTTTACCGATTCCGGGTAAAGTCACGTCGAACTGTCTGTCATATAACGGGCTGAACCTCTCGTAGAACTCGGGTTCGCTGCATCCGATACAGGGGGCGTTGACATTTATGCAATAAGCGCTTGTGCCGTTCCATCCCCGTTTCCAGCAATCATGTCTTGCCCAGGGTCCTTTACATCCCTTCAGATACAGACAGTATCCTGCTTGATTGGGGTCTCCCCAATCGGTTAAGAAATGTCCCGCCTCGAATTGTCCGCGGCGCGGGCAGTTATCATGCATCAATTCGCCGTAGAAGGCTATCGGTCTCTGGAAATCATCCAGCGGAGGTATGTCACCGAATGTCAGGTAGTGAACAATAATGGCTACCAGGCTTTCAGGGTGCATCGGGCAGCGGGGCAGATTGATAACCGGTTTGTCGCCCAAGACATCATCGAATTCATGATGTTTCTTGGTATTCTTGTAGAGGAATCCTACTGCATCTGTCGGGCCTGCCGCCGGGAAACCTCCGAATGAGGCACAGGAGCCTACACATATAACTGCCGCTGCATTTTTAACGGATTCCCTGACAATGTCCTTGAAGGTTTTTCCACCGATGGTGCAATACAATCCGTCGTCAGCCAGAGGAATTGCTCCCTCTATTACTAAAAGATAACCGTTTTCGGATATCGCATCTTCCAGTGCTTCTTCGGCGTGATATCCGGAAGCCGCCATCAGGGTTTCATGGTAGCGCAGGGAGATTGTGTCCAGAATAATGGCTGCTGCTGTCGGGTCGAGGCTGTTAACAAAGGATTCGCTGCAACCGGTACATTCCTGTCCGTGAAGCCAGACAACAGCGGGTTTTCCGGAGGTTTCTTCCAGGGCTTTAACAACTCTGGGTGATAGAGCCTGGCTAAGCCCGAGGAGTGCCAGTGAGGCAGTGGCTACTTGTAAAAATTCTCGCCTTGTTGGTTTGGGTCTCAGAAAGAGTGTATCCATTCTTACTCCTTTTCGTGGAATTTATTGATAACCTAGTCGGTAAAAAAATATGTAATTTTTATAATATCCGGACGTCTAAGCATTTAAGCTTATCGCCAACTCACCATGCTATCTCCTTTCCTCGATAGGAGAAACCAATTCTTCAGGCACAACCTCGACCGGCATTTATATATTAACCCTTAGGCTATAAGGTCATGTTGTAGATATAAACATCCGTAAAACAAACAAAAACAATACAATTAGTGTAGAGAAAGTTTATTATATTTTCTAATCGTCTGTCAATTTATCACAAACATTAATAGATGTCAATATACGACCTACATTGATGTAATCATTTTTATACAATTTAATTTATTATTTGTCTTTATAAGTTTTTACGATAGAATGCCAAAGGATTATGATATTTAAGCATTATTTCTATACCTAATGTTAATAGCTCATTAATTTTTGTTGTAGGAATTGTTATCTTCGGATTTATTTTTACTCTGGCTTATTTTATATTGGACAAAATAAATCAATGCCCCGAAAGCAAATCCAAGTACGGTAAATACAAGTAAAATAATTATGTAATTCATTAAAACAACATCCCAACAAAGCCGCCGAAAGCCAGAGCCATCAAAGCCGCCGTTATAAATATTACCGGAAGCCCTTTCATTGCTTTGGGGATATCGGAGAGTTCCAGTTTTTCGCGTATGCCCGACATTAAAGCCATAACCAGTGTAAAGCCGGCGCCGGCGCCCAGCGAAGCTATCAGGCTTTCAATGAAATTGTAGGATTCGTCGGCATTCAGAAGCAGAACGCCGATAACAGCGCAGTTGGTGGCAATCAGTGCCAGGTAAATGCCGAAAGACTTATAGAGGTTTGCATTGGTTTTCTTTAAGAAAATCTCCAGCATTTGCACCATAGAACCGATTATCAGCAGATAGATTATCAGGTGCAGGTACTCGGCATTAAGCGGAATCAGTATGTAATTATTGGCAAGCCATGCCAGAGTTGATGAAACGAATATAACCAGAGTGACCGCCAGCCCCATATTGACCGCCGGCCCCAGTTTTTTGGAAACGCCGAAAACGGGGCACAGCCCCAAAAACTGTACCAGGACTATATTATTGATAAGCGCCAGTCCTATGAATATGGAGAATAATTCAGACATCTTTTATTACACCTATCTGTTTGAAAAAGGCAATCAGAAGACCCATTACGAGGAAAGCCCCCATTGACATGCCGAAAACGGAAATCGGATTTTCTGCAAGGACGGGAAGGGTAAAAAGCTCGTTGCCGAATACTGTAATGCCGCCCTTTCCTAAAAGCTCGCGGAAAAATGAGATGAGAATAAGCGCCAGACAGAAACCGACACTCATACCTAATGCATCCGCCAGCGAATCGGAAACTTTGTTCCTGGATGCGAATGCCTCCGCCCTGCCCAGAATCAGGCAGTTTACCGCTAAAAGTGAGAGGTAAATGCCCAGAGCGGAATAAATTGCCGGAATATAAGCCTGGAAAAGCATTTCTACTATAGAAACAAAAGTGGCAATTATGATTACAAAAACGGGTATGCGTACAACGTCGGGTATCATTTTACGCATCAAAGAGATTATCAGGTTGGAGGCGATTATCACCAGAGCAAATGCGCCGCTCATACCAAGAGCCTTATCCAGCGTATCGGTTACTGCCAGCACCGGACACAGGCTGAGCGCCAGAACAAAAACAGGATTGGAAATTACAATCCCCTTTTTAAACTCTTTGCTAAATCCCGACACTTTTAATTCTCCTGCCTAACAATTTTAATCCAAATACTCGAGTTTATCCAGTATGGCATCTCGAACGGCATTAGTTACACCTCTCGAGCTGATAGTTGACCCGGATACGGCATCAACACCTCCGGGCAGCCAAGCAAAACTCGGATAACATTCTTCAATTTTTAGCCCTATAAATTGAGCGAAGAAGTTATTATTTTTTAGCATGTTCCAGTATGAAATATCCTCTATCTGGTTAATTACAATTATATTGTGTATTGTTTCTTTGTCTTTTAGACCGGCGAGGACGGTAATCTTACCTCTGTATCCAAATCCCTCGCCATACATGGCATAACCAAGTTTATGCCTCCGGGAATCGTAAAGGGTATATATTTCTGTATCGACACGGTATGTATAAAAAGTAGCTTCGGTAAACAGTTGTTGCAACAGAGCCAAAGTTTCCGGGGCCTGCCGCGACTCCAGTACCAGCCTGTTTATTTTTTCTGCGCTCATCATTAAAGCTGAAGATGCCAGAATTACGAGTACCAGAAAAAAGAGCGGATAATACTTCTTAAATCTGTCCAGCATAATTTACTTCTTCCCTAACCCGTAGGGTCTCGGTTGAGTATATCTTTCTATCAGAGGAGTGGCGGCATTCATAAGTAAAATTGCGAAACATACGCCTTCAGGATAGCCGCCGTATAATCTGATAGTAACCGTTAAAATGCCGGCTCCGATACCGAAAACAATCTTTCCTGTGCGTGTCATTGGGGTGGTAACATAGTCGGTCGCCATAAAGAATGCGCCTATCATCAATCCCCCGCTGAGTACCTGATAAACGGCGTCCTGCCCTAAAACCAGGCTCAACAGTGCTGTTGCACCGATAAAGGCAACCGGAGTTCTCCAGTCGATAACCCTGAGAATTATCAGCAAAATACCGCCCGCCAGAAGCAGCAGGGCGGAAGTTTCTCCCAGCGAACCATTGATATTTCCGATTAAAAGCTCGCGATAAATTTCCGGGTTGGAGCCGATTTTTTCAAAGGCGTCGCTTAGGGGGCTGGCGGATGTAACGGCATCCGGTGCAAAACCGGATGGGGCAATCCATACGGACATTTGTGCCGGGAAACTGAGCTGTAAAAATGCACGTCCGGCCAGTGCGGGATTAAAGATATTATGCCCGAGTCCTCCGAAAGCTTCTTTAGCTATTGCAATGGCAAAAACGCTTCCAATAGCCGCCATCCACAACGGAATGGTCGGTGGTAATGTTAATGCCAACAACAATCCGGTAATTACCGCGCTGCCATCCATAACGAAGGGTTTCTTTCTGAGCAGTTTTACGAGGTATTCCGTGGCTACGGCGGCAATGACACTGGTCAGGATTACAAATATGGCATTGAAGCCGAAGAAATAAATACCGGCTGCGGTAGGTAACATCAGGGCAAGAATCACCAGATACATGGTGCGTTTAACCGACCACTTGCTGCGTAAATGAGGGGCGGAGGAAATAATCAGTTTCTCCTCAGTCTTATTAGAGTTATCATTCTTTATCTTTGCCATCGATTATTCCATCAGCGAAAGTTGCTGTTTGGCTGATTTTATGTACTGTGTTATCGGAATACTAGCCGGGCACACATAGGTGCAGACACCGCATTCGATACAGGCATCGATATATGCTTCTCCGCAATCATCGTATCTGCCGGCCTTAGAGTATTTTGCCAGTAGTGAAGGGTTGAGCCTCATCGAACAGGCATCGATGCACCTGCCGCAATGGATACAGTCCACTTCATTTCTTATTTGATTGTTGTTAAGCAGCAGGCACCTCGTCCCTCTGGTTAGAGGCGTTTCGGTGTCCGGTACGGCGCTGCCCATCATCGGTCCGCCCAGCACAACCTGATTGGCTTCGTCCGTTATTCCGCCGCAGTAGTCTATAATGTTTTTGACCGGAGTTCCTACCCGTACAAGCAGGTTTTGAGGATTTTTAACACCTCCGCTGACGGTTATCACCTGTTCAACCAAAGGCCTGCCCTCGATAACGGATTCGTGAATGGCTTTGGCGGTACTGACATTGTGAACCAGCACGCCGATATCGCGGCACCTGCCTTCCAGTGGCACTTCTTTACTTAAGAGAGCTTTAACCAGCAGTTCACGGGCGCCGACGGGGTACTTCAATTTTATCGGAACCATTTTAACTTTGCTGTTAAGGTTTGATTTTTCAAGGATTGTCGTTAAATGCGCTATGGCATCCGGTTTATTATCTTCGATAGCAATAAAAATATTATCGGGAGAGATCAGTTTCGTAATAATTTTCAATCCGGATATAACTTTTTCGCCGTATTCCAGCATTACGCGGTAGTCCGCGGTTACATAAGGCTCGCATTCGCATCCGTTAAGTATTACTGTCTCCAGCCTGCCGCTTTTCGGAAGCGTTAACTTGAGATGTGCCGGATATATGGCTCCCCCCATACCCACTACCCCGGCATCTCTTATTTTGGAGATTATTTGTTCATTGGATAGAGATTCAAGATCGTCGATAGTTTGCATATCTATCCATTCATCTTTTCCGTCGGACTCAATTACAATAGCCTGCTGTTCTTTATTGTGTGCAACGTCCGTAAAGGAAATGATATCGACTACTTTTCCGGATACTGTGGCATGCACCGGAACGCCCCTGAATTCATCACTGTCGCCGATTTTTTGGCCTGTCAAAACCTTATCACCGATTTTAACAACAGGATATGAAGGCGGTCCTATATGTTGGTGCAAGGGAATAATAACCCTGTCGGGAAGAGGCAGTGTTTTAATGAAATATTCCGCAGTCAGTTTATATTCGGGTATCTTAAACCACTGCGGAATACCGCGGTATTTGGGTTTTAATGTATTATTTATCATTTAAAAATTATGTAATTTTTTATAGCTTATCACAACTTATTTTTTTAGACAATTGCAGAATAAACGGAATAAGAAGCATAAAAAATGAGAGTTTTTTCCTGGTGTAAAAAGACAAAAAATACGGATTTATATTTTAAAAAGAATGCCATATAAAACAGGAGCGATTTCCCAAAAACCGCTAAACACTTATCGTTTTGAAATTACGAAACGGCTTGCGGGGGCAGTAAATCGGGTATGGTATCCGAGATCAGGTATGTAATGTTGCATTCGCTGCAAAACAGAAAACCGGTAACAATTTCCTGTTCGTTTTGTTCCTCTATCGTAAGCTGCAGCCTTTTTTTACACAACGGGCACACAATTATATCTAATAAATCAGGTTTCATAACATAATTATATCTGCCAATACCCTTGCTGACAAGGGGCATATTATTACATGGCAAACGCCGGCTTTCAGTTTGTTATTGTATGAAATAGCATTTATGGCAAAAAAATTATTGATTTGAGATGATTTTGTCAATGGTTTCTTTTAATTTATCAGTGTCAATCGGCTTGGTGAGTACCGGAGAATCAGTTTTATTCAGAAAAGAAACTGTTGTCTTATTCATGACATCTCCCGCGATGATAATAATTCTGGCAACAAGGGGAGGCTTTAACTATGCTATCATTTTATAAAGCTGTTCGCCGTTAATATCGGGCATCTTTATATCAAGCAGGACAAATTCGTAGTCATTACGTTTTATTCTTTTCAATGCTTCTTGGGGTGAACTTGTGGTTTCTAATTGATAATTCCAACCCTTTAATAGCCGCTCAAAAATAAAGCAGGATTATTTCTTCATCATCTACGGCCAGCTCTTTGATTTGCATATTACTCATACTATTTGCCTCGATAAGCTGCTTTGAGAAAGCCCACTTACATATTAAATTATATAGGAATACAGTCGGCAGGACAAAAACTATTCGTCGATATCGGATATTTTTTGCCAGGCGCTGCCGATATCAAACCATAAACCGTCAAGAATGTAACCCTGCACGGAGTCTATTTTTACAAGATGGCTTATGAAACTCCCCAGGTTATCCCTCTTAACATTTTTACAATAGTCATCAAGCAGGGGAATAATGCGCGATGGGAAAGCGTAGCAGGCAGTAGATACTAGGCCGGACTGCGGATTTGCAGACTTTTCTGTCAGTTCAATTACTTTAGTACCTTCTAACCTGACACTACCGAACTGCCGTGCTTCCTCTTTATTGCCGACGTCATATAGGGCGATTATTGTATCTTTTAAATCGAAAGCGGATAGAAATCCCGAAAGGTCACTGCTGAAATAGTTATCGCCGGCAATTATCAGCAGGTTATCATCAATGTTATTTCCTTTAATCCAGTAATTCAGCGAACCGATAGCCCCAAGCATCTGCTGTTCGTTATCAACCGGTTCTACCCATAAATCAACAGGTCTGTCGAGTTTATTTTGCCAATCTTCAAACTGCGAGGCGAATTTGCGGTTAACGGTAACAGAAATATCGATTCCGTCCGGTATTTTTTCTACAATGTGGCTGATAACCGGTTTGCCTTTATAAGGTAGCAAACATTTAGCTGTCTTTTGGGTTAATGGATACAGGCGGGTGCCGAAACCGCTGGCTAAAAATAAACATTTCATAAGCATTCAATCCCGTAAAAAAAACCGTTTTCTAAGTCGGAACAACAATATTCGCACTACTTTCCTGTATGTTCTTTTCTCGTGGTTTTTTGCCCCAAAATACCAGTAGAAAAACGATAATAAGCAGCAGGTTGCGGCTTGCCATCAGCAGAACCGGGAGGCTCTCGTAATATTCGAACTCTAAATAATTGAAGGGGTAGATATATATCGTAAATATTCCGGCAATCAGCAGCAGTGCAACAATGAGGTTTTTAAAGCGTATGTTAAGTAGCGGTATCAACGGGCAGAACCATGCCATATACTGTGCTGAAAACACCTTATTGAAGAGCAGGAATGCCAGTACCGAGATTACAACATAGCGAACAAGCAGGGTTTCCTGCGCAATCTGTGTATCGTCTGTGCCTAATTTAGTAATTTCCTGCTTGCGGAGTTGATAGGTAAACAGTGCATACGCAAATATTAAAGCGAGTCCCATAATATAGAAGGAAGCATCTGCCAGATTATCCGCCAGCCCGGATGTGATATTAAACGAGCCGAAGCTGAAATCCCATTCCACACTGGTCCATCCGAAGTGTTGCCCCAATATAATAAAGGAACCGTAAGTGCTCTCGGCATGTAATCCTCTATCCATATGATAGGTAAGGAATGAACTCAAAGAGCCGGCATCCATAATAAGCCAGGGAATTATTGTCAACAAAACAACTCCTGTAAAAGCGGCGATACCTTTAAAAAGCCGCATATATTGGCCCTTTATTAGTAGCCAGATTACGAAAAGCGGAGCTACAACGATCGGAAAAATCTTTGCCATTACCCCCAGTGCCAGCACTCCCCAGGCGGTCTTATTTTTACCTGCCAGAAAGGCAGCCACTGCAGCCAGCGTCATAACGGCCGGCGCCAGGTCGTAACGATGGGTTACTATCGGACCGGCGGCAATGGCAATTAAAAGGGTATATGAGATTAGGGCTTTAACTTTTGAAATGTTAATTCTTTTAGCTATGAAGGCAATTAAGAAGACAGCCAGTAAATCGAAAAGCAGCATTTCTACGGTGAAGGCAATGTAATATTCCGGTAATGCCCTAAAAAACAACCCCGGTATTATGAAAAGGAGTAAAGCCACCGGCGGATATTCACATTCGAAATCGACATAGGGAATTTGCCCGTCCATTATCAAGAGAACAATGTTTTTTTCGACCGCTCCGGGGCTGGGGCCTAGATAATCCCAAAATACATGAGTCCATAGCAGGAAAACACCAAGGAAAAGTACAATATGGATAATGACCCAAAAAGGTGTTTTTTGAGCGTGTTTACTTAGTCTTTCGCATATTTTTTTTAATATATGGCTGAAATTCGGCATAAATCCACCGTTAACCGGATTTAGTTATTATCCTTTCCCTTATATCATATCACATGCGACAGGGTATTTTAATAGTATAACGAAATAACTTCAGTAAGGTTAGTAAAATAATAGGTTTATTCACATTCGTTATAGAATTAAAGTCCATTATTAAGTCTTGTTACGCTTTTTAATCGCAACGAATGAATTGATATCTTATCATTGGTACATGCTATGATTATTATATTTTCAATCAATAATAAATATTCAAATAGTTTGCAGGTTATTTACCCCAGAATCTTTTGATATATAACTTTGTTATCACCCGGGGCGTAGAAATCGGGGAGGTCGCAGATTTCCTTATAATCGTTGGTAAGGTAGAAACGGCGCGTTTTATCGTATTGCGCTTTACCGGAAGTTTCAATGAATGCCATTCTGCCGCCGGCTTGTACTATATTTTCTTCGGCGGCTTTCAGTAAAGCGGCTCCTACGCCGTGTCCCTGAAATTCGCGCCTGACTGCCAGCCAGTAAATATCCCAGGCATATTGAGTCATCGGTACCGGTCCGTAGCTGATAAAGCCGGTAAAAACTCCTTCATCATTCTCGGCAGCCAGTGAGAAATAGCCCGATTTACCGGGATTATCCAGCGAGCCGTCGATAACCTCTTCGGCTATGGTTACCTCATCCGCTGTGAACTCGGGGGTGTTATGAAGAATATCCATTAAAGCCGGTTTATCTTCCTTTTTCAGTTTGCGTATCTTAATAACCAAAGTCCCTCTCCATAGCCAGTTGCATAATGTTCTGTATAAAGTCATTATAACTCATGCCGGATGCTGCTGCTTGAATGGCGGCTCCGGCATCGGGGGAAATATCGGGGTTGGGATTAACCTCCAAAACATACATATTTCCATGTTCATCCATTCTCATATCTATTCTGGCATATCCCGAGCAGCCGGTAAGGGTATAGGTTTTTAGTCCCGCCTCGATGATTTTTCTATCGGTATCGGGCTCCAAATCTGCCGGGCAATGCGGGAGTGTCCCTTTGTAATAGATGCTTTCGGTTTCCCACTTGGCTTCATAGCTGAGTATTTTTGGTGTATCCTCCGGTAATGAAAAACATATTTCAGAAATCGGTAATGTGGTCGGAATGTCATTACCCATTACCGTCATATTGAATTCGCGTCCGTCGATATATTCTTCCACCAGCGCTTTTTCCCCGTACATCTCACTGATTTCAGAAACCATTTTCTTTAATGAATCGTAATCATAGACTACGCTTTTAACATTCAAGCTGTGGCTGGCATCCTCGGCATTTGGCTTGACGATACAGGGGAAATTAAGTTTAAAATCACAGAGCGTTGCTTCGTCCAGCAGTTGGAAAGCGGGGGTACGAATGCCTTCCTGTTGTAATAATGTTTTGGTAGCTGCCTTATCCAGAGCCAGTTTCAGTGCTGTCGACGGAGAACCGGTATAACGCAATTTAAGCGATTCCAGTTGTTTTACTATCAGGGCTTCCGTTTCGGGAAAGCCGCTAAATCCCTCAAAAAGGTTAAAAACAATGTCGGCTGTTATCCGCGACAGTTTACTGAAAGCCTGCTCCAGCGGCAATGTCAAAGGGATTTTGGAAGTCAAGTATCCCAGCGAGTTAAGCGCTTTTTCCACGGCAGCCGTTTCTATCAAAACGCCGTCTTCGGCAGCCTGCTCGTTTCTATCGCAGTAGGGGCTTGCGGCGGGTTGATTGTAAATAACTGCTATTGTGGCAGGCATGTCGAATACCTTTTTAAGGCTGCTGTCAGTATCTTATTTATCAATTCTTCATGCGAAATACCCATCATATAAGCCATAAGTACCAGGTCGCTGTGGTTACCCAGTCCGGGCAGCGGGTTTATCTCCAGAAAATAGGGGTTTCCATCGTTATCAAGTCTGAAATCAATGCGGGCAAAATCGCGGCATCCCAGTATTTTGAATATCTTGAGGCTGACATCTTCCAGCTTTTTAATAACCTGCTCGTCAAGTTTCGGCGGGCAATCATAATCCACCAGCTTCAGATAATCCCTTTTGACCTCGATGGAATAAATAAAATGCTCCGTCTTTTTCCTCGGAAGCACTCGCATTATCGCCAGCACTCCAACAGGTTCATTTCCGGTAATGCCTATGGTTATCTCATCTCCGCCGATAAATTCCTCTACCATAAGAGCTTGATTATAGCCTTCGAACTGACGTTTGGCTTCCGTTTCCAGCTCTTCCACATTCATTACCACCGATGACAGCCTGACGCCCTTGCTGGAACCCTCGTGCGCCGGTTTTATCATCAGCGGAAATTTGAAACCTTTCCAGTCAATCGAGTGTAACTGTTTGATATCTGAAATCATTTGCCATTTGGGTGTCACTACCCCTTCCATGGCGACTATTTTCTTGGTCAATTCTTTATCGAGGCATATGCCGAGGCATAACGGGTCCGAACCGCAATAGGGTATATCCAGCATCTCTAAAATAGCCGGAACCTGCGATTCGCGGCTGCGGTAGTTTCCCTGCCCCTCGGCGATATTGAATACGAAATCCACTTTTTCCCTGCGTATATTGTCGAGGAAAGCTTTTCCTCCGCCAAGCAGTGTTACCGGATGTCCGTTGGCTTCGATAGAGGATTTAATAAGATTGACGGTCTCCATGGAGTCGTATTCCTCCATGGAGTCGTCTATATATTCATTAACCGGGGGTTTATCCGGTTTGAGGTCAAATGATAACCCGATCCGCATCCATTACCTCTGGCAAATTATAAATGAGTTTGTCTGGTATTGCTTCGGGAGCAGGGTAAGTTTGTACCGGTTGGTCTGCCGATACATTGTTACAGTTAATCATACGGCCCCGGTAATTTGAAAACAGGATTTCCTTTTCACTTCTGGCAACAATGTAATTCGGTTGAAGTGTTATCTTACCTCCTCCTTGAGGCAGGTCTACAGCAAAGTTGGGGATAGCCAGCCCGGAAGTAAAACCGCGCATGCCTTCGATAATCTTGATACCGGTATCTATGGAGGTACGCAGGTGGTCGGTTCCCTGTACCTCATCGCACTGGAAGAGGTAATAAGGGCGCACTTTAATTTTTAACAATCCCTGGCATAACCTGGTCTGCTTTTCAACGGTGTCGTTAATACCACGCATCAACACACTCTGGTTATTTACCGGAACGCCGGCACGAATAATGCGGTCGACAGCGGCAGCCGATTCCGGGGTTATCTCGTTTACGGTATTGAAGTGGGTGTTTAACCATATAGGGCCATATTCCGAAAGTATATCGCAGAACTCGCTGTCGATGCGCTGCGGCAGGACTACCGGGAAGCGAGTGCCGATACGAATGATTTCTACATGATTGATTTGTCTTAAACTGTGAATGACATTTGCCAGATGTTTGTTTGAAAGGGTCAGACAGTCACCGCCGGATAAAATGACGTCTCTGATGTTTGTATTGCCGCGGATGTAGTTCAACATCTTCTCTATATCGTCCGGTGTGCGTACCCAGTCTCCGTTTTTCCATTCACGTTTGCGTGTGCAATGACGGCAAAGCATCGGGCAGATGTCGGTGAGTACCATCAGTACTCTATCAGGGTATCTGTGTACCAGTCCGGGCACGACCGAATCCCTTTCTTCTTCAAGGGGGTCTTCAACACCGGTATATCTGACGGTTATTTCTTCGATGGAAGGAATAGCCTGCATGGCAACCGGGTCTTGCGGATTATTTAAATCCATAAGTGAAAGATAATAAGGAGTAATAGACAACGGATAAGTCTTAGTTACTGTGTTTATTTCGGCATACCTTGTAGCGGACAGCGGGGCATACTTGGACAGCTGCTCAACTGAGGTTACACGGTTGCGGAATTGCCACTTCCAATCGTTCCAATCTTTATCGGGAACTGTCCCGAAAAGTTTGATTCTGTTAGATGCGGGGATGCATTGGGGAGGCTCTGAGTCGTCACTGCTACTGGGTGGTTCGTCATCACCTTCGCAGTTGTAGCTATCCGAGAGGGTATCCAAAGAATTACTGCTACTAATTGTTTTTAAGTTTGTCTTCAACTGTTTGTTCCATACTCCTTTTTACCTTTTGGGTACATAACTGTACCTTCGACTTTTATATTTTTTTCGATTAAATATTTTATTATTCAATACCTGATAATTTAATTATAGATGTTTTTTTCTAAATGTAAAATAGGTTTGTCCGCAACTGAAATTATCAGAATGGATGATATTGTATTCTTTCGTTATACAGATTGCAAGTGGCATTTATATCTGGGACTGGTATAGAATATATAAATATTTTAGCAGAATTTTAGGGGTGCGATTATGAAAGATATTCGAATAGAAAAAATGGCTGAACTTTTAGTTAATTACTCTGTAACGGTACAGAAGGGTGACAAGGTAAAAATACGGGGTGATTATGCGGCTGCACCGCTGGTAAAAGCTGTCTATGCCGAGGTATTAAAAGCCGGCGGACATCCGATAGTATTTTTAGAGCCGGAAGGATTAGCTGAAGTCTTCTACAAGTATGCTTCCGACGAGCAGTTGAAGTTTATCCACGAGCCCGAAAAGATAATCACTGATAACTACGACGTTTCCATAGCTATCGGCGCTACTTCAAACACCAAGGCTCTAAGCAGTGTGGAGCCGTTGCGAATGGTAACTCGTCATCAAGCCAGAACCGAACTGATGAAAACGCAGATGCGTCGTTCCGCCGACGGACAATTTCGCTGGGTTTATACGATTTTTCCCACCAGTGCTTATGCGCAGGATGCTGAAATGAGCCTTTCCGAATATGAAGATTTTGTCTATAAAGCCTGTCTACCCGACATGGAAGACCCGGTAGGCTACTGGCAGCGTTTCTCGAAACGCCAGCAAAATATTATAGATTGGCTGGAAGGTAAAAAATTCGTCTACATCAGGGGAGAGGAAACCGAGCTGACGTTGAGTATCGAAGGGCGTCCTTTTATAAATTGCGACGGACGCTATAATATGCCGGACGGAGAGGTATTTACCAGCCCGGTTGAAGACAGTGTTAACGGCCATGTTTATTTTTCTTATCCGGCCATCGAGGGCGGGAAAGAGGTTACCGGAGTAAGGTTATGGTTTGAAAACGGCAAGGTTATAAAAGCCAGTGCCGAAAAGAACGAGGATTACCTGCTTAAAATGCTGGATACGGATGCCGGCTCGCGCACACTTGGCGAGTTTGCCATCGGAACCAGCCCCAATATCAACAGGTTTACCGGCGAAATTCTTTTTGATGAGAAAATTAACGGCAGTTTTCATATGGCACTGGGGGCGGGTTATCCGGAAAGCGGCAGCAAAAATGAATCGGCGATTCACTGGGATATGATTTGCGACCTGCGAAACGGCGGAGAAATCCGTGTTGACGGCGACCTGCTGCACAAAAACGGCAGATTCGTAATGGATTTTTAAGCTGTCATTGCGAGGAGTGAGTGTACAACGAACGACGCGGCAATCTCTACCGTTCAATATCGTCGAGACTACGCTTTTATTATATATATGCGTAGCGTGGTAATTAGATGGTACTGTAGGGATTGCTTCGTCCCGATAAATCGGGGCTCGCAACGACGATGTTTTGACATGCTGAGTTCGTGGCGGTCATATCTTACGTACCTCATCCGTCATCCCGATATGTCGGATGTGCAACCGGCACATAGGTTAAACTGTTAAAAGGACGACTCAAGCCGCTCGTGGTGCCTGTCCTGAGTTAATCGAAGGAAGCCTGTCGAATCCATAGCGGCGAGAAAAATTAATTTTATTATTGTTCCGCTCTACAGACCCTTTCCCGATACATCGGGACTCAGGGCGAGCGGAACATATCATTGTCCTGCCAATACTAAACTGTTACCATTGTAACCAGTCTGTACCCCAAAAAAGCTTCCTTGGTGGAAGTCCCAATCAGTCGGGAACGAGAAATGCTGTCAAGATATAGTCTTTAAATGGAATTGCAGCTCTTTATACAGGCGTCTTATAAAACTTCTTTCCCCACCACAGAAACCCGATGGCGGCGGCCAGTGCAAAGGCACCCAATCCTCCCCAGATAAATATCGGGTCTTTGGGGAAAATATCCATCAGTATGCCGCCGACAAAGGGGCCGGTGGCATGCCCGAGCGTTTCGCTTAAGGAGAAGGTACCCATATATAAACCGCGCTGCCTTTTCGGGGCAATATCGCTGACCACCGAAAGCGCAATCGGCGAAAAGGTAATTTCTCCGAAGCTCAACATAACCATCGCTAAAACAGCCAGCGTATAACTGCCGACCCATGAAAATGTAATCAGCCCTGCAAATACCAGTAAGCTGCCCGTAATCAGCACCTTATATTTGGGTCTATTACTTGTTATAGATGCCATCGGATACTGCAAAAGCACCACTATAATGCCGTTAAGTGTTAAAAGCGAGCCGTATTGAGCAGTTGTGAAGCCGGCAAAATCCACAGAATAAACCGAAAGAGTGCTTACCATTTGTCCGAATCCGATTAAAAGCAGAAAAGTGATGATAATATACATCATAAAATTGCTGTTTTTAACTACTTTGCCGATATTCTTAATGCCGATGATATCCTTTTCATCGCTGTTTTCGAGGCTTTCGTGCAGTAAAAAGGCTGTTATCAGCAAAGGTATTAAGGCAGTTAATGTTGCTAAGCCGAATAACCATTCATAAGTAACAATTGTCAGAAAATAACCGCCGATAGCAGGCCCCAATGCCCAGCCGACATTGATGCCTGCCTTTAAAAGCCCGTAGGCTTTGGTCAGTTTATCCCGCTCTGCTAAATCGGTTACCACTGTGGAAAGCGTAGGGCGTATTAAAGTCATCAAAACGTAGCAGGCGATAAAAATGATTACCAGTATCCAAACCGATGCTACCGATTTAAGGAAACTCTGAAAAAGTCCA
>DIFM01000007.1 GCA_002419135.1 Dehalococcoidia bacterium UBA5748 | reverse complement strand
CGGCTTTTTCAGAGGTTTCCTAAATAAAAATGGCATTATTACAGAACAAGAAATACAAGACGATGATATCAAACCCTTACCAATAATTTTAACTGAAAACGCAAAGGATGGTAGTTTAAATATAATTCACAGGCTTGCTTGCCTTAGAAAACTAATCGAAACTTTACCAAAGGACAGTAATTCAATTAATAATGCCTATCACTTAATCTCAAGTTTACTTCATATTAGAATTAAGCCTACGCTTAGAGATGATCGTATCAAACTAACACCAGAGAATATAGAATCAGGTAGTAAGTTCATTTATAACTATGTACCTGACTTCAATTACGATGAACTTATTAAAAATACATTTAATAAAAAATCATTATTAGAATGTTTTAATAAAGAAAGAAATCCGTATATTCGAATACAAATTTTTAGACTGATTATTAAAGCATTCAATTTAAAAGAGAAAAAAACCGATTATCCATTGATAAAATATATTGACGAACAATTACATATAGAAAATGATTATATGTTTAGCTTAAATTTCCTAAAATATGATTTTATCCCTGATTTTGTCATTCCAAAATGTTGTGATTTCATTAGTAAAGAGTGCATTGTAAATTAGATTTTACTATTAAAATCATATACATATATAAACACGGCGAGGCAAACATCGTAAGTTTATCGAACTCGGGAATGAATGTTGGTTTAATCCGAAACTGCAGAGGCTTAATTAAACTTGTTCATAGCGGGTTCCAGCCCCTCGGTTATCAAGGTTAAAAGGGCATTTGAAACCTTTTCAATGGACGGTTTGAGTTGTTTTTTTTCATCGCGTGAAAAATTGCTTAGCACGTAGTCGACAATATCCCTATCATAGAATTTATCAACTTCATCTTTTTCGGGCCGACCGATACCAACTTTAATCCTTGTAAATTCTTGTGTGCCGATTAGCGCGATTATGGAGTTAATGCCTTTATGCCCGCCCGAACTGCCGCCCAACCTGATGCGCACTTTCCCTAGCGGCAAATCCATATCGTCATAGACTACGATTATATCCTCAGGTTTGAGTTTATACTTTTGCATAAGCCGGTTTACCGATTTTCCGCTCAGATTCATATAGGTTTGCGGTTTAGCCAGAACGACATCAACGCCTTCTATGTTGCCGCGTCCGATTCTGGCGTCTGCCTGCTTCTTGTCAAATTCGATTTTATGCTCTTTTGAAAAATGTTTCAGACACATAAAACCGATGTTATGACGGTTATTTGAATATCCCTGTCCCGGATTGCCGAGCCCAACAATTAATTTCATCAGATATTAGAATAATACCTGAGCTTAATTTAATCAACCCCGTATAATCTGATATACTTAATAGGCAAATGAAAATGAATGATGTTCAATCGGAAATCGATAATCTGAGGGCGGAAATCAACCGCCATAATTATCTGTATTACGTATTGGATAGTCCCGAAATCAGCGATGATGAATATGATTCATTGATACAAAGACTTCGTCATCTTGAAGAGGAATTCCCTCAATTTTTAACCCCCGAGTCTCCCACGCAAAGAGTTGGGGCGGCTCCGCTCGAGGTTTTCGGAGTCGTGGAGCATAAAGTACCCCTGTTATCACTGGGAAATGTTTTTTCCAAAGAGGAACTGGAAGCCTGGTATAAACGCACCTTAAAACTGCTTGACGGTCAGAATCCCGACTTTGTTTGTGAACACAAGATGGATGGTTTATCCGTATCTCTGACCTATATAGACGGCAGGTTCACTGTAGGGGCAACACGAGGTGACGGATATAAGGGTGAAAATATTACGCAAAACCTGAGAACGATTAAAAGCATTCCGTTAATTTTACCCAAGGGAACTCCTTCTTTAATCGAAGTCCGGGGAGAGGTTTTTATTCCCCGTGAAAGTTTTAATAAGTTGAACAGGGAACGTGCGGCTGAGGGGCTGCCGCTTTTTGCCAATCCGCGTAACGCCGCTGCCGGCTCTTTGCGTCAGCTGGATTCATCTGTAACGGCGAGACGACCTCTGGATATCTATGTTTATACCATGGCACGACTTGAAGGCGAGGAATTCCCCGAAACACACTGGGAAGCCCTGAATTATATGAAATCGCTCGGTTTTAAAATCAATCCGAATAACCGGCTGGTTGACTCCATTGAGCAGGTAGAAGCATACCGCAACGAATGGAAAGAGAAACGAGAAAGCCTACCGTATGATGCCGACGGTATCGTTGCCAAGATTGACAGGCTGGATTTGCAGAAGCGGTTGGGAGATGTCGGTCGTGAGCCGCGCTGGGCGATTGCCTACAAGTTTCCGGCGATGCAGGCACATACTATATTAAAAGAAATACGCATAAACGTCGGGAGAACCGGTACGTTAAACCCTTATGCCGTGCTGGAACCGGTGTCGATAGGCGGTGTAACAATCAAGCAGGCTACATTACATAATGAGGATGATATTCGCAGAAAAGATGTGCGGGAAGGTGATACCGTAATCATTCAGAGAGCCGGCGATGTTATACCTCAGGTTGTTGGTCCGGTTTTGAGCAAACGACCTGCATTGTCGATTCCCTTTAGTCTATCGGCTAAAGTAAACGGGGTATGCCCCGAATGCGGCAGCCGTATATACAAACCGGAAGGGGAAGTAATGTACTATTGTCCCGATGCGGCGTGTCCGGCGCAGGCAATGTTGAAAATCGAGCACTTTGCATCGCGGGGAGCTATGGATATCCGTGGCATTGGCGAAAAAATGAGTATGATTCTGTATGAGGAAGGATTGGTAGGCGATTTTGCCGATTTATATACTCTCAAAAATAAGAGAGAAGCGCTGTTGAATATCGAGAGAATGGCGGAAAAGAGCGTGGACAATATGCTGGAGGCTATAGCAAACAGTAAAGAACGTCCTCTGGATAAGCTGATATTTGCGCTGGGAATACGGCATGTCGGTGAGGAGATGGCGGATGTACTGGCTAATGAATTCGGCAGTATAGATAATCTGTCAAAAGCAACAAAAGAGCGGCTTGAAGAAATACCGGCTATCGGCCCCAAGATTGCCGACAGTATCGTGGCGTATTTCGGTAATCCAAAAAACAGGGAAATAATCGAAAAACTGAAAGAAGCCGGTGTAACTATGAGCCTTGAAGATACGGGAACATGGAAAAAGACCTTGGCTGGTTTGGAATTTGTGATTACCGGCAAACTGGAATCGATATCCCGTCCTGAAGCTGAGGGAAAAATCAAACAGCTGGGCGGAATTGCAAAGGGTGATGTTACCCGTAAGACTGATTACCTTGTTGTCGGGGCAGACCCGGGTTCTAAACTGGCAAGAGCGAAGGAAATGGGTATTAAAATAATCGATGAAAGCGAATTTTTTAAGCTTTTAAAATAATAGAATAGATATGGAGAAAAAGATTTAAATGGCTGAAATCAGACCTTTTCGAGGGGTGCATTACAACAAAGAAAAGACGGGAGATATTTCAAGTGTTATATGCCCTCCTTACGATATTATTTCTCAGGAAATGGATAACAACCTGCACAATCGCAACGCTTATAACTTTATCCGCATCGAGTATAACCGCCTGCAATCGGACGATTCCGATATAAATAACAGATATACCCGTTCGGCGGCTCTTTTTCGGCAGTGGCTGGAACAAAAGGTAATGGTTACCGATGATGAGCCGGCTATTTATGTTCACGATCAGTTTTTTATGCATGAAGGGGAAGAATACAAAAGGCGTTCGCTGATTGCCAGAGTTAAACTTGAAGAATGGGATAAAAATATCATACGCCCGCATGAAAATACTTTTAAGGGGCCCAAGAAGGATAGAATCAATCTTTTATGGGCATTGAACGCCAATACCAGTTCTGTAATGGCGCTGTACGAAGATAAGGATTTCAAAATTAAGTCTTTTTTAAAAAGAATGGACAGCGGCAAATTTTTAATAGCTACAGAGGAATCAGACGGGGAACGGCATAATGTCTGGACGATTACCGAACCGCAGGCAATAAAAGAGCTGTGTGGTTATTTTAACTATAAACCTCTCTATATTGCCGACGGACACCACAGATATGAGAGCGCATTGTTTTATAAAAAGGAACGCAGCGCCTGCGATAAAGATGTCTATCCCGATGCCCCTTACAACTACGTGATGATGACTATAATGGATATGGATGACCCCAACCTCATAATCTTTCCTACCCACCGTCTTTTGCATGGACTGAAGCCGGATGCAACAAGCAATCTAGAGGAGAAGCTGCAATCATATTTTGATATTGAGCATTTTTCTCTTGAAGCCCCTGACATATGGAAAAAGATAGAAGATATAACGGCTGGCCAAGAAAATATAAAATTGACTGTTATAGGATTAGTTCGGGGCGCCGTATCGATTTTATCTGTGAAGGATATGGATGCAGTTGTTGCTATGATGCCGGCAGAACGCTCCGATGTTTATAAAAAAATGGATGTCAGCATTGTCGACCATGTCATACTGGAAAAGGTTTTAGGCATACGGAGCGATGACGAAAAGAGAATTGCTTATACTCATGAAAGGCAGGAAGCGGTGAATCGGGCATTAAACGGTGATTGCCAGCTTGCCATTATTATGAATATGGTAAAAGGGAAAACTATCAAGGATATTGCCGATGTAAAAGACAGAATGCCGCGCAAATCCACTTATTTCTATCCCAAGCTGCCGTCGGGGTTAATTGTGAATCATTTGGTGTAGGAACCGGGATAATATCAACCCTCATCCGTCATTTACTTCGTAAATAACACCTTCCCCGAGGGGAAGGCAAAAAAACGGCTTCCCTCGGGGGAAGCTGTCGAGCGTAGCGAGACTGATGAGGGAATATGAAAAAAACCTACTCCCCCCGAATGCTTCATTCGTCCCTTATGAATTCAGCATGACGGTTTGTTTTTATTACTGGGTTTCGGCTTGTGCGGATGAGGACGCAGACACTTATTACTAATAAATAGAATTAATGTTTGCATAAACTGAAGTTAATTTTGTAAAAATAATTCAGTAAAAGTATAATTACGGCCTTTAACTTCAATTAAAAATTTATGGTCTTGGTAAGTCTGGATAATATTAGGTTCCGAATTAATGTCTATACGAATAATCTGGCTGTAATGTGATATAGTGTCATTAACGGGCCATTCGTAAAGTATTTTCCCCCAAGTTTTATTATTCTTTATACTAAGAAACCTCTGAAAAAGCCGGTAGTGCTGTATAATTGAAAAAATGTGTTCTTTCAATTCAATTTATTAAC
>DIFM01000035.1 GCA_002419135.1 Dehalococcoidia bacterium UBA5748 | reverse complement strand
TAAAAAAGCCGTTAATAAATTGAATTGAAAGAACACATTTTTTCAATTATACAGCGCTACTGGCTTTTTCAGAGGTTCCTTAATTATAAAATATTAAATGTGTAAAGTTTGCTAAAAGAGCATTGCCATAAGTATAATTATTGTATCGAAACAAATTCATCATAAGGATTAGAAGTGCAGATAAATGTTTCCCGTTTGCTTAAAGAACCGATAGGTTCTTCGCGCGATTACGAAATCGATGAAATGCTCGATGATATTGAAGATAATTTGACTATTCCGGTTAAAGGCACTGTCAAATTAACCCGCACCAATCGCAGTGTATTGGTAAACGGGCAATTCAGTGTATCGGTAAAAACGACCTGCGCCAGGTGCCTGGAAGATTTCATTTGCCCGCTTGAGGTGACCATAGAAGAGGAATTCTTTCCTCTTATGGATATGGTAAACGAATTTGAAGCTTCCTCTCCGGAAGAATCGGATAGCTTTACCATAGATGAGCACCAGATACTTGACCTTACCGAAGCCATCAGACAATATACCCTGCTCGCTATCCCCATGAAACCCCTTTGTTCCGATGATTGCGGTGGAGTTTGATTTTAATATTTTATATCATTGTGGTAATATAGATAGTTACATAAAAGGAATAGAAACGGAGTAAAGTATGACACCATTACCTAAACGTAAAACGGCTAAAGCAAGACAGGGAGAGAGACGCAGTCATCTCGCTTTAACGCCAAAAGCCCTTATGAACTGCCCGCAATGCGGTAGCCCTAAACTTCAACATCATGTCTGTACCGTGTGCGGGAACTATAACGGCAGAGAAGCAGTCGAAATGGAAAAATCTAAAAAGAAATCCAAGTAAACTGCTTTATAAACATTACATTTGTGTTTTATTAGCTAAATGTGAAATAAATTGATTTTAACCATCCAGGGTCGCTCGTATTCCATTACCGGTACGCCGGCATCGGAATGTAAGGCGACCTTAATTATAGCTGTTGATAATTATCTTCAGACTGTAAGCAAAGTACCTGTAATCTTAAGCAACACTTATTGTAGTATTGACAATCCGAAGCTGGTTAAAGAAAAAAGATTATTCGCAAACAATTTGCGAATAAAAGTCATTTCACATTCTAACCTGTTTTGAAAACGGCCGATTTTCGAAACACTAACATCATTAATAAAGCAGTGTTATAATATAGTCCGACAATTCGAACTAATCGGAGTGGAAAATGAGCGGAGCCAGAAGAAAATCAAGGGTTGTTGCACTTCAGGTATTATATGAAGTAGATTCGGTGGGACATAAACCTGAAGAAGTAATTCAACATGCGCTTTCAGAACAAGTTTTGATCGAGGAAAATATAGAGTTTGTTAGAGAAATGGTCTTCGGTGTGCTCGAAAATAAAAAACCAATCGACGAAAATATAAAAAAATTCGCCCCGACATGGCCTATCGCCCAGATATCCGTCATCGACCGTAATATTCTGAGGCTTGCAATATTCGAAATTTTATTTGATAATAAAACACCCATCAAAGTAGCTATAAACGAAGCTGTCGAGCTGGCTAAAAATTTTGGCAGCGACAGTTCTCCGAGGTTTATTAACGGGGTATTAAGCTCCGTTAGCAACCTGGCAACCAGATAGTAAAATGGAGGTGAAAAATGGCAACAGTATCCGAGAGAGTTAAAAAAATTATCGCCAGTCAACTTGGCGTAGCCGAAAGTGAAATAAAGCCGGAAGCCCGTTTTACTGAAGACCTGAATGCAGATTCCCTTGATATGGTAGAACTCACAATGGCAATGGAAGAAGAATTCAGCACTGCTGAGCATTCGGTAAGCATACCCGATGAAGATGCCGACAGTATTAAGACAGTACGAGATGCCATCGATTATATTAACTATATACTTTCCCCGAATGCACAGGATAATCCATCCGGCAGAAAGTATAAGAATACAGTAGATAGAAATGCCAATCCCGCTAAAAAACCTTCGTTTTTTAATAATCTGTTTAAAAATAAGCGCGGTAAATAGTTGTTAATAACAAACGGGGTTATTGATAAGACTCAAAGTTTGTCCTATTAGTTTTTTATGTCAACCTGATAATATCCAATATCCGTTCCAGTGACTTAACCCAATCTTTCCCGAGTTTCTTATACTCTATATTCAATTGTGTCCTTCCCATTGTAATTCCTGCTTTAGGCAACAACGCTGTCTTTTGTTTTTCCAGCTGTAAACCGTCAACCAGCCGAACTACAATTCTTTCATCTTCACTGACTATGGACTTAACTCCCGCCCTGCCGGCTTTAATCTTTATATTCACGCTAAAAAGCAAATTATTGACTTCCGCCGGTAAAGTGCCGAAACGGTCGCTAAACTCCATTTTTAACTTATTCAGTTCTTCTTTATTTTTTATATCCGCTAGCCTGTGATAGAGATTCAATCGAACCGCCACATCCGAAACGTACCATTCAGGTATTAGGGCATTAAGCGGTAAATTGACAGTCGTCTGCGGCATTTTTTTTACCGGCAGCGGTTTTTGGTTTTGGTGTCTGTATCTGATATCACTAACCGCCTCAGCCAATAAACTGGTATATAAACTGAACCCTACTGCATTGATATGCCCGCTTTGTTTCATTCCAAGCAGATTACCGGCCCCCCTTATTTCGAGATCTTTCATAGCAATGCTTGTACCGGCGCCCAGCTCTGTAGCTTCGTAGATAACGTTCAGACGCTGGCGGGCTTCTTCGGTGATATTCTTACCTTTATCGTATAGAAAATAAGCATAAGCCAGGTTAGACCCTCTCCCCACCCTGCCCCTCAACTGGTAGAGCTGAGTCAGCCCTAACTTGTCGGCTTGATTGATAATCAGAGTATTGGCATTGGGGACGTCAAGCCCGGATTCAATGATGGTAGTACAGATAAGTACGTCTATATCACCGCGTGAAAAATCGGTCATCACACCTTCCAGCTCCACCTCACTCATTCGCCCGTGAGCCACCGCAATTCCGGCAAATGGCACCAGTTCCTTTACCTTTTGGGCAATCATACCGATACTCCGAACGCGGTTGTGTACAAAAAAGACCTGCCCGTCGCGTTCCAGTTCTTTCATAATGGCTTCTTTTACCAGTTGGCCGTCATATTCGGCGACATAAGTTCTCACCGGTAATCTTTCTTCCGGTGGAGTTTCGATAACGCTCATATCCCTAACACCCACCAGCGACATATGCAGTGTTCGCGGAATAGGCGTAGCGCTCATTGCAAGCACGTCCACTTCTTTTCTGATATTTTTCAAATACTCTTTATGATTTACGCCGAAGCGTTGCTCCTCATCGATAATTAAAAGCCCCAGGTCTTTAAAGATAACATCTTTCTGTAACAGGCGATGGGTGCCGATGCATATATCAACCTTGCCTTCGGCAAGTTTCTCAATAATCTCCTTCTGTTGTTTATGTGTGCGAAAACGGCTCAAAACTTCCACGCTGACAGGAAACGCCTTCAACCTCTGGGTAAAAGTGGCATAATGCTGTTCGGCAAGCACTGTCGTCGGAACCAGCACCGCTACCTGTTTATTATCCATAATCGCTTTGAATGCCGCTCGTAATGCTACTTCCGTTTTACCGTAACCCACATCCCCCATAATAAGTCTGTCCATCGGTTTGGCTTTAGACATATCAGCCTTAACCTCGTCCTGAACTATTATCTGGTCCGGTGTCTCTACATAGGGAAACGAGGCTTCCATTTCCTGCTGCCAGACGGTATCGGGGGAAAAAGCAAAGCCGGAAGCCGTTTCTCTTGCCGCATAGAGCTCCAATAACTCTTCCGCAACTTCTTCGACAGATTTTTGCGCTTTCTGCTTTGCCCTTGCCCAATCCTGAGTACCCAGACGATTAAGAACCGGTATTTTATCGCTGCCACCGATATAACGCCCTACACGGTCTATCTGGTCGACAGGAACATACAACCTGTCACCCTCAGCATATTTCAGCACCATATACTCGATGGAAGAAGCTCCCATTCTTGTAATTCCGGTAAATTTAGCGATACCATGCTCGATGTGTACCACATAATCACCAGGGTTGATATCTTCATAGAGTTTAATTTTTGATACCGGACGTTTTTTTACGAACCTTCTTTGTTTAATAAACCCGAATATCTCGCTATCCGTAAACAGGCAGGTATTCCCGTTCATTATCCAGCCATCGGTTAAGGCGCCACCGGCTATGGATATTTCCCCGAATCCGGGTGTGGCATCTTGTTCTTCATCAAGATTAACGCTAAAGATCTCTTGCTCTTCCAATAACTCGGATAGTCGTTTGGCCTGGTGAGTAATCACGATGACCCTCTTTTTAGATAACATTAGACTGTTGACTTCATCTGCAAATTTGGGCAGATTGCCGACGAAGTCCTGTGCCGGTGAAAAAGCGAGACGGGATACATCCCCCCAGGAAACCAGATTCAGTTTCTTCCTACCACTCAAGTACGATTGTATATCATCGGTAGAGAAATACGGTGAGGGATACCCGTGAGGCAATTCACGATTTGCCAATTTATCCTGTTTAAGCTGATTTGCTTCGGCATCCAGATGCTCCATTGCTTGATTAATGTTTTGTTTTTCATCCAAAATAATCAACGAGCCCTCAGAAATATAATCCAAAACATTACCCGTATTGAATAACGGTGCATAAAACTGCTTTTCTGACGGTGTATGCCCCTCTAAAAACATATTCAAATCCTGCTTGTAATGCCTTTTAACATCAGCACTGCAATTGGATAAATCGATTGTGTCGATTATTCTCTTAAGCTCGGATTTATCCATTAAAAACGGGGCTATCATTTCCGTTGCCAGCCCTATATCAATACTTGATATAGTCTCCTGTGAGCGCTGGGTTTGAGGGTCGAATAAACGCAAACTGTCTATGGTGTTGCCCATAAACTCCAATCTGACCGGTTTCTCCGATGTCAGAGGATAGATATCAAGAATACCACCACGATGGCTCATACTGCCCGGTAATTCAACGATACTCTCACTCTTATAGCCAATCGACTGCCACTTTTTTAACAGTTCATAAGGTTCAATCTGCATTCCGAGTTTAATACTATGATATGAGTCCTTGAAATCTTCTAACGCGGCAACCTTTTGCATCAATGATTGCGTTGACATTATAACAAGCGGGGTAGGCCTGTTTTTATCGTATTTCAACAGACCCGACAGCACCCGGATTCTTTCAATTTCATTGAAATTGTCGGACGATACCCTTTGATATGGCAGCCTGTCCGGTTCCGGGAAAAGGTCTATATTGCTATCCGAGCCGCACCAGGCAACTATCTGTTCTTTTAATCTGCCGGCATTATCCGCCCTGGCAGTTATTACCATTATCGGCATTTTTAAATCTCGATACAGAGCAGCAATCAGGTAAGGCTTGGCAGCGTTAATAACCGCAACTTCTCCCATTTCCCGCTGTTTACCAATTCTTTCCAACAGATTACTGTAAGCTGGCATTTCAGATATAAGACCAAGCAAACTCTTCAAATTATTTCCCTTTTTCCAAACGCCTTTAGGGCTAGTCGTAACGAACTAGCCCGTTAAATAAATTGTAACATACCGCAGTCGCTTGTCCAACTTGGCGCGCATTGCTATAATGGTTGCAATATTGCGGATACTATTATAATGAAGAACTCGTTTTTACCATATAAAAGAATAGTCGTTAAACTCGGTTCTAACCTGCTTACAAACGGCGGAGATTGTCTTGATGTCGAAATGATGTCTTCACTCGTATCACAGATTGCAGCATTACACAAAAAAGGACTGGAGATAATTGTAGTTTCCTCGGGCGCGATTGCCGCCGGAAGATACAAGCTCGGAAAAGCCAACGGTATAAAGGGCATACCCTATAAACAGGTATTGGCAGCCGTCGGACAGGCGCGGCTGATGAATATTTATGAGCAGCTTTTCGACAAGCACGATATCGTTACAGCACAAGCTCTGCTTACCAAGGCAGACCTCGCGGATAGAGCCGGTTATCTAAATGCCCGTAATACCATCTTAAATCTATTGGAGTTAAATATAATCGGAATAATCAACGAAAACGACGTGGTGGCTATCGACGAACTGCACGAAGCCAAGTTCGGTGATAACGATAATCTTTCGGCAATGGTAGCCAATTTGATTGATGCCGACCTGCTATTGATACTGACAGACTTAGCCGGTTTGTACACCTGCGACCCACGTTGTAACCCCAATGCCACCCTGATTAATCGAGTGGATAGTATAACTGTCGAAATAGAAAAGCTGGCAGGAAATGCAGGCAGTAATATCGGCAGCGGCGGTATGATTACCAAAATCGAAGCAGCTAAACTTGCAACGTCATCGGGTATTCCTGTCGTAATTGCAGACGGACATCAGCAGGATATTCTCGTAAGGATAAGCGAAGGTGAAGAAATGGGTACGCTTTTTGTCCCGGCGCCAAAACACTATGACAGCCGTAAGCGCTGGATGGTAAGCGGCTTATGTATCAAAGGTAAGCTGACAATTGATGAAGGAGCTGTGCATGCCCTTAAACAGAAGAACAGCAGCCTATTGGCAGCCGGCATACGCGCAAGCCATGGAAAATACCAGAGAGGCGATATCGTAAACATACTTGACGAGAGCGGAGTTCGCTTAGGTTGCGGTATAACCAACTATAGCTCTGCCGATGTCGAGATAATAATGGGAAAACACTCAAAGCAGATTGCAACACTTCTGGGGCATGACTCCGGTGCGGAAGTGATACACCGCAACAATCTTATAATACTATAAATAATGCAAAAAGGGGATTAAATGAGCCAGGGTAGACTTTATAATTACGATGGAGAACTGATAGCGGAAGTAGATTACAAGTATTTTAACGGAATTTCTCAAAACTGGTGGGGGGAGCTTACCCTCTCGGAATATAAAAGGATTTCTGAAGGAAACGGCTATATAATAGAGCTGGAAGATGGCAGAGTAGGCAGGTGTTCATTAAAGAAAAAGGTCAACCGTGCCGTTTACGGCCTCTCTCCGCTTTTTTGCTATATTTTTAACGGCAACGGTGATTTAAAGCAAGTATAACTGTCATGCTGGAGTCCCGATTTATCAGGATAAACGGCTTCCCTTGGGGGAAGCTGTTGAACGAAGCGAAACTGATGAGGGATGAAGAATAATGCAAATCGACCCTCATCCGTCATCCCG
>DIFM01000023.1 GCA_002419135.1 Dehalococcoidia bacterium UBA5748 | reverse complement strand
GGGGAATTAAGTTAGGTAAGTTAAAAGTATTCCGGAAATATCTCCCGAATTCAATAAAAATACTTCACAAATGGTATAATCGATGTTAAATCGTTTTATCCGGATGTGTAATAATGGCAATATTTACATATGAAAACCTGGTAGACCCGATACTAAAGATTGTCCGGCAATCCGTAGTCGATTTTGCGGTTATGAAAGCAGGCAACTCGGTGCTTGATGTCTGCTGCGGAACAGGCGCTCAGGTTATCGAGTACGGCAGGTGCGGGATTAACGCTACCGGAATTGATATGGATAAAAACATGCTGGCTTTTGCTGAAAAGAATAAAGCCCGCCTGAAAATGGATAACATCTCTTTTTTTATTGCCGACGCCACAGATCTTCCTTTTGATGATGACTGCTTCGATTTTGTTTCGGTTTCTTTTGCCCTGCACGACAAGCCGCCCGCTGTACGCTCTTCCGTGGTTTCTGAGATGAAAAGGGTTGTCAAACGAGATGGCGCCCTGATATTTATGGATTTTAATATTCCCTTACCGCGAAACATCTGGGGGGTGGGGGCAAATATCGTAGAGTATTTTGCCGGCGGGGAGCATTACCTTGGATTTAAGGAGTTTAAAGAGAGCGGCGGGGTATCGAAAATAGTTGAAGAACACGGGTTAGCAGTGCAGAAAACACAGTTATTTAACAGAGGGATGGTGGCAGTAGTGAAAGCGCAGACGAATAAGCAGTATCCTCAGACTACTTAACGATGTTGCTGATGGCTTTAAACTTATCGCCTTCGGCGACTTTAAGCATTTCGAAAAGAACAGTTTCGGCGCCTGTAATCGTAATTCCCATCTGCCTCATCAAATTCAGTCCGATTTCCTTGTTTCCCGGCGTGCGCGATGAAACGGCATTGGCAATAACCTGCACCTCATATCCGGCTTCTTGCAAATCCATAGCAGTCTGATAAACGCAGACGTGGGTTTCTATGCCGCAGATAAGAACCTGTTTCCTGCCGGAAGCCTCCAGAGTTTTTCTGAATGCTTCATCGCCGTAACAGCTGAAACTGGTTTTTGGAAGCGCTTCGATGTTGGTTAACAATTGCGCTATTTCGGGGACTGTCTCACCCAATCCTTTTGGATACTGCTCAGTTACTATTACAGGTATTTCCAATACCTGCATACCTTGAATCAGTCTGATTATATTAGCGGTCAGATTCTCTTCCCGATAAATAACGGGGAGCAGTTTTTCCTGCACATCTACTATCAACAGAACGGTATTTTCGCTTTTTAACATGTTAAAACCTCCTTGAAAACACCGGATGCAAAGTAACGTGCCGGCCGCCGCAGGTTAATTATACGTTGCTGATATCGGAAACAGGGGGAACAGCTGAGCCGATGTGATACCGATGATTTTATTTTAACAGGTTCATTATTATAAAGATCATCCACAGGATGATAGTAACCACTAATGCAACTATCGAAATGATGAACTGTTTTCTGGAGCTTTTTAAGGCAGCGTTTGTTTGGGTTTCGTTAAATATCTGTGAAATTAGCTTTTCAAGATGCGCCACTCTGAGAGATAGCGCTTTGAGCGTTGAGGTTTCAATAATACCGGGAGCGGATTGCAATAATGATTCCAGCTTTTCGCGCTGCGAATTGAGATTGCTCGATACATTTCCCCATTCATTATGTATTTCTTCGACCTGGCTTTTCAGTGTCTCTATGGCACTCTGATAGTCTTTTTTATGCCATGTTTTCCAGCTGTCCACTTCAGTGCTCAGATGTTCCAGCATGTCACGCAGGTCTCCTACCTTTTCCGGTAAACTGGTATCCGTGACGGTCGCTTCAACCGCTTCTTTTATTTCCTCAACCTGTTTGATAGTCTGCGTTGCCTCTACCAAATCAGGTTCGGAATATTGATCTTCCAAAAGATCTTCTGCCGGTTTGGTTAAATCTTCGCTCATTGTTCCACTTTTCCAATATTAATATATGTGTGGAAATTAAACCATATTACGGTCTGGATTTCCAGTATATTTATAAACAATTTTGAATGGCAGGTATTTTATTAAAGAGATTATTTGCCCATAAAAAACTGATTCTAACTATCGAAGTTCTCCGGGGGCATGTATTCCTTAACGGCTGCCGTAACAATCTTGTCTATTTCATTTTTTTCAGATAGTACCCAGCGTATATAAGCCATAAGGTATCCCCGTGCCGGGGCGTAAGCGGTTTCGCGTTTTTCCGGTCCGTAATTGAACTCCTGCTTTATCATCAACAATTGAGCCAAAACCATGTTTATATCGAGACTGTCCAGCTGCATTGGGAAGGTCTTGCTACCCAGGCTGTCAATCAGTGCAGCACAATCTTCCCCTTTATAGATGTTTTCAAAGATATTCGATAGCGAATCAGTTTCATCGGGGTTACTGATTTTTTTGATATGCAAGTCTATCAGTAAACGGACAAATGTGGGGCTAAACTCCTCTTCATCAGTCTTTTTTAAGAAAACCGAAAAATCTTTTATAGTCAGTTCGTCTGTTCTGTTAACCGAGATTTCCGCTCCGTCATCCGATGTATAGATAACCTTTTTATCATCCGGCGGCAGTGAAGCCAGGAGTTCCCTTCTCTGTTCAATATTCATAGGGATAGTGTTTCATTTTAAGTTCCATTTGTCAATCTTTCAGATATAAAAAACACTTAAACCATTGATAGCAAGGCAATCAAATAGTAAAATATTATTGCCGATAATGAAATACTTCTAAATATAATATTTTATAGGAGGATGTCATGACGGATACAAGCGAGTGGACCGAGGGAGAATTTATACTGCTTCTAAGCAGGCCTGACTTAGCTGACGACGGATTTGCCGATATTATACCGGAAAGAGATAAAGAGGCAATCGGTGGGGTGCGTGCCGCAGTTCACAATTTTCATGCCGGCGGAGATACATCGATGCTGTCGGAAATGATGATGTCGTTACTGGGGTCGAAAGATACGCTGGTTACATGCCCGGTCTGCAAGGTATCTTTCTGATTCTTTTCCGGAATCCCCGTCAGCGCCTTTCATTCTTTTGTTTGTAAAATGTAATACCCGTATATAGTATCATTGAAATGCCGAGTATAAGATTGACGAAAGCAACCGGGTAAAATACCGTGCCGCGAACTATGAACAGGTGTGTGCTTTGAAGGGTATCTCCGTACATCATAAGCACCACGAAATTAGCTATTAGAATCAGACCGACCGTCAGAAAGAGAAAATTACGCATATTACTCCTGCCTTTTTAAGACGCGGTTACGTCATACCGGCGTATTAAACTAAATACCTATAATTATAAATTGCAGTTTTTATTCCGCATCCAACTGCGATGTGCAATTAGGGCAGCGTGTGGCTTTAATCGCTATACTGGATAAGCAAAACGGGCATTCCTTGGTTGTCGGTTCTGCCGCTGTTTCCTCTTCTTTTTTTGTAAGTTTTCCCAGATTGTTAACAAAACGAATCATAAAAAATACCGCCAATGCGATAATCAAAAAGTTGATTATGGTATTTATGAATGACCCATAGGCAATTACGGCGGCTCCGGCTGCTTTGGCATCGCTAAGTGAAGCATAATCAGTGCCTGACAGATTTATATAAAGGTCGGAGAAGTCCGCATTTCCCAGTAGAAGCCCGACGGGCGGCATAATGATGTCGTTTACCAGTGAGGTTACTATGGCTCCGAAGGCGATACCGATAATAACGCCTACTGCCATATCCATTACATTGCCGCGCTGAATAAAATCCTTGAATTCCGAAAGCAATTTTTTCATTATTATTCCTTCCTGATATGAAATTATTTTCACGATTTTTTTAATGAACCTTAATAATTATACAACAACTTTTTCTATTTAATAGCATATAATTGTTGAAAATTGGCATTTTTCATAATATTATAAAGAGTTGCCGGAAGAAATTATTTCAAGACAATAGTTATTTGCCAATAGGGGGAGGCGTTATGGCAGAGAAAAATCAGGAATACAAAACGGAAACGGTCGAGAGTTTTGCCGGGCTTTTTAAAACCTTCGGGCAGGCTGTGGGAGATATATTCAATGACCCGGAATTAAAAAAGAAGGCAAAGGAGTTTGCCGATAGCGCTTCGGCTTCTGCAAATTCTCTGGTGGAACGGTTAAAAGAAGATGATGTTAAAGAGAAGTTCAGAGATGTTGGCAGGGCGGCCGAAGATTTCGGTAAAAATATTTCCGACTGCTTTAATAAAGACGCGAAATAGTCTTGATGTTTCTCTTTGATTAACCTAACCTTTACAAAAACGCTACGTTATATCTTATGAAATTGCAGATTTCCAGAAAACGGGGTGTGCTATGAGCAGGTATTTTAAGAATATCTATTTGAACCTTTTTTTACTGTCCTCAATCGTCTTTACTATGGTTGTTGGCGGTTGTACTGCGGACAAAGAAGAAGGATTCGCTATTTACCTTACGAAAGATGATATCCCTCCTTCCCGAATGGAGGCTTTAAGCCATGTTGAAATCGCAGAAAAGCCTATCATTTCCGAAACAGTGTTTACTACAATCCGCAAACACACCAGCTTAAATTGACTCCTGCGGCTTTTGAGCGTATCTCCAAGCTTGAAGTCCCGGTTTCCGGCAAATCCTTTTTAGTTTGTGTCGATAGGGAGCCTGTTTACTGGGGGGCTTTCTGGGTTGCCCACTCCTCTCAATCCTTTGAGGGGGTTACAATATGGAAGCCTCTGGGAAATGAGTTGCCTGAAATTATCGCCATCGAACTTGGTTATCCCTCCTCCTCTTTTTATCAGGGAGAAGACCCCAGGGATAATGAAACGGTTCTGCAATCTTTAGAGCAAGCCGGAAAATTGACTGCGGGTTTATCAATTGCCGACATCGATAAGCTACCTTCATCGATGAAAGGGTACGAGCTTTACTCATGGCAGGAGTCAGGTGAGTGGCATTTTACACTGATAACCGGCACCAACCTCAATAAGTTCATTGAAGAAATAGTATCTGAAGAGGATATCGTTTCAGAGGGCGGATGGATAAAAGTGCACGCTGTCGGTGTCAGTGATATCAAAGCTGTTTTGTCAAAGCTGCCCCGGGGCGAGAGTATATTCTGGTCTGCCGGTTTAATGGGAGCTGTGGAAACTTCTGACATGGTTATGGAACATCCCCCGCAGCCTATTATCGATGAAATAGAGGGGTTTGCCAACGGATTGGGGCTGGTTTTGGCGGCGCCGTAATCTTTCTGCAGAAAAATACTTTTTATGCCCAAATCCCATTGATACTTGGGCAGTTCTGGAGTAAAATTGCATTATCGTAATCTCTAAGGCGTTTGCTATGTTTAAAAAGGTACTGGTTCCGCTGGACGGCTCAGAATTGTCGGAATCCGCGTTGACGCATGTTACCGATATTATTTCTGATTGCCATGCCGCTGATGTCGTTTTAATAAGAATCAAAGAGCCGCTCGATCCGAATGTTATCGGAACGCTGGATGCTAAGGTTGCCGTTGAACTGGATGAAGCGTACCGCGATGAGGCGGCACGTTATTTGGATAAAGTAGTCGAGACTTTGAAGGAAAAGGGTATAGCTGCTAAAACAGAAGTGTTGTCCGGCAACCCGGCCGAAGAAATTATTAAATACTCCCAGAAGAACGATATAGACCTCATTATCATGTCCACGCGCGGCAGGTCAGGGATTTCACGCCTGGTTTTCGGCAGTGTGGCGGAGAAAGTAATCAGGAACTCGACGGTTCCGGTACTTATTAAACCGCCGCGGCAAACAAAGTCCGAGTAACAGTCTGATATAGCCGGGAATACATTTTTCAACATTCGGCATATTCCGGTATTTTCTTGAAGTAGCTTGCTATCGATTATTACCTGCATTCAAGAAGCGCAATCTTTTTCAATCGAGATAATTTGCCAGCGGTTTAAAGCTGACAAATTTTGTCTTTTTTCCTGCAAAAATTTTCATAGGTAGTGTAAACTTTTTTGTGTAAATTCTTTTAAGGGGAAAGAAAAGGGCGTATCCTTTCAAGTTAAGCAAAAAACAAAAAAGGAGGAACGCCCTATGCTCATAAAAGACATGACCGCAATAACATTAAAGGATTTATGGAAAGAGGTCAAGAGCGAGGATGACTGGTTGGGAGATATAGGGAAAAGGACGCTGAATTTGGTGAAGCTAATACCGGAGAG
>DIFM01000001.1 GCA_002419135.1 Dehalococcoidia bacterium UBA5748 | reverse complement strand
TAAAAAAGCCGTTAATAAATTGAATTGAAAGAACACATTTTTTCAATTATACAGCGCTACTGGCTTTTTCAGAGGTTCCTTAGTTTTGACTATCACTATACCGGGGGATTTTCTATGACAGTGTGAAAAAAGCCGGATTATCCTCTGTATCTCTTAATAGCCTCATAGATGGCATCTGTCCCCGAATACAGAGATTTAACAGGTATCCGTTCATCTGCGGCATGAACGGAACTCATAAAGCTGAAACCGTCCGGCAGGTCGATAGGCAGGTATCCGTATGTTTGAATGCCCAGTTTTGCCAGAAGGCGGGCATCGGTGCTGGCACTGATAATTATCGGAATTGGAATACAATCGGGCTCCTTTCCCTTCAGGATATCCGAAAGCATATCGAATAAAGAAAGGTCGGCATCAGCTTTAGCCTGTTCATAGTTGGTTATTTTGATATCGCAATCGTGCCCGATAACATTTATTAGCTCATCCCTTAAGTCGTTATCATTCAAAATTGGCAGGATTCTGCCGTCGAGGTAAAGCGTTACTTCTCCGGGCACTACATTAATTCTCTCTCCGCCTTTTACCATTATTGCATTAACCGTATTATGCAGCAGGGGGTCGAAGAAGTTACCGGTCTTGTCTTTAATAATTTCGAGCATTTCGTTGGTCTTTTTGGGGTTGAGAAGCTGTTTGAAATAGGTACTCTCCGGTTCCGAGATGTGGGAGGCAATGATATTTATCATTTTTTCAGTTACGTCAGAGATATGAACCGGCAATTTTTTATCGTTAAGTTCAACCAGAGCTTTACCCATTTTATACATAGCGCTGTCTTTTATCGGCACTGAGCCGTGACCACTTGGTCCGTGAAAGGTGATTTCGGCGGAGCAATGGTGTTTTTCAGCCACTTGAATCAGGTAGAACTTCTTGTTATCGATATACATCGTATAACCGCCGAATTCACTGATGGCATATTTAACATCTTTGAATATGTCCATATGTTCCCTGACAAGGAATTTTGCTCCGTAAGCACCTCCGGTTTCCTCGTCGCACATAGCGCAAAAGATAACATCTCCGGCGGGCTGCAGGTTTTCGTCTTTAGCTCGTAGCAGAGATGCAACCATCATCGCCAGCCCGCACTTCATATCCAGTGCGCCGCGTCCCCAGACATAACCGTCGGCAATTTTACCTTCGAACGGGGGGTAAGTCCAATTCTGATTGGCAGCCGTTACCACATCGGCATGTCCGTAAAGCAATAATGGAGGGGCTTCGCCCCTGCCCTTCAGGTGAGTGACAAGATTGGGGCGGGCGGGGTCTTTGGCTAAAAAAGTAGTTTCGAATCCGGCAGCGGTAAGAAGGCTGTCGATGTATTCCATCAAGGGAGCTTCGTTGCCGGGTGGATTAGTGGTGTCAAAACGAATCAGGTTTTGCAGTAATTCTTCGGGGCGTTTGTAGATTGAGATGTCGACTGAAGACATTTGAACTCCTTTTATTAAGGCAAAATCCGTTGCGACTATTATACCATTAAAATATAATAGGGCAATAAATAGAGCATGGATTTATTCTCTCACCCGTCATACTAATATAATCGTTATGACATTTCTCTATCAGCCAACCTGAAAATCGACATTTCGGGGCTTTTGTATCCGGATGAGCCTCAAATACGGTTGGTAAATTAACTACCCGTTACTACAGGCAGACAAAGCCCTGTCAATCTTAGTCCGTAAAGACGTAGCTTCCCTTCTTCAGATATGAATAGAAGGTAAGTATGGTAGAAACCAGTGCCATATACATTAGAATTGCCAGTAAAATATCCGGACCGATGTTTAGAATAGCCAGAATCAGTGGTACCAGCCAGAACCAGTAATTCAACTTGGCAACTTTGGTGGGTGTGGGGAATTTAAAATCTTTCTTACGCCGTTTGATGAGGTAGATGACTATTCCTGCCATGGTTACAACACCGCCAAGAAACGCCGGAACTGCATATAGATACGGATTCCAAAACACTAAACCGTCAGTGCGGTCGAAACAACCGGCAATAATTGCCAGAATGAGCGTGGGCATAAATAAAAACTGGTCGGCAATCATATCGTAAAGGGAGCCGAACCTGCTTTCCTGTTTTATGGGAAGGGAATTAGCACAAATCAAAAATGACTAAGAGTTTTATCTTCCCTTGGTTGTCTCTCTCTTGGGGGGAAACTTGACCGCGGAAATCTTCAACCTCAGGTCGCATTGCAGACATCTATCTGCTTCTTTAACAGCCGAATCCTCGCTGAAGTTATTTTCCACAACCTCGAAGCCGGAGATTCTTTCTTCCATATCTAATACAGGTTGCTGTTGGCGTTCTTGCCCTGCAAAGCCTTTTACACAGCCGATACAATCGCAAGGCTCGGTGGTTGGGGCTAACTGTTCATCTATAATTCCTTTACCGCCGAGGTATTTATCTATAGCAATGGCACCTGCTCTTCCGGAAGCGATGGCTTCTATTATCGTCGCGGGTCCGGAAACAGCGTCCCCACCGGCGAATACCCCACTCTTAACGGTAGCTTTATCTTTACCGACGGGAAGTCTGTTGCCTTTAACGCATTCAATGTTGAAATTATCAGGCACATCGGCAGTTTGTCCGATGGCGGAAATAATTGTATCGTAGCTTTCGGTAAACTCGCTGCCTTGGATGGGAACAGGTCTTTGCCGGCCGGAAGCATCAGGTTCGCCCAGCTGCATACGGACACACTCAAGTTTTAGTAATTTTCCTTCCGTAAGTACTTTACTTGGTGCGGCGAGGTAAATAATATTAACACCTTCATCAATACAACCGTCGATTTCCTCGTCACTGGCAGGCATTTCTTTGCGTGTGCGACGGTAAATCATATCTACTTGTTTTGCTCCCAGTCGTATTGCGGACCGGGCAGCATCGGTAGCAACATTGCCACCTCCGATAACGGCTACTCTGTCACCTATTTTGACGGGGCTTCCGAGGCTGATATCTCTTAAGAAACTAATAGCATCAATAACCCCTTTGTTATCTTCTCCATCGACTCCCATCTTAATACATTTATGCGCACCGATGGCGATATAAACAGCATCATAACCTTCTTTTAACAGGTCATCTGTAGACTCGATTTTTTGGTTATTCTTGATTTCAAAGCCCGCCTTTTTTATCTCGGCGATTTCGGCGTCCAATACCGATTTGGGGAGCCTGTATTCCGGAATTCCCACCTTTAACATTCCTCCGTTAACCGGCAGGGCTTCGAAAACGGTTACCTTATGCCCAAATTTCGAAAGGTAAAAGGCGGCAGTCAAGCCGGCTGGTCCGGCACCGATAACGGCAATGCTTTTACCGGTCGGTGGAGCTATTGTAATATCGTTACCCCAGCTTGTCCCGTCATTTTCGGCAACAAACCGCTTTAAGTTCTTAATAGCCACCGCTTCGTTGATATCTTTGCGGCGGCAGACATCTTCACAGGGGTGGTTGCAGGCATAACCGAGCGATTTTGGGAAAGGCACTTTCTCCCTGATAACGGCGTGTGCCTCGGCATATTTATTTTCGGTAATAAATCTTATATAGCGCGGGATATCGATATGGGCGGGGCATGTACTGCGGCAGGGAACAAGGGCTGAATCCTTATTTCCTTTTCTGATAAAACCGTCTTTATCGGTTAGCGCACCGGTCGGGCAGACCTCTATACAGGCTCCGCAGAAACGGCAATTAGCTTCCGCCAGAGATTTATCGAAAGCAGTTCCGACATAAGTGTCTTTTCCTCGATTTATGAAGGAGAGAATGCCGACACCTCTAAGCTCATAGCAGGCTCTGACGCAGCGTCCGCATAAAATGCACTTGCTCATATCGTGATTGAAAAGTGGGTTACCGGTATTTAACGGCTTTACATTTACACCGGGTTTAAGTCTTTTTTGTTCTACTCCTATATATTGTGCTACTGCTTGCAATTCACAGTTGAGATTTTGTGTACAAACGAGGCAATCGTCAGGATGAGCGGCAAGAATCAATTCCATTGCTATCTTTCGCACCTGCCTGATTTCGGGAGTGTCCGTTTTAACGACCATTCCCTCTTTAGCAGCAATTGTACAGGAAGTCGGCAAACCTCGCAGTCCTTCGATCTGAACAATGCATAATCTGCAGGCTCCGAAAGGGCTCAGATCCGGGTGATAGCAGAGGGTAGGTATGTAAATATCGTTATCAAGCGCCGCTTCCAGCACCGTCTTTCCAAGTTCGGTTTTTACGTCTTTTCCGTTTATATTTAAAGTGATTGTGTTCACAGTTTTTCCTCGGATTCAGAATTTTGCCAGCTGCCGACCGCAATCGGTTCTTGTGGAACTTGTAGTTTTTCTCCGCTGACTTTTGTTACTGCGTTGAAACGTTCGGGGCAGACATCCAGACAATTACCGCACTTGATACATTTGTTCTGGTCTATGATATGTATCATACGTTTGTCCCCGGAAATGGCATCAACCGGACAGCCTCTTTTGCATATCCCGCATCCCTGACATTTATCAGGAAGAATATAGAAATTTATCAAATTTTTACAGACCAGCGCCGGGCAGCGTTTTTCTTTAATATGCGCTTCATATTCGTCTCTGAAGTATCTTATTGTAGTTAGCACCGGGTTGGGGGCAGTGCCGCCGAGGGCGCACAGAGAACCGGCTTGAACGGCCTTTGCCAGTTCCAAAAGCAGGTCGATATCCTCCTCTTTGCCGTTTCCCTCAATGATATCCTCCAGTATCTTTAACATTTGAAGGGTTCCTTCCCGGCACATTACGCACTTGCCGCAGGATTCCTCCTGTGTAAAAGACAGAAAATATTTAGCGAGGTCAACCATGCATGTTTGAGAATCAACCACTATCATTCCGCCGGAACCCATAATGGCGCCGGCAGCTGCCAGCCTTTCATAATCAACAGGTAAGTCTAAGGCGCTTGCCGGTAAACAACCGCCGGAAGGCCCGCCGTTCTGGACTGCCTTAAAATCCTTGCCGCCGATTAAGCCGCCTCCGATATCATAAATTATTTCCCGTAATGTCATTCCCATCGGTACTTCAACCAGACCGCTGTTGGATATTTTACCGGTTAGGGCAAAAACGGCAGTGCCCTTACTTTTATCGGTTCCTATTTTAGAATACCATTCCGAGCCTTTATTGATAATAACCGGCACTGTTGCCAGTGTTTTAACGTTGTTTATTGTGGTCGGTTTGCCCCACAGACCTGATTGCGCCGGGAAGGGTGGGCGGGGGCGGGGCATGCCGCGTTTTCCTTCGATAGATGCCATCAATGCGGTTTCTTCACCGCAGACAAAGGCTCCGGCTCCTTCGTTTACGTGAATTTTGAAACTGAATTCAGACCCCAGAATATTATCACCGATAAATCCCATATTCTCAGACTGTTGTAAGGCGATTCTGAGCCTTTTAACCGCCAATGGATATTCTGCACGGATATAGATATATCCTTCACCGGCGCCGATAGCATAAGCCGCAATGGTCATTCCCTCGATAACAGTGTGCGGGTCGGCTTCCATAATACTTCTGTCCATAAATGCGCCGGGGTCTCCCTCGTCGGCATTACAAATCATATACTTAATATCGCTCTGCTCTTTCTGGCAGAACTCCCATTTCATTCCGGTGGGAAAACCGGCACCACCCCTGCCGCGCAGTCCGGATTGTTTTATTTCTTCGATAACCTGCAGGGATGTCATTTGACCCAGCACTTTTTTTAGCGCATTATAGCCTTCTCGCTCTATATAGTCTTCTATTTTCTCAGGATTGATATGTCCGCAGTTGCGCAGTATGATGCGCTGTTGTTTACGGTAGAAGTTGATATCCCTGTAATAAGGAATAGACCGGTTGCTGATAGGGTCTTTAAAGAACAGCCTCTCGACCGGTTTACCTTCCATTATGTGCGATTGAACAATTTCATCAACATCGTTAATGGTTAATCTGGTATAAAAAATCTCATTGGGTTCGATTATGGCAATCGGTCCCTGTTCACAGAAACCGTGGCAACCGGTAAAATCTACTTTGACATTATTTAAACCCTGTTCTGCTATTTTATGTTCAAGCGCCAATCTTATTTCGTGTGATTTCCCCGACACACAGCCTGTCCCTTCGCATATATAAATAGTGTATTCATTGTTATTTGGCATCATTTTCCGCCTTATTCCTTGATTTCAATAAATCAACTACTTTTTGAGGGGTCATACTGCGTTGAACTTCATTATCTAAAACCATTGTAGGGGCAAGTGCACAAGCGCCGATACAGGCGACGGTTTCCAGTGAATATTTGCCGTCTGCGGTAGTTTCTCCCGGCTTTATTTTTAACTCGCGTTCAACTGTTTCCAGCACTCTGGCTCCGCCGCGGACATGGCAGGCGGTACCCAGGCAAACCTTGACGGTATGCTCACCCGGTTTAGTAAAACGGAATTGCGAATAGAAACTGGCGACACTGTAAACATCGTTTTCCGATATCCCCACATATCCGCTTATTTCTGAAATTGATGCGGGGGAAAGATATTTTTCTTTTTCCTGTACTTTCTGCAGTATCGGAATAAGATTTCTTCTGTCGCGGGAATGTTGGTTTAAAACACTACTTATCGTGGTAGCCATTAAAGCTCCTCTGTGAATATTTAATACACTTTTCAATATAAACGATTATGAGATTATATCCTAAAAATTGGCACTAATACAAAGGACGTTTTAATAAAAAAACAAACCATCCATCCTGTGGCGGCAGGATGGATGGTCGAAAAGTCTCGGGATAATAAAAAATTAATCGGTTAAGATCTATATCCATCCTCGGAGCTTCATTGCCTCGACAACTCGCTCTACTGCTCTGACATAAGCTGCCTGCCGCATATTGATTTTATATTCCTTGCTGGTTTCCAATACCGAGTGATAGGCAGAAGTCATTTTATTATCCAGCTTTTCACGTACTTCATCCTCGGTCCAGGTATGCATATAGAAATTCTGTACCATTTCGAAGTAGGAAACCGTCACCCCGCCGGCATTGCACAGGAAATCGGGGATAATATGAACGCCGTTCTTGTATAGAATATCATCCGCTTCAGGAGTGGTGGGGCCGTTGGAAAGTTCGGCAATGATTTTTGCCTTGATTTTGCCTGCATTTTTATCTGTAATGCAGTTTTCCACAGCAGCCGGAATAAGAATATCCACATCGAGTTCAAGCAGTTCATCTCCTGAAATCTGAAGCATTCCGGGCAGATTACAGACGGAACTGGTGGTATTTTTATACTCATATGCGGTGCCGGGGTCGATGCCGGAAACATCATCGCAGGTGCAGCAAACACCGCCCTTGCTGTCGCAGACAGCAATAATCTTGGAACCGAAAAGCTCCTTGCATAATCTGGCGGCATGGTAGCCGGCATTACCGTAGCCTTGTATTGCAACAGTAGCTTTGGACAGGTCAATGCCAAATGTATTAGCGGCTTCCCTGATGGTTATCATACCGCCTCTTGCGGTGGCATCGCCGCGTCCCGGTGAACCTCCTAATGCCAAAGGCTTGCCGGTAATAACTCCGAATTGTGTTTTTCCGGCGATGGCAGAGTATTCATCCATCATCCATGCCATAATTTGCGGAGTGGTATACACATCGGGTGCCGGCACATCTCTTTCCGGGCCGACGAATTGATAGATGGCACGTATATAGGCGCGGCTTAAGCGTTCAAGCTCTGAATTTGATAATTCCTTGGGATTACAGATAACCCCACCTTTACCACCGCCCAGCGGCAGGTCCAGAAGAGCAGTCTTCCAGGTCATCCATGAAGAAAGCGCTCTTACCGTATCGATAGTTTCATCGGGGTGAAACCTGATGCCGCCCTTTGCCGGTCCTCTGGCATCATTATATTGAACCCTGAAACCCTGAAACACTTTCACCGAGCCATCATCCATTTTTACCGGTAACGACACGTGCAGTTCTCTCATAGGAGTCTTGAGCATTGTCGTTACGTTAGGTGGCAAATTTATAATTTTGGCACAGGCGTCTATCTGCTGTTTGGCTACTTCGAACGGGTTGATACCTGACATGTTTTTCCCTCTCCTTCTAAAAACGAACAAAAAATTTTATTTAAAGTGGATTTATGCGTACTTTGCAACAATTATAGCTGTGAAAAATCGATAAGCGTTTCATAATCTACCAGTGTACTCATAGCATGGCTTTCGCTGCTGATTCCGGCTTCGGCAGCGGCGGCAACCGGGTTTAATCCGCCGATTAAAACAACGCCCACCCGATTTAAGTCGATCGGAGTTTCACACACTGTCTCGCTGACGTTTCCTAAAAGGAAAATACCTCCCAGCCCGGCTTTCTCCAGCTTATTCGAGACTTCTTCAGCCAGCGGGCGGCAAATTGAAGGGATTTCCCTGTAATTTGCCAGAATTTCCCCGTTGCCGTCGAACGTTACCCTTGAAACGGAAGTCATTTTAGCCCGGATAAATATTTCGGACGGGTCGAGTGAACTGCCGTCATAGTGAATCAACTCGACAAAGCGCAGCGGAGTGTGATTTCTGATTTGTAAAATACCACCGAATTTAGAATCTATCGGAACGCCCGCTTTCAACAGTGAACCGTTTACCGCTATACTGCATACGGTAGCCAGTGCTTTTTTACCTTCCGGTACGATATAATCCCCGATGGCTTCACCTTCTTCGGCAATAAAAACAAGTTTACTGAGACAATAGACCGATTGAAATACCGGTTTCATAATTTTAAGTGCTTTATTAAAGTCTTCTTTGCGGAAGACGGAAATATTAACGGGGATAAAACCGCAACGTTTGTCAAGGTCAAAATCGGTGCGGAATGCGAGGGTTTCAATTCTTGTGAGTGCGGAACCTACTTTATGAGTAACCATGGCTTTTTTAAGTTCAGATTGCCCCAGCTCTGTGATTATCCTGCCATCACGTCTGCCGGCAAGGCTGGTGAGTCCTCTTTCATCCATCAATCTCAGGTGATATCTGACGGCTCTTTCACTGAGTTCGATTCCCATGTCTTTTAAGCGCTTGGCAATTACGGTAGAACCAACAGCCGTAGGGGAATCCTTTAATGTATTAAGAATTGCCAGTACCTTGCGCTCTACATCCTGGGTTTCAAACCCCATAAAAACCTCCGGCAGATGGTAACCATGTGCCGAATATTATAGATAAAACAAAACCTGCTGTCAAACGTTTCGCATGGTCCGGCAAAGTATTTGACAGCAGGTCGCAATGCTTAATCAAGGCATTATTTATTATAATAAGTTATTCTACTATTCGTAAGTTCTGAATCTTCTCGAAGTCCCGGCGTAATTCGATAAAGAGCCCAGCGATTCAAGTTCTTCATGCCCATTATTACGTTCTTCGAGAATGTCCATCGCTTCTTCACGATAGGCATCCATCAGGTACGGTATGCCGGTTACTTTGGCGCATTCCTTGGTTAGCGACATCAGTTCTTTGCGGCTGACTGACGGTAGGTTAAAGCAGCGCGCGCCGGCCATAATCTGCTGTAATCCTACCCTCAGCTTTTCACAGTAACTGTAGATTCCGATGGCGCCTAACGGTATGTTCTTAATTTCATCCGAGCCGACAACATCCTTCACTTCTTCGTAGCAAACGAAAATCTCTTCCGGAGTGGTACCGAACTGGCTGACGGTGTTGGGCAATTTGCTCTCTTTAATCCAAGTGTCGATGTTCTTGCCTACCATACCCGGTATCATTAACGCTCTTCCCATACATACCGCTTTGGTGAAAGGAGCGCCCAGCGCCAGCGCTTTGAATATGCCGTCCTCGCTGGAAAATCCGCCGGCGAAGGCAATATCGGGTACTCTTTCACCCCTTTGTATTAAACGCTTACAGAAGTCAGCCGCGGCAGCATGCAGATAAAGGCTTGGCATTCCCCATTCCTCCATCATACGCCATGGGCTCATACCGGTGCCGCCGCCGGATCCATCGATTGTCAACAGGTCAATTTGTGCTTTAGAGCTCCATTTAATTGCCATTGCCAGTTCCTGCAGTCCGTAAGCCCCGGTTTTTAATGTTATACGCTTGAAACCGAGGTCTCGCAATCTTTGAACCTCTGCATAGAAGCTTTCTTCATCAATGAAACCGAGTCTGCTGTGGCGTTCGAATTCTTTCAAGGAGCCGTCACGGAAACTGGCTTGATTGATGGGGTGTGAGGGGTCGGGGGTTACGATATAGCCGCGTCTTTGCAGTTCCAGAGCACGTTCAAGGCTGTTGACCTTAATCTCACCACCGATGCATTTGGCGCCCTGGCCCCATTTTAGTTCGATGGTATCAAGCCCGTGTTTTTTGCTCACATATTCTGCCACACCCAACCTGGTATCCTCGACATTCATCTGCACCAGTATTTCCCCGTAGCCGCTGTGATAGCGCCTGTAAATCTCTATGCGCCGGTCAATATCGGGAGCGGAAACTATTTTATGGTTGCTGTCCAGCTCCAGTTGCGGGTCGATGCCGCAAACATTTTCGCCGCAGACTATTGTTATGCCGCTAATAGCTGCTCCGACTGCAAAATGTTCCCAGTTTTTACGCGCAATTTCGGTAGAGCCGAGGGCGCCGGTAAAAACCGGAACGCGCATTTTTACTTTTTTATCCCATCCGTATTCGGTTTCGGTATTTACCGCCGGAAAGACGGCGGAATCGGAATCCGCGATAACATTATCCGGTAATCCCTTCGCTCCGAATGCATAACCCTGGATGTTAAAATGGGAGTAATCGACCGGATAATTCTTGTCTCCTCCCGCTGTGATGTCACCGAAGGGACCGGGATATATCAATTCCCGACTGCGAAAAGTTGCTTTAAATACCTCGCAGTTGCCGGTACACCCGTCGACGCATCTTGTGCAGAGCCCGCTTGACGGGACTACGCTCTTGGAACGGTTGACGCTTTTTGTGGCGTCATTTGCATTTGGTTGTTGTAGATTCATAATCTCCCTCTCAATTATTTATTTATATTCGATAACCCGCTTCTATCGATTACACATATGGCATTACGATTTTGCGGGTCAGCGATAACTTTGGCTAATGCTCCGTTTGCTGATAGCGGGACATCGATGGCTTTAATATATTTTTCGAATTTTGCCATATCCGGCAATAGTTTAAGAAGAACATTTTCTGAACTGCGGAAAAAGTCAGAATTAAAATCGGATTTTTCGTCGTCCGGATAAACCGGTAGATATAAAATGTTCGATTCTATCAGGTCCTGAAAGAAGTGAGTACCATACGATACTTCCGGTCTTTGCCCGGCTTTTTCACGTGCTACTTCGACTAAAACAGAGGTGTTGTCTATATCGGCGTAGCCTACATTTACACCGAGTTCTATATTGGTACTGCCCCAGCGCCCGGGCCCTATCAGCATTACTTTATTTTCTCTGCCTGCAAGTATTTTATTCAGTTTGCCTATTACTCTGCCGATTGTCTTTTTAGTTTCTATATCGGGTATTTCGGCATAGATTTTGGGGTCTATATAAACAATATACCCAATGTTATCCACCATACCGGCGTTGATTGCACGGTCGGAACGGAAAAGCACCTGTTCTTTCGGCATTATTTTCGGGATGCTGACACAAACACCGCCGAGGCTGGGTACGTGTAATGAGCGGCACTGCAGCAGATTGATTTTTACATTTTTGTCACTATCGACATAAGCTGTGAATTCGATATCTACCGGTTGTTCCCATGCCTTTTCCAACCTATTCAAAATATCACCCATTATTTCAACCATATCGGTCTGATTGATTAAATTGTTGAAAGTTAAAACCAGGATGTTTTTCATATCTCTTGCGGGTTTCACTAACCAGTCTTTTACAAAGCCATCCGACACATCTGATACAAAAAGGTCGATGGATGGGAAATCGAAATCGGTGCTGATTTTGTCAAAAGTAATGGTTTTAAAATCGTTATCAGAAATATCTATGACGTCTACCATACGCTGTGAATACTTCGATATTTCGGTTGCGGTTTCCGGGCGAAGCGTCGGATGGCTGACGGCTATCATTCTGGGATAATCCCCGCTGACACGGTTGACGGCGCGTGTTCCCATACCGAATACCAGGCGTAGCATTCCTTTTTGAGAGTCGATGCGGCCGGTCCATGCAAACAGGTTTCTGGAAAAAGCTACACCCGCAAGGGCAGGGAGGAAATACTGCCGGTAGGGAATACCGGATACTCTTTGCACCAGAATTGCCATCTGTTCGTCACCTTCCGAGAAGCCGCGTTTTTTACGGTAAGCCAGGGCATCCGGGTTCAGGGCACTGGCATAAACCAGCTTGATGGCTTTTAACAGTTCGTTAAGCCGTGATTCGGGGCTTCCCTGATTGGCGCAGAATTCGCTGCGGTATTTACCGGCAAATGCATCTGTAAAACCATCTTCCAGCAGGCTTGAAGAGCGTACTATTATAGGTGCCTGCCCGTAGTAATCAATCATATCCCGCAACTGCTCGAGTATTTCATCCTTAAAACTACCTTCAAGGAATCTTTGCTCAAGTTTATTAAACTCATCCCAGGAGAGACTGCCTTTTTTATTGAGTTCGAGGCGGTCCAAAAAGAGGTCATTATTAACCAGAAAGGTAAAAAAAACATCCGAGCCAATATAAAATGAATCGTGCTCTTCCAAAATATTTGAGTAATCGAAATTTCCCTTTGTTGAATTAAGAACTCCTCTGGCAAGCAACATACCTGCCGATTTTCCTCCGATGCGGCCGGAACCGATAACCCTCTGACGTATTTGAAGCAGATTTGCAAGCGTTAAGTATCGGTTTGATAATTCAACAAGTTTTTTATGGTTGCCGATAAGCATACGGGATAAAGCTTCTTTTAAATCACTTATCTGGTCTCCCTCAGAAATGTTTCCCGTTTCATAGTGTTCCAATAATTTGCGGTAAACCGAATCCCAGGGGGCTATCGATTCATTCCTGATACTTAATGGTTGTTTGACGGCAGAAGATAGTAATCTGGCAGCGTCTCCGCTGCGGGTAACCGGTACCCAGATATCAGCCGTAATAAGGTGAGGCAGGAACATCTGTCCGGAGTAGCGCCCTGAAACTTTTAAAGGTTGTATATATGTATTTTTTTCAACACAAAAAATATCGATTAATATCTGTGTGGTTTCACGTATGCGTGATATAGCGCTGTTGCCGTGCTGTCCGCGGCGAAGCGCAAAATAGGCAATGGCATCGATTTGAAAAAGATAGGGGCAGGTTACCTGGAAAAAATTAGCCAACAACTCGTCGGTGGCCCATTCATCAACCAAATCCGAGAGGCTGTCAAAGACATAACAACATTTTCTGCCATGTTCTTTTATTATGCGATGCACCTCTGCGGAAAAGTAATCGAAACCTGGGGAAGGGTCAATTCTGATTATTTCCAAACCCTTAACCGGTTTTAAAATAGGTGAATGCGCCGCAAAACTCAGATAAACACATTTGTGACCGTCTTTGATAGACTGTTCAATAAATGCTCCTGCAAAATAAGGATAGTCACCAAGGTGGTCAACCTGTAATACTACGTTGTCGCCGGGAAGCAACCCCTGCAAAAGGTAATCAAGCTGGGGTAACCCGCTGCGATATATGTCGGTTAAAACCTCCTGAGTTTTCATTGATTTCCTGCCCTCTCATAAACTATCAGGAATACGGTAACCATTTACCGTATAAATGAATATTAACACCTGTCGTAGTAATTTGTCAATCGAAAAATATAATTATTTGTAAGTTTTATCGCAATTAGATATGGAAATTATTGAGTAACACAGTCCGCTAATCGGATTTAAGGTATAAATATCAGACAGAATAGATAAATTTTTACGACTCGGGTATTGACAACGGGTCTTACTGCTATTATTATGCTAAAGGTATCGTCTCTTTTGAGGTGTGGATATGGCCTCCAATTATAGGCGGGGACAGAAGGTTATAATTGTACCGGCAGGGAATCAATCTGTGTCAGCCCGCGATTCCAAGCTGGAGCCGTTTGCCGGCAGAACCGGGGTAATCCGGGATTACTATTGGCTGGATTTACCCAACGGCAATAAAGAGCAGATTTTCATTTATACCGTAAAAATGAAGGATGAAGATAAGGAAGTTGTGGTTTACGAGGATGAAATAAGAGCCTTAGTAGACTGAACAAGTTACGCATTTTTATCCGATATCAGTGATTTATCCTCCGTTTTCTTTTCCTGCGGCGAAAAAATATACAAAAGACAGGGAAGAATAATAACAGCTACCAAAAATGACATTGTAATCATAAGCGCCGTAAGTATGCCGAATGTTGAAAACATCGGCATGGGGGCAAAAGCAAGTACGGCAAAGCCCATTGCAGTAGACAAACCTGAACCTAGTAGCGCTATTCCTGTATTACCCGCGGTATTTAACAAGGCCTTCTTTTTATCCGGTAATCTTAAAAATTCCTGGCGGAAGCGTTCCGTAAAGTGAATGCAGTAATCAATTCCGACGCCGACCGAAATCGAGGCGATAGTAGCGGTCATTAAATTGATTTCATATCCCAAAATATACATTAAACCATATAGCCAGCAGACCACCAGTACTACCGGTATCAGGGTAATGAGTGAATAGCGCAGCGAGCGAAAAATAACCAATAAAAGCACTATACAGGCGCCTATAGCAATCATGAAGGAATTACTCATCGAGTTCGTTATGGCGCTGAACTGGGCATCACGAACGTAAGCATCTCCTGTTAAGCCGTAAAATGAAATGCTTTCTACATCTTTCATCGCTGTGTCGAGGTCCAGATAAAATTCTGAGGCAGATTCTTTGACAACCGCCTGTTCGACCGTTCCCGGAACGCCGATACTGATTATTGTTGCGTACTCATTTTCGGAACTATCGTAAACAAATGTTTCTTTAATATCTTCGGGTGTATAAATCACTATATTCTCAGAAGCTGATATACCGTTTTCTATTATGTAACTGTAAACCGCGCTCAGTTGCTCAGGTGTGTCGGGTGTGCCGTTGTTATCTTCATCGGTTATAACTATACCGAACTCGGTTCCAATCGATTGCTTCATATAGTCACTTTTTATCACTGTATCGAGGAATGATAGAAGAGGTGTACTTACATTTAAAGAGCCGTTATCGGAAAAGCGGGCTACGTACTTGTTGTCATCGAGTTCCGCAATCAGATTTTTCATCGCTTGCAGCGATTTATATTCGGTAAAATCCCCTCTGATATAGAAAATTGCCACTTCACCGGCTTGGGTGCCGATGTGCTCGGTAACTTTGTCAAGCCCGATTACGAAGTCACAGTCGGGAGAAAGCGCATCTTTAGCTTCCAGCTTTGTTTCCAGATTAGCCCAGCCGACAATGCCGGCGATTGTCAGTATTGAAGCTATAAAAAGAACAGCCCTGTGTTTCTCGGTGAAAAATGTTACCAATCTGCCGAGCAATAGACCCCGTTTTGCTGCACCGCTTTTTAAATAAAATACGTTGTTCTTTTCCTCTTTTTTAAGGTCTGCCCACATTACCAGAGTGGGAGCAAATAATCCCAGAATAACGTAGGTGGCAAATATGGCAAAAGATGAGGCAACAGCAAAATCAACGATAGATTCGATATTGGATATGGCATTGGCTATAAAGGCAACAATTGTGGTAAGCATTGCCGTCACCAGGGCGTTTCCCACCCTGCGCGTCGAGTTACCCAGCGCCTGTTCGGGAGGGTAACCCTTTCTTCTTTCCTCTCTGTATCGATAGATAGAGTGTATGGCATAGTCGATGCCCAGTACCAGAACCACGATCGGGACTACCAAATCTACAATAGTAGAGTTCTTAATCCCAATAAGGTTGGAAAACCCCATCAGCCATATCAGAACCATTATAAGTCCGCCGCCGCAGATAAGCGTTATTATAAAAGAACGGAAAAAAACGGCGACAATCAGCATTATGATGATGATGGCTGCTATAAGCATGGGAATATTGATACTGCCCTGGTCTTTGATTTCCAGTTGCATATCGATATTTATTCCCCAAACCTGCAACACATCCTGCTGGCTGCGGAATAATTCAAGCACGTCTCTGCCGAAATGTTCTAAAACGATTTTTCCGGAGTAGTCCTCTCCCGTAATAGAAGGATAATCGTTGATGATGTTTTCTCTAGCCGTGGAAACTATAATAGTTAGAGCCGGAGATTCCCATAAACGGATGCCTTGGTCTGTATCTTGATACGATGATTTTACAGAGAATGTCTGCTGGAAACCGGCGCTATCCGGGTTGGATAGAATATAAAATACTGCCTCTTTTACCTGCAAATCGGTTGCGTTGGAGAGGTCAACTGCGTTTGCGCTTTGCATAATAAGCAGTTCGTTTACAACATCTGCCAGTGAATAAATACCTTTGCTTACTGTTCCTGTATTGCTGTCAACTGACTCATAAAGCATGGGAGACATTGCGCTGTTTCTTAAGTCTTCTTCTGCCTGCAGAAGAGCATAGAGGCTTTCCTGTGTCAGCATATCACCGTTTTCAGCTTCAAAAATGAAGATGAGCGAATATATATCACTGGGAAAGGTTTCTTTTACTTCTTCATACCAGATAACGGTATTATTGTCGGTCGGGTTATCGCTAGCTGTTTCGGTCGGTTGCATCAGGAAGAGAGGAAAAAGAAATAGCAAAGTAATGACTAAAATGGATATCAAAAAACCCTGCGGATGGGTTTTAAGGAAATCTCCCAGCCAGTGATAAACAGTTCTGCCGTAACTTGCGTATCTGCTCATAATAAATAGTTAATATTGTTCGTTAAAAGAGAGTTATTTGCTGTTTTCAAACCGCTGAAAACCTCGATAAATTATATATGATACTTACCCTGCAGTAAAACCGGGCATAATAATATACATAATTGTGTCTTATATACACTTGCACCGGTTGGATTTCATTTTTTAAGAGCGGTTTATGCTATAATACAATACTAAAATGAGCACAAATAAAAAACTACTTTCGGGAAATGAAGCTATTGCGCTCGGCGCTTATCACGCCGGAGTAAAGGTTGCCGCTGCCTATCCGGGTACCCCGAGTACCGAGATACTGGAAAATCTGGCTGAGTATAAAGATATATATGCCGAATGGTCCACCAACGAAAAGGTGGCTATGGAAGTGGGTGTAGGCGCTTCATACGGCGGTGCGCGCACTCTGGTATCGATGAAGCATGTCGGTTTGAATGTTGCCGCCGACCCTTTTATGGCGGTTGCCATTACCGGTATCAACGGTGGTCTTGTTATCATATCAGCCGATGACCCGGGAGCGATGAGCTCTCAGAATGAACAGGATAATCGTCATTTTGCCAAACTGGCGAAAATACCTATGCTGGAACCGTCGGACAGTCAGGAAGCCTACGATATGGTGATGGCTGCCTTCGATATAAGCGAGCAGTTCGATACACCGGTGTTGTTGCGTACGACCACACGGATTTCACATTCTAAAACGATTGTGGAAACCGGTAATAACAGCCGCAGACAAGTTGAAGATAAGGTTTTCAAACACAATTTCCGCAAATATGTTATGCTGCCTGCCAATGCACGGGCCAGACGTCCCCTGGTGGAAGTAAGAGTTGAAAAACTGGCAAGTTTCAGCGAAACGTGCGTCTTTAATTTTGTAATTAAAGGCAGCCCCGAACTCGGTATTATTACCTCAGGGATGTCATATCAATATGTAAAAGAAGTATTTCCGGAAGCCTCTATACTTAAACTGGGTTTTTCCTACCCGATGCCGCAAGAGTTAATCAAAGAGTTTTCATCGCGGGTTAAAAAGCTGATTGTTATCGAAGAACTCGACCCATTCATAGAAGAATATGTTAAATCTCTGGGGATTGTAGTAACAGGAAAGGAATTTGTTCCTATAATCGGGGAGCTGACAACCGATGTAATCGAAAAAGCGGGATGTGCTATGGGGATATTATCCGAATATCCCGGCACTAAAGCAGACTATAAAAAGTCGGCATTGCCGGGTAGATTCCCGCTGTTATGTTCGGGATGCCCTCACAGTGGCCTGTTTTATACACTTAGTAATATCGCTCAACGCAGCACAATTCCGGGTAAGAAACAGCGTGAACCGAAACTTATAATCAGCGGTGACATCGGTTGCTATACACTTGGAGCTCTTTCTCCTCTTAATGCTATGGATAGTTGCGGTTGTATGGGTGCAAGTATCGGAAATGCTATCGGTATGCAGAAAGCCGGCGCGAGTGAAAAACTGGTAGCCATTATCGGTGATTCCACTTTTCTCCATTCGGGAATTACCGGCTTGATTGATGCTGTTTACAATAAAGCCAAGTTTACGCTTGTTATTCTTGATAACCGCACGACAGCTATGACCGGTCATCAGGAACACCCCGGTACGGGGAAAACGGCACAGGGAGAAGACACCTATGCCGTCAATCTTGAGGAAATGGTTAAGGCTTGCGGTGTAACCAATTTACAGGTGGTTAACGCCTGGGACGTAAAGGCTATTAAAACAACTTTGAAAGCGTCGCTTGAATGTGACGGTTTATCGGTTATCATATCCAGAGGTCCCTGTGCCGTATCGGTCAGGCGTGGGATTAATCCCGGCAAAGTTGACATAAATAAATGCACCTCCTGCGGTTTGTGCCTGTCTATCGGCTGTTCGGCTATTCGAAAGGCCGGGGATAAAATTGTCATTGACGGTTCTTTGTGTGCCGGTGATAACTGTCGTCTTTGCGAGCAGATTTGCCCTGTTAAAGCAATTTATCCGGATAAACCCGGTCTAATCGGAGCAAACAGTGAATAACTACAGCATTATCATTGCCGGGGTCGGGGGGCAGGGGGTAATACTTGCCGGAAATATTATCGGGGATGCGGCTATCGCGTCGGGATACGATGTAAAAAAGACTGATACAATCGGAATGGCACAGCGAGGCGGCAGTGTTATCAGCCATTTACGTATGGCGCCTAAAATATACTCTCCATTAATCGGTGAAAACCGGGCAGATATTGTGCTATCGTTTGAAAAGATGGAGGCCGCCAGGTGTTTTAATTTTTTGAAGCCGGGCGGAATTGTGATACTGAACAATCGCGAAATGCCTCCGCTTTCCGTCGGCTGCGGAAAGGAAGAATATCCGTCCGACAATGAAATATTATCTTTTCTTAAACAGAAAACAGATAGTATTTACTTCGTAGAGGGAAGCACAAAATCAGCAGCCATCGGCAACATCAAGGTGTTAAATATCTTTATGCTTGGTTGTTTGTCACAGTTTTTGGATATCGAAGGCAATGTATGGCGTGAGAGCATTATTAAAAGCCTGCCGGCAAAAATTGTCGCTATCAATATCTCCGCTTTCGACTCAGGGATACAATCAGTTAAACCGCAGTAATTAAAAGGATTATTAATGCCAACGAGTAAAGAAAACAAAGAGCAACAAATCTCCTTATTAACCGATAAAATCAAGACCGAGCCGATAACCTCTTTTTTGCAGTCGGAAATACTGGAAATATCGGAGGGATATTCACGAGTTTCCCTTATGATGCGTCCTGAATTTCAGAACTTCCACGGCATTGTGTTCGGCGGTATCATAATGTCAATCGCAGACCAGGCATTCGGGGCTGCCGCCAACTCGATGGCTTATCCCAGTGTCGCCTCTACTTTAAATGTCTACTTTATCTCCAGCGCCAAAGTCGGCGATACGCTGACAGCGGAGGGCAGGGTAATCAAGAGCGGCAGGAAAGCCGGTTTTACCGAAGTGACTGTGGTCAATCAGGATAACAAGCTCGTTGCCAGGGCTACAGGAGTTACCATTCCCACCAAGCAGGGCGACGACGCTTAATTTTAAACCCCAGTAATTCATATTTGTGGTATCCGCAATCTTCAAACTAAGGTGGCATTCACGTATAATATAGTTATATAATAACGCCACACAGCTCTGGATAAAATATTAAATATGACAGGCTAAAATGTTGAATTTCACCGATAAGCAGATAATCGAATATTTTAAGAAAAGCTACACAGCCGCAGACGGCTTGTGGTTTATGAAAACGGAAGAAAAATATGATTTCGATACAGCGCTGGAGCTGGATGCCAAAGTCTGGGAAGTAATGCCCAAAATTCAGGCACGAATGCTAAAGCCGCTGGCTGATTCCGGTAATGAACTGAAAGATTTAATGGAATGTCTGAGAACAAAGTTTTCGTTGGAAGATTTCTCCTTCATAATAGAAGATAATACGGATTACGGTAGCTTTTCAATATTTATCAGCAGTTGTCCGTGGCATAATTTGCTGCTCGAATCCAAAAGAGAAAACCTGTCTGCCAAAATAGGCTCTCTTATCTGTGAAAGAGAATATCAGGTCTGGGCAGATGAATTCGGCGGCGATATTAGTTTTAAAATCGAAGAAAAAATTTGTGCCGGGGGTCAAAGTTGTATCTTACGGTTCAGCGTCTAGCATGTTGTTGTAGTTATTATTATGACAATGCCGTAAGAAGAATTGTACATTTATTGTATGATAGTTTGTAGACAATATCCTGTTCAGGTGGTATTATACTGAAAACGTTTTTCTAAACGTAAAATAAATAAAGGAGGCATGGCGCAATGGAAATTAACAACTATTTCCGAACAGAAATCTTCTACAACATCATCTATATGTCTTTCCCGGAAGGTGGCTACAAATGATTCACGAAAGTAATGAAAAGAACACCATTACACGCAAGGATTTTTTAAAAGGAACCGGAGCATTACTCGTTGGAGCTGCCGGTTTTTCTGCTTTTGGAGGTGCGATGTCCCTCTTCGGGAGCAGTTGCAGCAATACAGGGGACACAATAAATCTTACATACAGCAATTTTTTCCCACCGACGCATCTCAATTCCATACTGGCGGAAGCCTGGATTAAAGAGATAGAAACACGCACGGACGGACAGGTAAAAATAGATTATTTCCCGGGAGGCAACCTGACTCCTGCCCCACAAATCTATGACGGTGTTGTCAACGGGCTATCCGATATCGGAATGTCCTGTTTTGCATATACCGTCGGGCGTTTCCCCGTTAACGAACTGGTGGATTTACCCCACAAATATCCCAACGGATGGGTGGCAACAAAGGTTGCCAACGATTATTACAATGAATTTAAACCCGCGGAAATGGATGAAACACATCCGCTTTATTTCCATGCTCACGGCCCCGGTGTTATCATCACCAAAGATAAAGCTGTGAGACAACTGCAAGACTTTAACGGTTTGGTAATTCGTGCTACCGGCGTAGGAGCTAAGATAGTACAGGCCTTGGGCGCCCAGGCTTACGGTGCCTCTCAGGGTGAAACCTATGAACTCCTGTCAAAAGGGGTCGTTAACGGCAGTTTTACTCCCAGAGAAACACTGAAAGGCTGGAATCATGCCGAGGTTACCAAGTATGTAACCAACTGTTATCAACTGGGTTACACTACCGATATGTACGTTGTAATCAACAATGACAAATGGAACAAAATGCCGCAAGATGTTCAGCAGGTATTTACCGAAGTCAGCGAGGAATGGATAGAAAAGCATGGCAAGGTATGGGATTATTACGATAAAGTAGCCATTGACTACTTCCTTGAGCTCGGCAGTGGCAGGGAAGTCATTGAAGTCGATGATGACGAAATGGCTACGTGGCTGGCGGCTGTTTCCCCGCTTGTCGGTAATCAAATCGAAACACTCAACACAAGCGGGTTATCAGGAAATGAATATGAGCAGTATTTACTCGATAGGGTAGGATACTGGAGCGATAAATCACCTTCGATGGAAGAAAGTGTCGCCTGGGTTGAATCGGAGGTTATACCTTTAACTACACCTCCCGCGACATAAAGTAAGAAATAAAGGTTTAGAATGCACTATTCCTGCCTGTGTCTGTAATATCGAGGCACGGGCAGGAGGAGTTTTTGTTTTTATTATGGCTATTATAGAAAGATTGGATAAATGGGCGAAATTAATAAGCAATTGGATAGTCTGGATTGGCGGAGCAGGCGTGGTTTTAATGCTGGCTCTGACGGTTGCCGATATTATCGGAGTAAAGATTTTTAAAACGCCAGTTCCGGGTGCCATTGAAATAGTAGCTTTTCTGGGCATAATAATCACCGCTTTCGGTATGGCTTATACCCAGGCACAGCACGGCAATATCCAGGTAGAGTTCTTTGTTACCCGTTTACCTAAACGGGCAAGGGCTGTCTTCGGTGTTCTCACGTCCCTTTTGGGGTTTATCCTTTTTGCCCTGCTGGCATGGCAGAGCGTCAGATACGGAATCAATCTGCAACAAAGCGGTGAAGTGTCAATGACTTCGCGCATTCCTTTTTATCCGTTTGTTTATGCTATTGCTTTTTGTTGTATTCCGGTTTGCTTTGTATTAATAGTGGAGATGCTAAAAAATATCATGAAAGTTGTAAATAGATAGATGGACCCTTTAGTAGCCGGTGTTGTAGGAATAATATTCCTTATCGTATTGTTTATACTGGGAATGCCGGTCGGTTTTGCCATGGCATTTGTAGGATTTGCCGGATTCAGCTATCTGGTAAGTCCTACCGCCGGACTTAACCTGCTTGCCAGAGATGTATTTACTAACCTTTCATCGTATTCGCTAACCGTAATACCGATGTTTCTGTTGATGGGTTCGATTGCTTTTGCTTCCGGAATCAGTACCAGGTTATATGCCGCCAGTCACACCTTACTGGGAAACGTGCGCGGCGGGCTGGCGATGGCAACCATTATGGCGTGTGCCGGGTTTGCCGCCATATGCGGTTCAACCAGCGCAACTGCCGCGGCTATGGGTAAAGTGGCGCTTCCGGAAATGAAGAAATACGGATACGCCGATTCATTGGCTACAGGCAGTGTGGCATCGGCCGGCAGCCTTGGCATTCTAATACCTCCCAGCACTATTTTTATAGTTTACGGTATTCTTACGCAGCAATCTATCGGCAGTTTATTTTTAGCGGGAATACTGCCCGGGATACTTTTAGCCACTCTGTTCGTTATTGTAGTGGCTGTTATGGTCCGCAGGAATCCGGCTCTGGCTCCGGCAGGGCAGTCAACCACTTTTAAAGAAAAACTGGCGGGCGTATCCGGTGTTACGGAAATGATGCTGCTTTTTTTCCTGGTGATGGGCGGTCTTTTTGCCGGATGGTTTAGTCCCGTTCAAGCCGGCGCCGTAGGGGCAGCCGGGGCGTTGTTAATAGGAATTGCCAGACGCAACCTGTCGTGGCAAGCATTTAAGGATGCCATCATAGAAACGGTAAAAGTAACCTGTGAGATAATGATTATTGTTACCGGCGCTATTATTTTAGGCCATTTCATAGCGGTTACTACCATACCCAATATGCTGTCCGGTTGGATATCCGGGCTCGGCTTACCGGACGTTGCGGTTATTGCCATGATTATTCTGATGTACCTTATCGGCGGATTGTTTATGGATTCGCTGGCTATGATAACACTCACTATTCCGATAATTTATCCGCTGGTGCTGGCTATGGGTTTTGACCCGATATGGTTTGGTGTTATTATTGTACTGGTCACGGAAATGGGTGTTATAACACCGCCGGTCGGCATAAATGTATATGTAATAAAGGGAATTACAAAGGGAATATCCCTGGAAACGATATTCAAAGGGATAATACCGTTCTTAATAGCGATAATTATTTGTGTGGCGTTGCTGCTGGCATTCCCCAAAATCGCTACATTTTTACCCGGTATAGCATCTTATTAACGACGCTTTCGGAGGCACTATAAATAATGACCATATCGGATATGCTTGCAAAAAATGCTAAATTGTATCCGGATGATGTAGCCCTGGTTGAATTGAAACCCAGCCTGAATTACAGGCATGAAATTACCTGGCTGGAATTCGATAACCGTTCCAATAAAATTGCCAATGCCCTCTATAATATGGGAATTCGCAAAGGCGATAAAGTCGTTCATCTGATGACCAACTCCATTGATTGGCTGGTGGCATATTTCGGCATAATACGCACGGGAGCCTGGGCAGTTCCGCTTAATTTCAGGTTTGTCAGCAAAGATATTTTATACTGTACCCAAATAGCTGAGGCAAAGGCTTTTTTATTCGGGCCGGAATTTGTCGAACGCCTAAATGAAATCAGAACGCAATTAACGACTGTAAAGAAATTTATATATATGGGCGATGACGCTCCCGAGTGGGCGCAGACTGTAGATGATTTTACTTTGCGGGCGTCGGAAAAATCCCTGAATGTGGAATTGAATCCGGATGACCCTTGCGGATTGTATTTTACTTCCGGAACTACCGGGCAGCCGAAACCGATACTGCTTACCCACAAGAATATGGAACATGCCGCTATTGTGGAGAGTATGCATCACCGCCAGACCAGAGATGATAATTTTATATTGATTCCTCCTTTGTATCATACCGGAGCCAAGATGCACTGGTTCGGCAGTTTATATAGCGGAAGCAGGGCTACGCTTCTGAGGGAAATCAAACCGGCTTATATATTTGAGGCAGTACACAATGAAAAGGGCACTATAGTCTGGCTGCTGGTTCCCTGGGCACAGGATATACTGGTGGCTTTGGATAGCGGAGAAATTAAAAAAGAGGATTATAAACTCGAGCAATGGCGATTGATGCATATCGGAGCACAACCGGTCCCCGAAAGCCTGATAAAGCACTGGAAAACCTATTTCCCGGATATGCTTTACGATACCAATTACGGGCTCAGCGAATCGACCGGCCCCGGATGTGTGCATTTGGGCGTCGAAAATATTCATAAGGTAGGCGCTATAGGTAACCCCGGTTACGGCTGGCAAGTTCGCATTGTGGACGACAATGACAACGATGTTCCTCCCGGTATGGTCGGTGAGTTGCTGGTAAAAGGCAACGGTTTGATGAAGGAGTACTATAAAAATCCGCAAAAAACGGCGGAAGTATTAAAGGATGGGTGGCTTCATACCGGAGACCTGGCAAAAACGGATGAAGACGGTTTTATATGGTACGTCGACAGAAAAAAGGACTTAATCATAACCGGCGGTGAGAATATCTTTCCGATAGAGGTGGAAGAGGTTTTGCTTTTTAATCCCAAAGTATACGATGCGGCTTTAATCGGTATTCCGGATATCAGGCTCGGTGAAATTGCAGTCGCTGTAATCGACCCGAAACCGGGCGCCGGAATTACCACTGAAGAAATTGAAGCATATTGTATAGAAAAGCTGCCCAAATATAAGCGGCCGAAAATAATAGTCTTTGATAAAGTACCGCGTAATGCCACCGGTAAGATAGAAAAGGTCAAACTGAGAGAAAAGTATAAAGAACTGAAGCGGGTTCGTTAACCCGTAAGATGAATAATCTGCTGTTGGAATAGCCGTACAGTTGAATAGTTAAATTTGCGTCAAAACTCAATATTATAAATTATACAGGACATTACGGAGGTAAACCTGCGATGAATAAAAAAACTTTTGGACCGAGTACTTTCGTATTCCCGGAGCCGGTTTTTTTAGTGGGCGTCAATGTTGACGGAAAACCGAATTTTATGACGGCTGCCTGGGGGGGGATGGCATGCGGAGCTCCTCCGATGCTGACGGTTGCCATAAGACATCAACGCTATACTATGAAAGGAATCAAGCCCGCTGGTTGTTTTTCCGTTAATATTCCAAGTGAACAATTAGTGGAAGAAGCCGATTTGTGCGGTATCATATCCGGTGCGAATGCCGATAAGGTTGCAGCCTGCGACTTCGAAGTTTTTTACGGAAAATGCGAAAACGCTCCGCTTATACGGCAGTGCCCGGTAAACCTCGAATGTAAAATTGTACATATGCTTAATTTAGGCAGCCATACGCTTGTTGTCGGCAGTATCGAAGAGACGCATGTTACAGAGGATTGTCTTACCGAAGGCGTTCCGGATGTGGAAAAAATTAGACCGATATTATATTCACGAGGCACCGCTGCAAAATATTACGGCTACGGAAGGTCCGTCGGAGACGCTTTTAATATTGGCAACAATATCAATCATGAATAAGGCAGACCGAATTTATTTCAGGCTTAAATGTAGCTAAACAAAGGATATATGGGGTATAATCGAGAAGAGGTAATTTGAAATAATATGACTGACTGGCAACTGACGGCGACCACTATATTTTGCGAAGATATGAATGACGAAGTAACCGTCATCCTTTATAAAGACGGTAAGACCAGATGCACCGGTTATGATTTCTTTGCCAGAATGAGTGCCGACCCGAAAAGTAAAAAAGCTTTAAGCGGTCTCAAATGCGATGGGCCTGTTTGTCACAGGGTATCGGCGTATAAAGAAAAAATATTCTCGGAAGAAGAAAGCAGTACGGAATTATAAAAAGGGAAGACGGGTTTGGATAATCCAGTAAAAGAAAAAAAAGTTGTCATTAAAGCGGACAAACTCTCGCTTTCGTTCGGCGGGGTTCGTTCTCTGATAGATGTTAGTGTCGATATAAAAGATAATGAAATACTGGCAATTATAGGACCTAACGGCGCCGGAAAAACCAGCTTTTTAAATTGCCTGAACGGTTTCTATAAACCTCAGAGCGGAACAATTACATTTAACGGGCAGGATATTACACATATACGTCCCGATAAAGCCGCCAAGATGGGTTTGGCTCGCACGTTTCAGAACATTGAACTGTATACCGGTTTGAGCACTCTTGATAATATTATGGCTGCCCGGCATGTACTTATGAATCAGAATGTCTTAAGCAGCGCTTTATACTTCGGGCCGTCGCATACGGAAGAAATCAAACATCGCAGGACCGTTGAAGATATTATCGACTTTTTAGAAATAGAATCAATTCGCCAGCAGGTGGTAGGCTCTCTGCCGTACGGTATGCGCAAGAGAGTGGAACTGGGCAGGGCGTTAGCCCTCGAGCCGAAGGTTTTGCTATTGGATGAACCGATGGCGGGTATGAATCTCGAGGAAAAAGAGGATATTGCACGTTTTGTCATCGATATTTTCGAAGGGCAGGGAGAAACCTATCCCGATACCCCGGTACTTAGGGACGGAGTAAACTGCATCGTACTGATCGAGCATGATATGGGTGTTGTAATGGACATAGCTGATAGAATCGTAGTGCTGGATTTCGGTCGTAAAATCGCCGAAGGAACGCCCGAAGAAATCAGCAAAAACCCCGATGTCATCGCCGCTTACCTGGGGGCGGGGAAGTAATTTGTCTATATCTCACAAAGAGTCTGAACTCGGTGACCTAATACTCCAGCATGAATGCTTCATTAGTCCCAATTAAATAATTTCTACTGGTGTTCTGATAGAGGTTTTTCCAAATCGTCTGTGTGTCTCATATAATAACTCTCGTCGGCGCATTCAAGTATATAAACCCAAAAACTCATATTTTATCCTCGCCGTTATGGTTCGATCCCGATAAATCTGGACTACCACGAACGGCTTTAGTTGGTCAACATGAACTCAGCACCACAGTAATTTATGCGGTACTTTCCCTCTTTGGAAAAGAGGGAGTGAGGGAGATTTGCTACGAATATGCATTGCATTTTGTTGAAAGCAAAACGAATTTATCGCCAAAATCCCTCTTAATCTCCCTTTGCTAAAGGGAGAGAACTGCGGAGTGGTATAATCGTAATCCTAATACAAATATGACTATGACTAGTTCGTATGGGTTTCTAATCCCACTTTCTATTATCAACAATCGTCTTGCTGTCCTTTGGTAGAGTGTCCGCAGGAACAAACTCTATCTTATCGGGGTTGATAAGGCATATACTCTTGAATCTGTTTCCGATTTCGTCTGCCAGTTTAATCTTGTCGCAATTGTCGTCGCATAATTCGGCGGTTATCGTCATTTCATCGCGCTGACCGATGCGGGCTACTGTAATCTGCCATTTTGCCACTTCTCTATATTGTGCAAAAAGGCTTTCAACCTGATTTGATACAACAAACATGCCTCTGACTTTAACGGCTTCACCGATTCTGCCCTGAATACCGGTCAGTTTTTTGGTGGTTCTACCGCAGGGGCAAACATCATCCACAATCGAAGACAGGTCACCTGTGCCGAAGCGCAGCAGTCCCCATGTATTGTTGTGAACGGGGGTTACCACAACTTCGCCGACTTCTCCATCAGTTAATTGCTTGCCGTTAGATGGATTTACGATTTCCACAATGTATTCATCCATCAGATGCAGCCTGTCTTTACAGCTGCATTCGTAGGCAATTGCACCACCGGGTTCGGTTACGGCGTAAGCCTGATATGTATCTATATCGTAATCTTTTTCAAGTGTTTGCCTTACAGACGAAGCCAGCATCTCACCGGTAAACCAGGCGCGTTTTATGTAAAAATCATTCTTGAAATTATAACCCAACTCTTCCGCCTGTTTGATTATCGCCATTAAAAAGCTGGGAGTGCCGACATAGCCGGTGGCTCGTAAGTCCAACATTGCCTGTACGGTTACTTCGGTATGCCCCGTACCCACAGGAACAGCGGTTGCCCCGCAATCGCTGATGGCTTCATGGCAGAGAATACCGGCAGGGGACATATGATATGTGAAGGTGTTTATAACTACATCTCCCTTACGGAATCCGGCTGCCCAAAGGGATTTGGCAAACCATTTTATACCGGTATGCTGCATCGGTTCATATATTGGGCCGGGAGATATGAAAACACGCTCTACATCGTTTTGGGGAATACTTAAAAAACCGCCGTAAGGGGGGTTGCTCCTTTGCATTTCAATGATATCGGACTTACGCGTCACAGGAAGCAATTCCAGGTCTTTTATAGTTTTTATTTGCGACGGACTTACTCCGGCATCATCCAGTATTCTTTTGGCGGCTGGGGCGTTTTTATAGGCATTGGCAACGGTCTCTGAAAGCCTACTCTCAAAATATGCCTCTCTTTTTTCGACAGTCATTACCTCAAGCTCGTCAAAATATTCGTCTTTTCTGATTTGTGGTTTTATAGCCATCTCTTGCGCCTCTTGTAGTGTTTGATTTCACGGTAGTTCTTCTTATCTCCCATTGCCGAAAGACCGATATAGAACTCCTTGACATCCTCATTATTTTTCAGGAATTCGGCATCGCCGTCAAGTACGATACGCCCGTTTTCCATTACATAACCATAATGGGCAATGCTGAGAGCAACACGCACATTTTGTTCAACAATCAATACAGATGTCTTCTGTTCATCGTTAAAACGTTTGATAATCTCATAAATCTCTTCTACCAGCATGGGAGCCAGACCAAGCGAAGGTTCGTCCAGCATCATCAGTTTGGGAGTTGCCATCATAGCTCTGCCAATCACCAGCATCTGTTGTTCACCGCCGGAAAGATAGCCGGCGGTGTTTTTTCTCAGGTCTCTTAAACGCGGAAAGTATTCATATACCATTTCAATATCCCGGTTTATTTCAGCTCTGTTTCGTCTATTGAATGCGCCTACCAGCAGATTTTCCTCTGTGGTAAGGTGTCCGAAGACGCGCCGTCCTTCCAGCGCCTGAACGATACCCAGTTTACCGATATCTTCAGGGCTTTTTTTGTCGATTCTGGTATCGTCCCATTCGATACTGCCATCGGTTACTTCGCCTTCCTCTATATGTAAAAGCCCCGAAATTGCTTTTAGCGTAGTACTCTTACCGGCCCCGTTGGCTCCCAACAGGGTAACAATGGAGCCGTCGGGCACGCTCAACGAAACGCCGTGCAGTACACGTATGACATTCAGGTAAGTAACTTCTATGTTGTTCAGTTTAAGCATTGGTTTTCTTTCAATTAGAGTATATTTATTATACCTTATTGGGCGCCGTTATGGTTCGACAGGCTCACCACGAACGGCTTTGTATTAATCTAACCACGAACGGCTTTCATTGTCATCCTGAAGTCACGAGGGGTTACTGAAGTATCTGGGGTAGGGAGGATGTCATTTGCTCCTGAAGCTGAGGCATCCTATTTATTTGTTTCTCCCCACCCCCTGGATTCTTCGTCCACCCCTTGTGGTCTCAGAATAACAGGTAAAAAACACTTTTTTATTATCGTTGCGAATCCCGCTTTATTGTGACTCCTCGCAACGACCACCCCCCTTTATTTACCGAACCAATCGAACTTTTCATATTCGATAACCGGAGATTCTATCCAATCTGTTATGGCTTTAATATCGCCGCTTTGCACCTGGAACACCCTCAGCGATTTCGATAACCTGTTATCTCCTTCGGTATAGCTGACAGGCCCCTGTAAGCCTTCCACGTCGTAGTTGTTGAGTGTTTTAATGCCATGTTCTTCGATAGCCTGCCATGCCTCCGTTCCTCCGGCTGCCAGAACATCGTAACCAACCGCATCAACAGCCAATGATACGATTTTTGCCATAGTAAGACTTTGGCACCAGGATGTTATATATTCCATATTAAGATAATCATCAGGATGATTTGCCTGGCAGTACTCCGTCATTTTAGCCATGCCCGACACATTGTCTCCCCAGCTTACAGTGGGGAATAATCCGTAAACACCCTCGCATTTGTCGGCACCCGCGAGGTCTACCAGCGCTTTGGTCATGGCGGCATGCCCGCAGGCGATTACCATGCCGGTGGAGGTCATTTCAAGATCATAGGCGTTTTTAATTATTATAGAGCTCGGCTGCGGAGTGCTGGCAATATAAAGGATATCGGGATTTAATGATTTCAACTCCGTCAGGCTTGTCATTTCCGAAGTTGTGCTGGCGGTATGCTCTCTTACGACAATATCGATACCCAGTTCCTTCGCCATAGCGGTTGCACCGTCCTTGGCTCCGTAACCGGTGGAGTTATTGAGGATATGCATAGCCATCAATGGCCTGCCCTCTCCCTGCCACAGATTTTCCAGGAAGTACTGGGCAAAGACAACCCAGTCATCACCGTAATCCGGCATCTGCCCGTAAATATGCTGTGGTGGCCTGTAAATTATGGGTGCGCCATAGGCTGCCAGTCCGGGGAAGCCGTTCTGGTTGGCAACGGTCATAGCTGCCGTCATCATAGCCGATGAGGAACAACCGAACATAACGCAGCCGTCGTCCATCAGTTTGTTCACGTTGCTGACCATAGTAGCTGCATTATAGCCGTTATCCATCCATACCAGCTCGAGCTCGTAGCCTCCCACACCACCCAGCACCTCATTAACGTACTTTATGGCATCCTTGTTGCCGTGTTCGAGTACTTTGCCTTTTTCAGCGGCAACGCCCGTGCTGGGAGTGGCAATGCCTATTTTTATGGTTTCCCCCTTTGTATTACAGGCAGTTGTTAGAAAAGGGAGTCCGCCCATAAACAGGAATAAGGATGCCGCACCTGTCCCGACAATAAAATTTCGTCTTGTAATCCCCTTAGATTCTTTGTTTACCATTGTAAGCTACCTCCCTTTTTTATTTTATATAAAATAGTTAATATGAAAATGGCCAGATACGATACGAGGTCTTAAACAGTTGCCACCTGTGTGCTAATCCGCGCGGTTCCAGAATCAGGAATAAGATTATTACCGCTCCGAAAATCATCGGTTTTAAGCCGGATGCCCATCCGGATGTAAACAGGGTAACGTGCGTTTCCAGGAAAGGCACAATTTCCAGTGATAATATGCTGTCCAGCAGACGAATCAGTATAACTCCGAAAATAGGACCGACCGAAGTGCCCAATCCCCCGATAATAATCATTCCGACATATAAAATCGATTCCTTGAAATCAAAGAATTCCGGATTCAGGAAGCCGTAATAGCAATGCGCCAAAAGCGAACCGGCAATACCGGCAAAGAAACAACCGATGAAGAAAGCCAAAAGTTTGTAACGGAAAAGGTTAATTCCCATAACTTGCGCCGCCAGATCGTTATCTCTTATCGCCACAAAAGCTCTGCCCGGTCGGGTTCTGGCGAGATTTTTAGCAAAGAAGATTACCAGTATGGCAATTGCCAGTATCAGGTAATACTTGCTTGCCTGACTGGTGAAGGAATATCCGAATATTTCAGCCGTAGGTACACTGAGTCCGATATTACCGCCCGTTACTCCTGCCCAGTTTCGTATAACCCACATGATTATAAATTGCGCCGCAATGGTGCTTATTGCCAGATAAAATCCTTTAACACGCAGCGATGGCAAGCCGAACAGCATACCGATTAAGCCGGCCATAAGCCCACCGCATATCATCGACAGCAAAAAAGGCATTCCCAATTGACCGCTCAGTATTGCAGACGTGTAAGCTCCGACAGCAATAAAACCGGCATGCCCGATTGAAAGCTGTCCGCAGTAACCGGTAAGAATATTCAAACCGGTGGCGGCTATAATCGTAATGGCTATGATATTACAAACACTCAACCAGTAATTGCTCAAAAAAGACGGCATCACCAGAAGTAAAAGAAGCAGCACTCCAAGTAACACCCATTGTGTTTTGGTGCGAAAAATCGCCATGTCCTGGGCATAACTATAATTTCTCACTCCGGCAGGTAAATACACTTTTATATCCTCTCTATACGGACTTCACCGAATAATCCGTATGGTTTAATCATCATAACGATTATAATCATAATAAACGGAATAACTTCTTTGATTCCGGGCCAGGTCAACGCTGTCAAATATCCTCCGCCGAGGTTTTCTACCAGCCCGATTATCGGTCCGGCAATCATAGCCCCAAGGAAGGAATCCAACCCGCCCAGAATTACCACCGAGAAGGATTTCATTCCGGTATCGATTAAGCCATGCCCGATGCCGCCGATGCTTGCCATAAGTATTCCTCCGATGGCTGCCATAGCACAGGCAAGCATCCAGGAGCGGGAGAATATTTTGGTTACCGGAATGCCGCAGGCTTGGACTGCCATCTGGTCGTCAGCGGTGGCTCTCATTGCAATCCCCATGCGGCTGTATTTAAAGTAGAGTGTCAATGCTGTAAATAACAGCAGTGAAATACCCGCCGCCCAAAGATACTCCTGCGAAACAACAGCCGTCCCGATATGAATGGTATCCTGTGGGAAGAGGCGGGGCAGCGCATCGACACTCCATGGCCAGATGAAGGTAATCAAGCCGTCCAAAAAGTAAGACAGTCCCAGTGTTACCGCAATCAGTGAAAGTATAGGTTGCGCTATTAAAGGGCGCAGCAGGAACCTTTCGATTAACCAACCAAGACAGAATGCTATTACTATTACAATCGGAACCCCCAGCCAGGGCGGAAGTCCGGCTTGCACCAGTATGGCATAAGTTACCCACGATGATATCAGCACCAGTTGTCCGAGCGCCAAGTTGGCAACACCGCTGGATTTCCATATCAGCACGAAACCCATCGCAATCAGCGAATAGACCATGCCGACGGTTATGCCGGTTATTACGAATTGCAGCAAATCAGCCATCAGTTATTCGCTCCTTCCGATAAGGTTCTCACTTTAATGCTGGTCGTTACCACGCCGCGGCGTCCGTCGCGGTAGGTAACCGGCGCTTCCACTTTTACTTCTTTACCGTCTTCGTACATGGCTTGAATCAGTTGTTTATAGCGTTCTTCCATAAACTCTCTGCGCAGTTTGCGGGTACGGGTAAGTTCGGCTTCATCGGCATCGAATTCCTTGTGCAATAGCACGAATTTTTCCACCCTGGATGTTTCGGGCAGGTAACTGTTTACTCTGGTTAAATCCTTTTTAATAAGGTCGGCAATCTCTTTTTTCTGCGAAAGGTCGACGAAGGTGGTGTATGGGATGCGATTGCGCTCCGCCCACTTGCCCACCATGGCAAAATCCATATTTACTATGGCGGAAACATAATCCCTGGTCTTTCCGCCGATAACCATGGCGTCTTTAATATAAGGGCTGAATCTTAAGCGCCCCTCTATGTATTGGGGTGCATACTTGACGCCACTGCTAAGCTCGCCCATGTGTTCCAACCTGTCCATGAAAATAAGGTGTCCGCGGTCATCCACATTAACGGCGTCTCCGGTATGGCACCAGCCGCCTCTCATCACTTCCTTAGTTTTTTCCGGATTTTTTTGGTAGCCACTGAACATGCAATCCGAGCGCACCAGCAGTTCACCACCATCGGTTATACGGACTTCAGTACCGCGAGCCGGCCTGCCGACGCTTTCAAAACGTATTTCATTGCTGCTGTGAGAAGAGATATAACCGGCTTCGGTGCTGGCGTAATTCTGCCTGAGTTCGATTCCGATAGCATGAATCAATCTGAAAGTATCCAGACTGAGTACCGAGCTTCCGGTAACGGCAAATCTGACACGGCTCAATCCCAGCCTGTCTTTCAAAGGTCTGAACAAAGCAAAATAGGCTATTTGATACAGCATTCTCCAGAACATGCTGGGAGTTTTACCTGCCAGTTTCATATCGGCGAATTTGTAACCAAGCGGCATGAAAAGGTTGTAGACAAAGCGCTTCAGCCAGTGAGCGTCAATCATCTTTATCTGTATTTCGCTGACCAGGCTTTCCCACTGGCGGGGACCGTATATTACAAAGTTCGGTCCGACTTCACGGGTATCCTCTGCAATCGTTTCCGGTTCCTCGGGGAAGTTCAGTTTGGCACGCGTCAAAATATGCGGCAGAGTAGCAAAGTAGCTGTCGCCCACCCAGGCGGCCGGGAAGTTCGATATGAGATTATCCTTTTCGGTCAGCGGATAGCGGTCTATGAACGACTTGGCTGTAGTTATTAAGGCACGATGACTTAAGCAGGCCCCCTTGGGCAAGCCGGTCGTGCCCGAAGTATAATAGATGAATGCAATATCATCGGCTTTGCCTTCCCAGAGCCGTTCTTCAAAGTCCCCCGGATTGTAATTCTCATATTCCCTGCCCAGTTTAATGACATCGTCAAACGATATCAGCAACGGGTCGCTGTAATTCTTTAAGCCTTTCGGGTCCCAGTAGATAACCTTCTGTAAGAGGGGAAGATTTAAGCGTATCTCAAGGAACTTGTCGGTTTGTTCCTGGTCGTTGACAATGGCGAATTTGGCATCCGAATGCCTGGCTATGTACTCAACTTCGGAGGGAACCGAGTCGACGAATATACCGGTGGCAATGCCCCCGGCAGCCTGTACCGCGAATTCTCCCCAGAACCATTCCGGTTCGTTATCGCCGATGATACAGGTAATATCTCCCTTGTTAAGACCGAGACAACGCATACCGAGCGAGAAATGTTTAACAGTATCGTAGTATTCTTTCCAGCTGTAACTCTGCCAGATACCGAATCGCTTCATATACATGGCAGATGAATCACCCCAGTTTTCAGCGTTGTATCTGATAAGCTGGGGAATAGTACAATCACCGCTATCAATAGCGGAGCTTGCCTTGTTTCCCGATTTACTACGTTTAAGTTTTAACATTTTTTAAAAAAACCTCTTATATAAAAAAACCTCCCCGCTGAGGGGGAGGCATTTGAAATACTGTTTAGTTATATTATTATACTATAATAGCTAAACGTCTAGATACACAGCCCTCCCAGCGCACCTTCGGTGCGCTTGCTAAACGTGAAGCTTATGGTGACCGTTATCCTGTTTAACATCATCTTATCCTTGAATAAGTGGCATTCTATCATAGCTTAAGCGGCATGTCAACATAATATTTACAAGGGTTGTAGTAATACTGAATTTTTACTACGCTTGTTGTATAATAAGGGCGGTTATGCTCAATTTTTTAGAAAGGATGAAATATTTATGACACAAAAAAAATATTCAAATGTCCCCGAAATGACAATCGATACCGCAAAGAAATATACGGCTACTCTTGAAACGGCGAAAGGTAATATAGTACTCGAATTATTTGCCGCAGACGTCCCCAAGACCGTCAATAACTTTGTTTTTCTGGCGCGTGACGGTTTCTATGACGGAACTACATTCCATCGTGTAATACCCGGATTCATGGCGCAGGGCGGCGACCCGACCGGTACCGGTTGCGGTGGGCCCGGCTATTCATTTTCCGATGAGTTTACGAGCCACAGTCATGGAGTGGGCTCTTTATCGATGGCGAATGCCGGTCCCAATACCAACGGCTCACAGTTCTTTATTACATATGCCCCCCAGCCTCATTTGAATAACAGGCACACTGTATTCGGGCAGATGACCAGCGATATGGAAATTCTAAAAAGTATTAAAAACGGCGACATTATCACAAAAGTTACCATAACAGAAGAATAAACTTAACAACACGTATTATAAGGCGGATGGTTGAAACTGTCCGCCTTATCTAATATAACAGGGAGTATTGTGGCAAAACTGGTTCTCGATTTGCACGACATTTTCAATAAAGGTGCATCCATCGATGCGGAGCTTAACCGCATTATTGAAGATGCGATTTCCAAAAAGATAGCACTTGTAGAAATAATCCCCGGCAAGGGGTCAGGACAGTTGAAGAAGAGGGTACTTCGTTTTTTAAATCAACCTGACATAAAGAAACTTTATCACCGTCTTGAGAAAGACGACAAGAACTTCGGCCGCATTTTTGTTCATTTTAAGTTTTAGTTAGTAGTATTCAGAATAAAATATTCGAATTAAATGCCCTTTGATTTCCCTTTCCCAAAGTGAAAGAATACGATTTCTTTTAAATGTAAGGGGCTAATATGTTTTTCAGAGGGTGTTTATTACTCTGATTTTAGGGAACGACTTAACATAATATTCATTTCTCCCTTTTCCAAAAGGAGATTGAGAGGGATTTTCATACAGTCATTTAATATCCCCTCCCCGGATGCTTCATTCGTCCCTCACGAATTCAGCATGACAGAAATAGACGTTGTTATTGTAATAACATTAATAAAAAAGCGTTCTTCCATTAACGAAAAGACGCTTCGATAGTCAAATCCTTTGTACTTACTACCGCTCCATCTTGAGAACGCTCATAAAGGCATCTTTGGGAACCTCTACCTTTCCGATACTGCGCATCTTTTTCTTGCCTTCCTTCTGCTTTTCCAGCAGTTTACGTTTTCGCGTAATATCGCCGCCGTAGCATTTTGCCAGCACATCCTTTCTTCTGGCGGAGATATCGGCACGTGCAATAATACGGCTGCCGATAGATGCCTGCAGGGGAACTTTGAATAATTGTGTCGGAATAACTTCTTTCAGTTTTTCAACCATCGATTTGCCGATTTCGTGAGCCTTATCGGGCGGGACAACGCGGCTGAAAGCATCTACCATCACACCGTTTACCAGTATATCGAGCTTTGTCAGTTTTGTTTCGCGATAGCCGATTACCTCATGGTCGAGAGACGCATATCCCTTACTGCGGCTCTTAAGCTGGTCATAAAAAGTAGTGAGCATAGAACGCAACGGTATTTCATATTCAAGCCGCACCCTCTGTCCGAAGGCGTCCGGTGAATGTGAATGACCGATATATTCCGTATGCTTATAAACCCCTTCCGATTGCGTTACCAGCTCCATAATGGGACCGATAAATGTTGATGGTGTAATCACCGAAATCTTCACCCAGGGTTCTTCTATCTTTGATAATTCTGTCGGTTCAGGCAGGTCGGAAGGATTAACAACCATCGATTGGCTACCATCGGTGCGTGTTACAATCAGTTTAACGCCGGGGACTGTTACAATAAGCGAAAGGTCGAACTCTCTTTCCAACCTCTCCTGGACGATATCCATATGCAATAAGCCGAGGAAACCACACCGGTAACCGTTGCCAAGAACAGGGCTGTTTTCCGGCTCGTATGAAAACGAGGCGTCATTAAGGCTTAATTTTTCGATGGCTTCACGCAGTTGCCCATGGTCTTCAGGTTGTGTGGTATATATACCGGTAAATACTACCGGCTTTGCCATCTTGTAACCGATTAAGGGTTCTTTGGCTCCGTTTTCCAAAGACGTAATGGTATCGCCGACACGGCATTCGCCGACACTCTTTAGACCGGTAGCAATATAACCGATATCACCTGCTAAAAGTTCGTCGGCAGGGCAAAAATTAGGGTCGAAATAACCGATGCTGACTACTTCGAGCTCGGTACCCTGTCCCATCAGACGTAGCTTATCTCCTTTTCGGATGCTCCCGTCATAGACACTGATATAAGCTACTACGCCCATATATGAATCGTAATGGGAATCAAAAATTAACGCTCTTAAGGGTTGATTGACGTCACCTTTGGGTGGTGGTATTTTATTTATGATGGATTCCAGCAGCTCGGGAACTCCCTGTCCGGTCTTTGCGCTGATATGTAAAACCTCTTCGCTTTTATAACCGAGGACGCTTTCTATTTCTTCCAGCACTTTTTCCGTTTCGCTGCTCGGCAAATCAATCTTATTGATGACAGGGATTATTTCCAGATTATGGTCCATGGCAAAATAGACATTGGATATAGTCTGTGCCTGAATACCCTGGGTGGCGTCGATAACAAGGATAGCGCCCTCGCAAGCCGCCAGAGTTCTCGATACCTCATAGGCAAAATCAACATGACCCGGGGTGTCGATAAGGTTTAATTCATATGTGATGCCATCTTTAGCCTGATATGACAGCCGTATTGCTTTGGCTTTTATGGTGATACCACGCTCGCGTTCCAGTTCCATACTGTCCATCATCTGATCGATGATTTTGCCGCCTTTTATAGCGCCGGTAAGCTGGATTAAGCGGTCTGCAAGTGTCGATTTCCCATGGTCGATATGGGCGATGATGCAGAAATTACGTGTCTTTAATTGTTTCATTTACCGGGTGTTACTCCTGATAGCCTTAATTAAATTATTATACCTTATCCGGAAGAAATCTCCAGAATACTTCGTTGCCAAGCAATCGTCCGCTCTGCGTGAGTTTTATAACAGATTTATTTTTTTCAATTAGTCCGGCATCTAAAAGTTCATCAATTCGCCTGTTGTATCGTTCCATTATATCGATATTGAAACGTTTTTGAAAATCCTGTAACCCGATACCGTTACACATTCTTAATCCGAGAATAATAGATTCAGCCAGTTCCAGTTCGGGGTCTATTACCTCATCGTTATCCTGCGGCGGCAAGCTATTATGCGATAAATACGACATATATTTATCCAAATCAGCTGTATTTGCAGTGCGTCGCTTTTCAGTATAGGAGTGTGCGGCGACCCCGATACCAAGATACTCTCCTCCTTGCCAATAAACCAGATTGTGAAGGCATTCAAAGCCGGGCTTTGCCCAGTTTGAAATTTCGTAATGAATATAGCCGTGCTTTTCAAGCAACTTCTCTGCCAGTTCATACTGACCGGCAGCCGTGTCAGCCGAAATTTCGGGTAGTATTCCCGACTCTATGTCTTTAAACAGAGGTTCTTCCGGTTCGAGTGTCAAGGCATAAAGCGAAATATGGTCCGGGTTGACTTCTATCGCTTTTACTAAATTATCTTTCCAGTCATCTATGGTCTGCCCGGGCAATCCGTAAATCAAATCGATATTCAGGTTATTCAAAGCTGCTTCGCGAGCGTATTTAATTGCAACCAGCGCATCTTTTACTGTATGAATGCGACCAAGCATTGACAGTTCTTCGTCATTAAAGCTTTGAACACCAATGCTAAGACGGTTTATTCCTGCCATCTTCACTCCGCAAAGGTATTTAAAATCAATTGTTCCCGGATTAGATTCCATGGTTATCTCGGAGTCATTTGCCAGATGAAAATTATTCTTTATAGCGCTCATAAGTGATGAAATTTGTTCAGATGTAAGCAGGCTGGGAGTGCCACCACCGAAATAAACCGTATTTATAACAGTATCTTCGGAACGTAAAGAAAGCTCTTTTTTAACCGCATCGATATACGCAGGAATATCGCCTTCCCGTGATTGATAGGATATAAAAGAACAGTATTTACATCTGCGCCGGCAAAACGGCACATGTATGTATATTGCCTTAATATCTGACATATTTCGACTCCGGCAGACAAGTGTTGCTATTTGCCGTTAATCATCTTTACGGCGGTTGGAAATATTTCTTAACCGGTCGTGATAACTCAATAATTTCTTGCGTAACCGGATATTTTCGGGCGTTACTTCAACCAGCTCATCGTCATTTATGAAATCTATCGCCTGTTCAAGGCTGAATATGATGGCGGGGGTTAATTTTACAGAGATGTCGGACGTTGACGACCTTATGTTGGTCTTTTTCTTTTCCTTGCAGATATTTATGGGTATATCCTGCATGCGTTGATGCATTCCTACAATCATTCCCTCATAAACTAATGTATTGGGTTCGATAAACGTATCTCCGCGTTCCTGTGCATTGGCTATACCGTATGCCAGAGCCGTACCGGCTTCCGAAGCTACCAGAACACCGCTGCGGGAGGAAGTAATAGGGCCTTTCCATGGTTCGTAACCTAAAACGATGGTATTCATAACACCGTCGCCGCGTGTAGCGGTCAGAAATTGTCCGCGAAAACCTATCAGCCCTTTGGTCGGGATTTTGTATTCCAGTCGTACGTTGCCTTTGCCATTGTTATACATATCGGTAAGTTGTGCCTGTCGATTGCTCAACATTTCGGTTAAAATGCCGATATTTGTTTCCGTGGTATGGATAATCAAAGATTCGACCGGCTCCATAAGTTGCCCGTCTGTTACTTTGGTAATAGCTTCAGGTTTCGATATTTCGAACTCATATCCCTCACGTCTCATTGTCTCAATGAGGATAGAAAGATGAAGTTCTCCTCTTCCTTTTACCAGAAAAGTGTCGGCGCTGCCCGTATCCTGAACCCTCAAACTGAGATTTTTTTCCAGTTCGCGGTACAACCTTGCCCTTAACTGGCGTGTAGTACAATACTGCCCTTCGCGTCCTGCAAAAGGAGATGTATTTACGCCAAAGGTCATCTCTATGGTCGGTTCACCGATTTCAATTCTGGGCAGTGCCTCCGGATTTTGGGGGTCGGTTATTGTATCTCCTATGCTTACCTTATCGACGCCGGTTATGGCAACAATATCCCCGGCTTCAGCTTTATCCACGTTTAATCGACTCAGTCCCATATAAGTGAATACCTCGTCAACCTGATATTGATTTGAATTGCCATCTGCGTTCAGGCACACTACATAATCACGCGGGGAAATACTGCCTTTCCAAATTCTGCCGATGGATATTTTCCCTTTGTGGCTATTGTAATCAAGGTTAGTCACCAACATCTGGAAGGTTCCCTCCGCGATTTGGGGCGGCGGCACTGTTTCCAGAATACAATCTAAAATGGGGGAAATGTTTTTACCTTCTTCCCCCAATTCAGTTATAGCGATACCGTTTCTGCCGCTGGCGTAGAGTACCGGAAAATCAAGTTGGTCAGAAGTGGTGGCCAGTTCCAGGAAGAGATCCTGGGTTAGTTTGATTACCTCTTCGATACGAGCCTCTTTTTTATCTATCTTATTTATAACAAGTATCGGTTTTAGACCTTTTAGCATAGCCTGCTGCAATACAAATTTGGTTTGCGGCATCGGGCCTTCCACGGAATCTACCAGAAGCAGGCAGCCGTCAGCCATGCTGATTACCCTTTCAACTTCTCCGCTGAAGTCGGCATGTCCCGGTGTGTCTATTATATTAATCTTGACACCCTTATAGTTGATGGCAGTATTTTTTGACATTATAGTAATGCCTTTTTCGCGTTCCAAGGCGTTGCTGTCCATTACGCAGTCGGCAACATGCTGGTTTTCACGGAAAATTTTACTTTGTTTTAACAAAGCATCCACAAGCGTGGTTTTGCCATGGTCTACATGGGCGATAATTGCCACATTCCTGATATCACTACGGTAAATCATATATTTTTATTAAAGCTGCCTCCGTCGGGTGATAAAATATTTTTATAGTATTTGATTATATAAAAAAATTATTAATATATATATAGTTTAATTATGCGGCTTTAGCAACCGCATTTCTCCTGTTATTAAACTTTTTATTGCGCAGTTCCCTTCCTGCGGACTGCCCTGATGTTCGAATGTTGTTTCCGTCAGTTTTTCTCGGATAGCGTGGTTTATCGCTTACAGGTCCAGTCACCGTATAATCGAAACCCTCTATTGTTTTTCTTTCGATTGGTGATTTAAGTATTTTTTCAATATCACGTATCATTCCGCTATCCGCTGCGGTAACCAGTGTCCATGCATCACCATTGTTGTTAATGCGCCCGGTTCTGCCGATACGGTGTGTATAGTCATCGGCACATTCCGGTATATCATAGTTTATAACATGGGTAATACTTAAAATATCGATACCTCGAGAGGCGATATCTGTGGCTACGAGCACTTTAATTGAACCGCGGCGCAGTCCGTCTAAAGCAGATTGCCGTCTGAATTGTGACAGATTTCCGTGTAGCGAAGCGGCTTTAAAGCCGGCTTTTTTCAACTCTTCGGATACTTTTTCGGCACGATGCTTGGTGCGAGTAAATACAATTACGGTTTCCTTTTGAATCTGGTAGAGTATTTCCATCAGCAGCGCCGTCTTTAGATGCTGTTTGACCGGATACAAGGCATGCGACACCGTTTCTACCGGTGCGGTTTCTCCTATTTGAATGTATACCGGCTCTGTGAGAATATCCTCTGTTAACCTGCGGATTTCTTTTGGCATGGTAGCCGAAAAAAGCAGGGTCTGCCGTTTTTGCATGATACAATCAAGAATGCTTTTTATATTAGGTAAAAATCCCATATCCAGCATTCTGTCCGCTTCGTCGATTACCAGTATCTCGATATGTGTTAAATCGACGGTGCTTCTCCAAATATGGTCTAAAAGCCGTCCTGGGCAAGCAACCACAATCTCTGCACTATTACGCAAGTTATACACCTGCTGTGAGATATTTACACCGCCATAGACGGCTATGCTTCTGATGCCGGCTTTTTTACCGAGTTGGTTTATGACACTATTGGTTTGCTCTGCCAGTTCTCGGGTCGGTGACATTACCAGAGCCCTTACCTGTCCTCTTTTTCCCTGCATCAATTTTTGCAGTATGGGCAAAGCGAAAGCAGCGGTCTTGCCGGTGCCGGTCTGTGCCAGCCCTACGATATCACACCCCTGCATTGCGGCCGGAATTGCCTTGGACTGAATCGGCGTAGGCTCTTTATATCCGAGCGCATTAACACCGTCCATAATGCTGGGATGTAAATTAAAATCATTAAAATTCATTAAAACTCCTTAAATAAATGGCAGTTGCACCCGGTTTGTGATTTATGTGCAACTGATAATAGACATACTCCTCCCCTGTAAACACTGGGAAGGAGTTCATTTTAGTATTTGTTATAGACATAGTAGATGGTAATCCGACGGAATCCGGTTAAGCGGTGGATTAATACCTTTTACCGCCGTATCCGCCACCTCGGTTGCCGCCGTATCCGCCGCCGCGGTTACCACCGGAGCCTCCGCCGCGATTCCCGCCGTAGCCACCACTGCTTCTGGTGTCCGTTTTAGGACGGGCTTCATTGACTACTATAGTTCTTTCATTCAACATTTTACCGTTTAAGCCGGAGATAGCAGCTTCAGCCTCGGTTTTAGATGACATTTCAACAAAGGCGAAACCCTTGGGGCGACCGCTGTCCCTATCTGTGATTATACTAACCGAGTCGACTTCTCCGTATTCTGTAAACTGTTGTTTTAAATCTTCTTCTGTTATATCGTATGATAAATTACCAACGTATAATTTCATTATTTTCTCCTTATTTTTAAATTATTTCGAATATTTACCTGTTATCTTTGATTTTGTAGTAGCACATTCCGCAATAAACAGGCTTGTCCGGATTGGGCTTAAATGGTACCATGGTTTCCTTTTTACACTCAACGCATACTGCAGAGAACATTTCTTTTCTGGTATTACCGGAGTAATTACCGGTATTTCTGCCGTTGGGTTGAAGTTTACCGGCTTGCTTCGCCTTTCTTTTCTGACGGCATGAAACGCAGCGCTTCGGCGAGTTTGTATAACCCATCGCAAGAAACTGTTCCTGCTCTGCGGCAGTAAAAGTAAACTCTGAATCACAGTCGTAACACTGGAGTGTCTGGTCTTTGACAGTCATTGTATGACCTCCTCTCTTAATCTATTAGTTGGAGTTCGGGCCATACAACGCTCAATATAATTGGCGGGGGTTCTAAAAAGATATGATAACCTAAACTTAAACTATTTATATCATTATATCCTAATTGCGATTACTGTACAAATAAACCTTCCAATAATTATTTTATTGCTTATTATCAAATATCATAGGGATAATTATTGCAATAATTGTTTATCTAAACTAATATATATTTAGTACTCCGATACAAACTGGAGGTAATTATGAGCGTACAAAATGTTGGAGAAGTCTACAGGTGCCTTATTTGCGGAAATGAAGTAAAAGTGGTGTTTGCCGGCGGCGGCGTTTTGAGTTGTTGCGGTCAGGAAATGCAAAGGGACATAGACGAACAGGATGTCGATATGTCACGAAGGTTGCCTGATTCGGGAATGTAATCGGGTTAGTGCTTTAATTTCTCGCCGGAATAAATTTAAGGAGGCGCAAAATGAACATGGGTAAATTAGATAGGATTATTCGAGGGATAATCGGTGTTGCACTGATAGTTGTGGCATTGTTTGTTTTAGACGGAGCCTGGCAGATAGTGTTAATAGTATTAGGCGGAATAATGGTAGGGACTGCCCTCAGTGGTTTTTGCCCGTTGTATGTGCCTTTTCATATATCAACAAAGAAATAACGCTTTTTAAGAAAAAAGATATTGCCGACAGGGTGTGCTGTTTTTATTTTATAACTGTATCACAACGGGTATTGACAAAATTCTAAAAGCTTTATAAAATATGTTTTAGCAATCTAATTAGTACATTGCTAATATTTTAAATCCAAGGGAGGCTGTTACATGGAATCAAACGTTAAGCTCGGTGAAGTTCAGCTTGAAATGACCGGAGATGTAAAAACGACTGAAGACATAAAGGTGTTATTGAGATGGGGTTGGGGTGCTGAAACCACTAACAAGATGTCATTTAAGCCATCAGAAGAGCTGAAGGTTGGGGATGGTATAAAGGTGACCATTGAAAAGGTGGTTGTTGTTCCCGACCCGGTTGAAGAAAAAGTCGAGGAAACTCCTGTTGAGGCGGAAGAGGGGCAAGAGCCCGTTGACGATAAAGTAGAGGCAATCGAAAAAACGGAACTGGAAGCAGAGGGTGACACTGCTGAAGAAGGCGAGAAGGTTGTGGTCGAAACGGAAAAGACTGATGAAGCCAGCGACGAAACAAAAACTGCATAAATTATAATAACTAAGCTAATATTAGGAGGCGCTAAGATATGGAACCGGTAACAATTGGACAGGTAGAAGCAAATATGACCACCGATATTACTACCGATGAAGAACTGAGGGTGTTATTAAGGGTTGTTTGGACTGCAAAGTGCACGGAAGCTCCTTTCAAACCAACCGAGGATTTAAAGCGCGGTGACAAAGTGAGAATAACCTTGGAAAAAGTTTCCGAGGCGCCCAAAGACGAAAAAGCTTAATATATTTAATAAAAATCGACATAAAATGTTTCTTAAAACCCCGGAAAATATCTGGGGTTTTATAGTTTGTTTTAAAAGGAGGGGGTATGCCATCAGTCGATGTAGTTAACAAGGTTGATATGCAGGCTTTGGATAATGCCGTTAATAATGTCCTGCGTGAGGTAGTCAACCGCTACGATTTTAAAAACGTAAAAACGGAGATTTCGCTTAATAAAAAAGACAAATTAATTCATATAGTAACAGGCGATGAATTAAAGATGAAAGCTGTTATCGAATTGTTGAAGGGGCATTGTGTTCGTTTAAAAGTAGAACCGAAGTGCCTCGCTCCTCAGAAAATTGAACCTACTTCTCACGGAACGGTAAAAATTGATATTCAAATCAATGAGGGAATACCGATTGATACATGCAAAAAAATAGTAAAGTTCATAAAAAGTACTAATAGTAAAGTACAATCTGCCATTCAGGACGAACAGGTCAGGGTAAGCGGTAAAAAGATTGATGACCTCCAGGAGATAATGCAGCTTTTACGTGAACAGGACTACGATGTCCCCCTGCAATTCGTGAATATGAAAAGAGATTAGATTAAGTAAAAAACTATTAGTTAATGTCTTTGAATAAAAGAGTTTTATTTTTATGAGGACGAGTTTCAAATAGAATCGGATTACCGGAGGGATTTCAGCCTATCCGAAGATTAGTTTCATCGCACTTTTTTTCACGCCAGGGAATGAAGGCTGATATTTTCCGCATCTGTAATATGTAGTCAGGATTCTTTTTTAACATATGATTTTCAATCAAAGGAATACTGATGCAGGTAAACAACAATGTAATCATAGCCGGCCCTATAATTGTCCACCAGTATGTGATGTTCGCCGCGATTGCAAATAGAAAAATCCCCCACCAGAAAAGTACTTCACCAAAATAGTTCGGATGCCTGGAATAGCTCCATAGACCCGAAGATAGAAGTTGTCCCTTATTGCTGTTCGTGGAAAGAAAATCATGTAATTGACGGTCGGCTTTTGCTTCTATAAAGATTGCCCCGGCAGTAACTGCTATAGCCAGACAATCCAGAAAGCCAAAGTCGTTGACTCCCTTGAAGAGAATGGCATATAGGGATAAGCAACCCCCAAAAACCAATATAGTGGGAAACAAATGAATACCGAAGAAATTAACCAATCCGAATGCCCGTCCTGTTTTATTCCTCAGGTCTTCATATCTCCAGTCCTCATGGCTTAAACCCCTCCATCGTCGGAGCCAGTTGAAAGTAAGCCTTGCGGACCAGAAAGACAGAAGTATCAAGACAATAGCCTGGCGCAAGCCAATCTCATTTATCGAATCTGGATGGAGCAACCAGAAGAAGGCAATGGCAACTGGTGCAACGCTCCAGTAGGGGTCATAAATGCTGGCATTTTTATAATAAACTGAAAAAATGAAGATAACAATCGTGGCTGTCAGGTCGGCTGCTCCGGCAACAACGAGGGGATGATAGTCCTGGAATTTATAGCCCGTAAAGATTGCGACAGCCCCAGCTGTAAGATATGCCGCCATGCATATGGCAACTGATTTTGACTTTGTTATGGAATTATTATGTGTGGCATTCAGTATTTCGCTCATTCTAGAGAAGGATTATATCACTAAAGCATATTTTAATGCGACACAAAAATACCGCATATTGTATATAGCATAAAACTATTATGATGAATATGCAGACTTGTTAATGAGTGCCTATGGTTTCCGATACGTCACGCCATACCAGTCGCAAACGGTAAGTTACTTATCGTACAGAGAAATACCTGGGGATACGTCCATTTTATTTAAGACTGTCAGGGCGGGTTCCATTTGGTAGAGTCAGGAATCCCATTTTATAACCGGGGCGGCTGTCGGCTCAAGTTAGAGTTTACAATTGGATAACTTCACATCTCGAATTTATAGCTTCTTCAGCTTTATACTATCAAGATCTGTTCTATTTAAAAGTAAACATAAAGTTGATACACCTTAAAAAATCAGTAAATCTTTGCCATTAGTATATAAAAAATCCTCCAACTTGTGTATAATGTAATGCGAATATAATTTTGTTATAAAGGAATTTAAAATACAAATAAGCAGGGAGGATAATATGGCGTTTTGCAGCAATTGTGGGAAAGAATTGATTGGCGACCCCGATATGTGTGTAAATTGTGGTGTTGTTTTGAAAAAAGAAAAAACATCGACGTATCATGCACCTCAACATAACATAGCGCCAACACCCGCACCGTCGTATCAGCAGCAATACCCGCAGCAACATTATCCACAACAGCAATATCCACCGCAGCAATATGCGAATCAACCGTATCCACAGAGTCAGTATGGTATGGCCGGACAAGGGGTTTCCGATAAACAAAAAATGGTGGTAGCGCTTTTGGCATTCTTCCTTGGTACGGTAGGGATTCACAGATTCTATACGGGGAAAGTAGGTACCGGCGTTGCTATGGCAATAATAACGGTTATCGGTTGGATAACCAGTATTTTTATATTCGGCTATATCCTTATAGTGGCTACCGGGTTGTGGGCACTGATTGATTTCATTATGATATTGATGGGCAAGTTTACCGATAAATACGGCAGGCCGATAGTCAATTAAGGCTTTCGGTTTCAGTCTTTTGTCGGCGGCAATTCGTTTGCTGTAATGACATGTAAGAGCATAATAAGTGCCAGGTGTAAAAAGCCGGGCACTTTTGTTTAAATAATAGTATAATTAACATATCTTTATCATTAATATTTGGTAGATTCGTTGAAAAAGTGGGGATGAATGGTGGCAGCAAAAAATTTACGAAAAATAATAAAAATAGATGAAGAAAAGTGCAATGGTTGTGGCGTTTGTGTGCCCGCCTGTGCAGAGGGCGCACTGCAGATTATCAACGGTAAGGCGAAGCTTGTCAGTGAAGTATATTGCGACGGGCTTGGCGCATGTCTGGGGGATTGTCCCCAGGGGGCAATATCTCTAGAGGAAAGGATTGCCGAACAGTTCGACGAGGAGGCTGCCAAACTGCACGTTGAAAAGGGAAATGATACTGAAGATAAGGTAATACAGACCTGTCCGTCTTCTTTAGTTTCTCTATTTGATAAAAATGAGAAGGTAAAACAAGTTATAAAAGAGGAAGAGGTTCAAGCTTCGATGCTCAGTCACTGGCCGGTACAACTTACTCTCGTGCCCCCGACGGCAGCGTTTTTGAATAATGCCGATGTATTACTGGTTGGGGACTGCGTTCCCTTTGCTCTGGCCGATTTTCATACTCGGTTTTTAAAGGATAATGTAGTTCTGGTAGCATGTCCCAAGCTGGACGATTTCCAGGCGCATCTAAAAAAGTTAACCGATATTATAATCCAATCTTCCATAAAAAGTTTCTGCGTAGTGAAATCGGAGGTGCCATGTTGTTCCGGGTTGGTTAGTATGTTGAAGAGGGCAATGCAAAATGCCGGTAAAGATATACCCTATAAAGTAATTACAGTGGGGATAAAAGGTGATTTGAAATAGTCTGGTTGATTATGTTTAACAGCCAAGAAAGTCGGTTCTCTTATTTGATGTAGTGAACCCCATAAAACTGGAGAGAATCAGGCCACTAATACTTTAAATTTTTGTACTCTTTGAGCATACTGTATCGGTGTCATATAATCAAGGTTTTGATGTATGCGGTCACTCCGGTACCAGTCTCTGTATGACTCCCAGGCTTCCTTGGATTCTTTGAAGCTCCGATATTCATTCCGGTATATCTCCTCTGTCTTGTAATTCGAAAAGAACGCTTCTATGTACGGCTTTTCTTCCGGGCACTGTATCCCGGCATCCTCCAGCTTTACATTCAATATACGAGCCGTTTCTCTGAAAAGCTTCGCTCTGAATTGACTCCCTCTGTCTAGCCTGAAGGTTAATTGATGTCCTTCTGGTACTCTCCCTCCAAAACGACTTATGACTGCCTTCTCTAACGTTTCTGCTGCTTCTATAGCCCGACACCTGTCCGAGAAGACATCTCCCACTATGTCTCTGTTCCATCCGTCAATGATTGCACACAGGTAAGCATTCTTTTCCCCAGTCCGGACATAACTGAAATCTGCTTCCCAATAGATATTCTGTCCCTCCGGTTTTATCACATCAAGCCTGGTCCACCCGATTCCTTTTACCTTCTTAGGCTGAGTTAGCCCAAGTATTCTTAAATGCCCGAGTACCTTTTTCGCATTGACCGCCATCCCCCGGGCGTTGAGTGTCCTGGTAATTTTACGGTAGCCGTACACCGCATTTCTCCCCTGTCGTACTTCATAAATCGCCGCTGTCAGTTCATTATCGAGTGCTCTCACTTTCCGCGTTCTTTTCGGCTTGTAGTAGTAACTCGAACTCGCCAACTCCGCCGCTTTCAAGGCTACCGGCAACGTCGTCCCTTCCGATGTCATATTATCTACCAGTTTTCGTTTCATTGCCGCGGTAAGATTCCGTTTAGTTTTTTTGGGCTTCGATAATCAGCGCCTGCTGCCCTGCCGATTCCTTCAAGCGCCGGTTTTCATCTCTTAGCGGGTCTACTCCCTTTCGTCGTTGATCAGAAACAGCTAATCTCCCTCCGGACAGAAACTGTTCTTGCCATTTGTACGCCTGCGTTGCGCTTATACCGTGCCTGGCACATATCGACGCCACTGAGTCAATGCCCTTTATCATCTCCAAGGCTATGGTTGTTTTTTCTTCGTTAGACCACTTCTTTCGATTCATTTTCTTTTTGTTCCTTTCCAGTGGCCTTACTATAACTTATCTATCCCTTCAGTTTAAACGGGGTGCATTCCAATGGTACGAGAAGGAACAATAGTCGATGCCACGATACTGAATGCGCC
>DIFM01000042.1 GCA_002419135.1 Dehalococcoidia bacterium UBA5748 | reverse complement strand
TGTGGACTTTTTCAGAGTTTCCCTAGGTACATAGAAGAGCCGTGCAGGGTTGCACGGCTCTTCGTTATCTCGCTACAAAAGTGTCTATTATGAGTCCATTTTAGCGATACTGTCACTGACAGCCATACATTCTTCCGATACCTGGTTGCAGTGTATTGCTACCTGTTGCAGGTGATATGCTTCGGCATCCAGGCAATTAGCCAGAGATTTCATTTTTTCTTCGTATTCTGCGAAAGCTTTTTGAATAGTTTCTAACAAGTTAAACCTTCTTTCATTATTTATTGCTTCTTACTTTATATAGATTAACCTGTAAACGAAAACCCACCTGTTTCGAGGTGGGTCCATTTGGTGATGGTGTGAAACTATACAATGGAATTCGATTAATTGTCAAATAAACGTGAATAATGCCCCATTTAATAAAGCGGACTGCTGCGTGATACAATAAAGCTATGAATGCAATTAAATATATTACCGATATGAATCCCTTGAGTCTGCGGGAGGAGCTGTCGGCAATCGGAGAGCCGCCTTTTCGTGCGAAGCAGATTCTGCATTGGATTTATCAAAAACTGGCAGCTTCATTTGACGAGATGTCGGATTTGCCTCTTTCTTTGCGCAGTGTACTTAACGATAAGTTCCGGCTGTGTACTCTATCCCCCTGCGGAGAGATGACCAGTTATGGCGATACGATTAAAACACTTTTTAAACTTTCAGACGGCAAAACGATAGAAGCTACACTGATGCATTATTCGCAGGCAGCCGGAAAAGAGCGAAATACAGTTTGCGTATCCACTCAGGTGGGCTGCGCGGTCGGATGTCCTTTCTGCGCAACCGGTCAGCAGGGATTTGAGCGCAATCTGACAGGCGGTGAAATATTAGATCAGGTACTATATTTTGCGCGTTATATAAAGGGTTTCGGTGACGGTAAAATTACCAACATTGTATTTATGGGGATGGGGGAACCGTTAGCCAATTATGAATCGCTTTTAGAGGCGATTGAAAGCCTTAATTCTGCTGATATGTTCGGTCTAAGTGCTCGCAATATGACCATCTCGACAGCAGGGCTTGTTCCATGGATAAACCGTTTAAGCGGAGAAAAATTGCAGGTCGGATTAGCCATATCACTGCATGCTGCCGATGATGTTTTACGCAACAGGCTGGTTCCTGTCAATAAAAAATATCCTCTTGAGGAACTGATGGCAGCCTGCCGTAATTATTTCGATGCCACCGGGCGGCGTATCACCTTCGAATATGCTTTATTTACAGGCGTTAACGATTCACCGGCACATGCCCGCTTGCTTGCGCACCTGCTGCACGGTTTTAACTGTCATGTCAACCTTATTCCTTCCAATAATACCGCCAATAGCGATTACCGTGCTCCCGCCGCCGAGGTTGTAAAAACTTTCAAGCAGGAATTGGAAAAGCTGGGAATAAATGCTACAATTCGCCAGTCACGCGGGCAGGATATCAGTGCCGGTTGCGGGCAACTGCGCAGCCGGTTTATGGCTGATAAAAAATGAGGACTGTAATTTGATAGTCTCCCCTAGTTTTTATCTGTCATGGTTGCTATGGATAACAAATCGACGCCGCTATGGATTCGACAGGCTCACCACGAGCGGCTTTTTATATCTCTTCCACTCGCCCCGAGCCCGCCGGACGACGGGCTCATATCGATTATCTCTATTTAATCCGCCGCCGGGCTAAACGGCGGATAGCGGCCGGTGATCAATAAGAAGGCATAGGCTTCGACTCTCAAACCCCGGCGCATTACACCGCTAACGAAGTTAGAAAAGCCCCTCAGGAGTGCCTCCCGTAAAAAAGATAGCTAACCATTTGATTATGAAGCATATTATCGCTGCAGCGATATTTATCGGGTTGGCACTGACGATATTCCTATCATTTTCATCGATAAGTTTTGAATTTAATAGTAGCCCTTATATGATTGTTTTACTGCTGCTATCGGCTGTGGCATGGGCTATAGCGGGAATTACCCTGATAGCAAGCAGGAATATATTGGACTGATAAAACATCAATCATCCGGACGTTATGAAAATCCGGCTATAATTTACGTCTATCATTGGTAGAATAGATTAGTTAATTACAGTTAAATATTTGAGGGCGGTCTCCGGGGGAGTGCTTCCTGAGAGGGCACGAAGACACTCCCCGAAAACCATATTCTATGGTAAGGTAACAATCGTTTTACATTATTGCCTGCGAAGGTTATTTACTCCGCAGGCAATGTCGTATTAACAGATTTGCTTATTTAAAGCAGGGGAAGGTAATTATCCAGTTCATATTCGGTTACCTGCGTTCTGTATTTATTCCATTCTATTTTCTTATTGGCGATAAAAGCATTGAAAACGTGCTCGCCGAGCGCTTTTTTCACCAGTTCACTGTTTTCGGTCAGTTTGATGGCTTCATCCAGGCTGCCGGGAAGTATTCTGATACCTCTTTCTTCCCTCTCGGCATCGCTCATTTCATAGACGTTTTCTTCAATTGGTTCCGGCACTTCATAGTTCTTTTCAATGCCTTCCAAACCGGCTGCCAGCATTACGCTGAAAGCGAGGTAGGGGTTGCAGGCGGGGTCGGGTGCGCGGAACTCTATTCTGGTTGAGTTTTCTCTGCCGGGCCGGTATTCGGGAACCCTGACCATATCGGAACGGTTGCGTCTTGCCCATGATAAATAGACCGGGGCTTCGTAGCCGGGTACCAGTCTTTTATATGAGTTTACCCACTGGTTGGTAACCGAAATGATTTCGGGGGCATGCTTCAATATACCTGCAATATAGCATCTTGCCAACTTAGACAGGTAGTAACTGTCATCCTTATCAAAGAAAGCATTCCTGTCTCCTTTAAAAAGAGACTGATGTACATGCATACCGCTGCCGTTTTCACCAAAGATGGGTTTGGGCATAAAGGAAGCATAAACTCCGTTCTTTAGAGCCACTTCTTTAACCACCATACGGTATGTCATAACATTATCCGCCATAGTAAGGGCATCGGTATATCTCATATCGATTTCCTGTTGGCTGGGGGCAACTTCGTGATGGGAGTATTCAATAGGTATCCCCATTTCCTCCAGTGTCAATACCGTTTCTCTTCTCATATCAACGGCGGCGTCAGCCGGAGTCAGGTCAAAGTAACCGGCTTTATCCAGTACCTCGGTTCCCTTATTATCTTTGAAGTAGAAGTATTCCAGTTCAGGGCCTACATAAAACGTATAGCCCTGTGCGGCCGCCTTTTCCAGATTCCTTTTTAAAACAAACCTGGGGTCTCCCTCGAACGGTGAGCCTTCCGGGCGTAAAACGTCGCAGAACATCCTGGCTACTGCGCGGTGTTCACGCGGTCTCCACGGAAGCAATTTGAATGTTTCCGGGTCGGGCAGCGCTATCATATCGCTTTCATCTATACGGCAGAAGCCGTTGATGGAAGAACCGTCGAATCCCATACCGTCCTCAAGAGCGTGTTCAAGTTCCGCAACAGTGATGGCGAAGCTTTTTAAAAACCCGTTAATATCGGTAAACCATAATTTAATAAACTTCACATCGTGTTCTTTGGCTGATCTTAATACGTACTCGCAAGCCTCATCTCTATTTTTGTTATACATAATCCCTCCCTAAAAATTTTTATTTTTTTGTATACCATCTTTTATATTTAATTAACCGGCTAGATTGCGTTCTCGTTTCTGTCACCGGTCCTGATGCGCAATGCGCTCTCTACAGGTACGATAAATATTTTTCCGTCTCCGAATTCACCGCTGCGCGAATTAGCCGTAATCGCCTTTATTACTGCATTTACATCCTGGTCCAGTACCACCAGCTCGATTTTAGTCTTCGGAATCAAGTCTACGCAATATTCTCCGGTGCGCCACTGTAATCTAATACCGTTTTGCTTTCCTCTCCCGCAGACTTCGCTTACCGTCATTCCGAAATAACTCTCTTTTTCAAGGGCTTTTTTAACAGGTTCAAAACTTTCATCGCGAATAATGGCTTCTATTTTTTTCATTTTCAAAAACCTGTTCAAGTTCTATATATTTATTATTTTACAGGGCTAATGTTTCAGGAATATTACAAGAATCACGATTTTAGAAAATAATTCTATGATTTCAAATTATTTTCTAAACAGCGTTTTCGTCCTTATCTCCGGTCCTGATACGAATAACACCGGACACCGGTAGCACGAAAATCTTGCCATCACCTGTTTCGCCGGTTCTGGCATTGGAAGCGATAGTATTAACAATCTTATCGACATCTTCATCCAGCACCACCAGTTCAATTTTAATTTTAGGAATCAAATCTACGGTATATTCGCCGGCGCGCCATTGCAGGGGAATCCCTTTTTGCCTGCCGCGACCGCTTACTTCGGTAACCGTCATACCGAAATAATTATCCTTTTCCAGCGCTTTCTTGACACAATCCAGTTTTTCTTCCCGTATAATTGCCTCAATCATCTTCATCTCAGTAAACCTCCGTAAGCCCTCTCGCCGTGCTGTGAAAGGTCAAGACCGACAATTTCTTCCTGGGAACTGACCCTAAGTCCCATAGTCTTCTCAACAGTCTTGCCTATAATCATTGTCATTACGAATGTGAAGGCAGCTACGACTACAACGGCAAGTATCTGGATTAAGAATTGCTGTACGTTGCCTTCCAGCAGTCCGCTGTAGCCGTTTACCGAAGAACTGGCAAAGATACCGGTAGCAATGGCACCCCAGATTCCGCCCACACCATGAACAGCAAACACGTCCAGCGAATCATCGAAATGCAGTTTGGTTTTCATCAGCAACAGGCAGAAATAGCAGATTAACCCCGCTCCGATACCGATAGCAATGGCGCCCATCGGTGTTACGAATCCGGCTGCCGGAGTAATGGCAACCAGTCCACCGACGGCGCCGGTAACTGTCCCAAGTACCGAAGGTCGCCTTTGAATCCAGCTTATTATCATCCATGTAAAAGCGGATGCAGCTGCGGCAACGGTAGTTGTAACAAACGCGCTGGCCGCTAAACCATCGGCTGCCAAAGAGCTTCCGGCGTTGAAACCGTACCAGCCGAACCATAACAGGGAGGCTCCGAGAACTACCAATGGAATGTTATTGGCTTCCATAGGTGTTTGCGGGAAGCCCTTTCTCCTTCCGAGTAAAAGTACCAGCGCCAGTGCGGCGATACCGGCATTGATGTGGACGACAGTCCCACCGGCAAAATCCAGAGCACCCAGATTATATAACCAGCCTCCGTCCCCCCATACCCAGTGGGCTACCGGGCAATAAACAAGAGTAACCCATAATACGCTGATAACCAGCAGGGAACTGAACTTAATACGCTCTACAACCGCACCGGTAAAAAGCGCTACTGTTATTATGGCAAACATAGCCTGAAAAATTATGAATGCCAGATGGGGGACAGTGGTGGCATAAGTGTCCGAGGCTCCCAATCCGACGTTGGGAAGCCCCAGATAATTAAGCCCTCCTATAATGCCCGCTGTGTCATTACCAAAGGCAAGTGAATAACCGTAAATAACCCAGATGAGTCCGACCAACGCTAAACAAACAAAACTCATCATAATGGTAGAGAGAAGGTTTTTCCTTCTTACCATACCACCGTAGAAAAAAGCAACGCCCGGTGTCATTAACATCACAAGTGCTGATGAAATCAGTAACCAGGCAGTGTTACCCGAATCGATTTCCATATCTACCTCCTCAAATCTTATATATCTTAGTATAGAGGGGTATTATTACGGTGTTATTGCGGATATGTTTCGGGAATGTTAAATCTGTGGAGATGAATAATGGCAATATCTCTATGAATTACCGGCGGTTGTCTATATGCCATTATTAAAAACGGTAGAGGACATTTTTGTCAGAACGACAAGGGCTTTTTCGGCTTCTCTTGGGGAAATCCTGAGAATACAGGATAGGGTGATGGTTTTATTCTATTTTTCGGTATTCTTTTTGAACCGGTAACCGATATTGCGTACCGTTTCAATAAACGTGTGTTCTGAATCCTCGATTTTACTGCGCAGTCTTCTGATATGTACGTCAACAGTGCGGTCACCGCCGAAATAATCGAATCCCCATACTTTGTCAAGCAGGGCTTCGCGAGTAAAAACCCTTCCTTTATTGCCGGCAAGATAGAGCAGCAACTCATATTCCTTGAATGTTAGTTCAATCACGCGGTTTTCAAGTGTTACCTCATATTTAACCAGATCGATAGTCAGTCCGTCGCATTTTATTATGTCGCTGCTATCGATGTTTTTCACTTTTTGTAAAAGCCGCCTGACTCTCAGTATCAACTCATCTTTTTCATATGGCAACAATATGAAATCATCTATCTTATTCAGAGTAATAATACTATCCATGTAATCTTTATATGTTAGAGCAAGCACGGGTAAGGTTGTTTTCTTTTTCATCCGGGTAATCATGTTAAGGGACTTTGGCGTAGGAATTGAACCGGAAACTTCTATAATAACCATATCCGGTGTAGTGGATGGCAATTCATCCTGCTCTATATCTTCATAGGATATGGCACAAACGGAATAGCCATGTTGTTGCAGGTCTGTTTCAAGACATTTTAATTCACCTATATTTCCGGATATAAACAGTATGCTGAACAAAATTTGCTCTCATTCGGGGTTATTTCTTGCTCTATGTTAAGTATAGCAGAGATTTAGTTCTGTTTTAATAGGCATAGAGTCTACCGTACGGACGCAGGTAGCGCGGGTAGAGCTTGAGGAAATTACGATTCATTATCATTTCATTATCGTAATCGAAATGTTCACAGAATTCCGCTATTAGCGGATTTAAAATTTGGTAATCTTTTTGCTCGAGCTCGGCAATGCCAACTTCTTTTCCGAGCTGGTAATCCTCTACAGTTCCTCTTAAATATATTACTCCGCCGTGCATACCGGTACCGAGAAATTTTCCCGGATGCTTTTCTCCTTCTGCCAGATTCAACCCCAATAATATCATTATTCCGCCTGCCATATATTCGCCGGCAAAGTCCTGTGCAGTATTGCCGATAACCAGTACCGGTTTTTTGCCCTCATATTCCTTCATATGTATACCGGCACGATAGCCGACGCCCTCTTTAATAAAAATCTTCCCGCCTCTGGCAGAAAGCCCGGTTATATCCCCTGCATGTCCGTGAACTACTATTTTCCCTTCGTTCATAGTGTTGCCGCACCCATCCTGCGCATTGCCATGAACGGTTACAGTCGGTCCGTTCATAAATGCCGCCAGATCGTTGCCGGGAGTGCCGTGTATCTCAATATTGACCCGGCTATCAAGGTCGGTGCCGATGTACCTCTGTCCGCAGACGTTTTCGATCTCGATATTTTCAACGCCGTTTGTTATCAGTTGCCGTAGTTTTTCATTCAGTTCACGGTAGTAAATACCGCATGCATCAATTTTAACTGCAGTCATATCATCTATTTTCATTTTATTATCTCCCTGCCGGTCTGACACCCAGTATTTCCAGATCGGTATCTGTAAGTCCGACACCCCTTAAGTGCAGGCGGTTGCCTCTCAGGCTTTCTATGGAATTAACTCCCAATCCGCCCAGAATATCCTTGATTTCGAGGCTCCAGCCTCGCAGAAGATTGATTAACCTTTGGGCGCCGATTTCCGGGTTGACCCTCTTTGTCAGCTTCAGGTCGCTGGTGCAGATTCCCCAGGCGCATTTGCCGGTGTGGCATTGTTGACAGACATGGCAACCCAGCGCAATCAAGGCAGAAGTGCCGATATTTACCGCATCGGCTCCCAGGGCGATAGCTTTTATAATATCGCCGCTGTTTCTGATGCCCCCCGATATTACAATCGAGGCTTTATTGCGAATGCCCTCTTCTCTGAGCCGGCTGTCGACAGAAGCCAGTGCCAGTTCGATGGGTATACCGACATTATCCCTGATTATTTTAGGGGCGGCGCCGGTAGCGCCCCGGAAACCATCGATGACCACTATATCGGCGCCACCGCGTACGATACCGCTGGCGATAGCGGCGGCGTTGTGAACAGCGGCTATTTTTACGGATATCGGCTTGGTATAGTTGGTTGCTTCTTTGAGGGCATGTATAAGCTGCAACAGGTCTTCTATTGAATAGATATCGTGATGGGGCGCCGGAGATATTGCATCGGAACCCTGCGGTATCATTCTTGTCAGCGAAACCTCGCAGCTCACTTTTTCGCCGGGCAGATGTCCGCCGATACCAGGCTTGGCTCCCTGTCCTATTTTAATTTCGACTATTCTGCCGGCATTTAAGTACTCCGAATGTACGCCGAAGCGTCCCGAAGCGACCTGCACAATGGTGTTATTACTGTACTTTTTCAGGCTGGAGTGTAATCCACCCTCTCCGGTATTCCACATGGTACCGGTTTCAGAGGCGGCTTTGGCCAGTGATTTCTGGACATTCAGGCTCACAGCTCCATATGACATAGCCGAAAACATAATCGGCACATTCAACTTCACCTGGGGCAGCATTTTGGTTTTCAGTTCCAGTGTATTGTCATCAATTTCCAGTTTATCCGGTTTGCCTCCCAGATAGGTTATCAGTTCCATAGGTTCTCGAAGAGGGTCTATGGACGGATTGGTTACCTGACTGGCATTGAGTAGCAGATGGTCCCAATAAACCGGGTAATCCTTATCTGTTCCCATACCGGTAAGCAAAACGCCGCCTGTTTCCGCCTGCTTGTTGATATCGTCGATAATCGAAGCTGTCCAGTTACGATTATACCTGTATTCAAGCGGAGCATTGGTAACGGTGATTGCGTCGGTAGGGCAAAAGATAACGCAGCGCTGGCAATCCACACAGTTTTCGTTTCGGCTCTTGACTTCGTTTTCTTCGGCGTCGAAGTAGTTGGCGTTAAAACTGCACTGATTGACACAAACCTGGCATTGTATACATTTTTCCGGGTCTCTGATTACTGCAAATTTTGAAGTTAATAATGTCTTCATTGTATTTACCTTTAATTATTTTCGTACAGGGATTCCCTTCTGTGAAAGGTATTCTTTAATGTCTTTAATTGTATAGTCGTTATAGTGCAGAATACTGGCAGCCAGTACGGCATCCGCTTTGCCGAAAACCAGCGCATTATAAAGGTCTTGCGGGGTACCTGCGCCGCCGCTGGCGATTACCGGCACATTTACGGCTTCGGATATTGTACGTGTCAGCTCATTGTCATAACCGCTTTGCTGACCGTCCGAATCCATACTGGTAAGCAGGATTTCCCCTGCACCCAGTGACACAGCTTTAACAGCCCACTCCACCGCGTCCAATCCGGTCGGTTTCTGTCCTCCGTGGGTATATACCTCCCAGCGGAGCGGATTACTGTCGGTTACACGTTTGGCATCGATGGCTATCACTATACACTGGCTGCCGAATTTATCGGCACCCTCGCTGATTATAAACGGGTTTTGCACAGCCGCGGTATTTAATGATGTCTTATCCGCACCGGCAAGCAGTATTCGCCTGATATTATCAATGGAATGTATTCCCCCGCCTACGGTAAGCGGCATAAATACCTTTTCCGATATTCTTTCTACAATATCAGCCATAGTGTCCCGTCCCTCGGAGGAAGCGGATATGTCAAGAAACACCAGTTCATCGGCACCTTCTTTATAATAAACGTCTGCAAGCTCTACCGGATCTCCGGCATCGCGCAGGTCAACAAAGCTTTTTCCCTTTACAACCCGCCCGTCTTTGACATCGAGGCAGGGTATAATTCTCTTGGTTAACATCATTATCTCCTGCTAAGAGCAGCTTCTACTTTACTCTCAGTTGTTCGCAGCTCATTCTGCTTTACCCTTGCAATTACCGGCTCGCCTCCCATCGGAGTCCAAGCCTTGTCCAGTTGGGGGCTTATCAGTCTAATAGCCGATTCCTCGGATGAATAATAGACCATATCATCTTTTTCACCGATGGTAAGCGGGCGCAATCTTATTCTATCTGTCAAACCGATTAATTCCCCATGATGGGCAACCAGTATGGCAAATGGTCCGTTTAACATAATACTGCCGTAGACCTGACGCAGCGCAAGCGCCAATTCTTGTTCTTTTTCAGGCATGCGCTCGATATCGCTCCAGAAGGGAGGCGCCAAAACCTTTGCCATTATTTCCAGCGGCAGTTTATGCTTACGCATTAAAAGGTCGACGGCGTAAGCGATAACCTCTGTATCGGTCTGCATAGTGCAGTGATAACCATAACCCTCCAGATATCTCTTGTTTATTCCATAGGAAGATATTTCCCCGTTATGCACTACCGTCCAGTCCAGTATGCTGAAGGGATGTGCCCCTCCCCACCATGCCTGAGTATTAGTAGGAAATCGTCCGTGTGATGTCCAGATATAGCCTTCGTACTGTTCGAGACAGAAAAATTCGGCTATTTCTTCAGGATAACCCACTCCCTTGAAGACGGCCATATCCTTGCCACCGGAAAAGACGAAACTGTCTTTTCGGGTTGTATTGATATGCATTATGGCATTGAGCACGTAGTCGTCCTGCAGGGACGCATCCGGTTGACGCTTTTCGATATCAAGGAAATAACGTATTATTACCGGAGGATTGCTGATTTTAGCAGTTTTGCGGCTCGGAACATCCTCCCGATGAATAATGTCAAAGCATTCTTTAAGATACGATTCAGTCTCATTTCTGCCTTCTGCACTGAGATACATAATATGGAATGCGTATAGGTCTTTATATTCGGGATACAGTCCGTAAACGGCAAAACCGCCGCCCAGTCCGTTGCCCCTGTCGTGCATATTGGCAATCGCTTTAATGACGCCGGTACCCGAAAACCTTTTACCGGAGGTATTCATAGCTCCGAAAATAGAGCAGGCATCGATCACCTTGTCATCATTGAAACTATTATTTATATGCCTGAGATTTTTCATCTCTGACTCCTTTTATTTAAGTGTCTTTAAAATAATATCGTAATCCGCTTAACTTACTGCACAGTCAACGCCGTTAACAGGTGGCACTGTTGCCAGCCTGTTTCTCCAGACTGTTTCCGGTAGGGAAAGCAATCCCATATCGTCGGATATCAGTGACTGTTTAAAACTTTCCACATTGACTCTGTCTTTCATCAGGTTATATATAATTCCTGCACGGTCAACCTCGCCCGAAAATATCATGCCGGTTACCAAACCGTCTTTCAGTATCAGTTTTTTGTAAACATCATTATGTTCGGCAATCAATTCCTGGTAAGATTTATCCGGGGCAGATATCATTCCGGCTGAAACAATATAAATACCGAAATACTTCATAGAATTAATATTGGTGCCACCGGGGTAATCTGTTGCTTTACCCGCCATATTCAATCCGGCAGTTCTGCCTCCCAGATAGGCGTTAGGCCATACCGGTGTCAGTCTGTTCTCACCGTAAATGAAATCGAAGGCTTCGGCAACGTCACCACAGGCATATATACCGGTAACCGAAGTCTGCATATGCTTATCAACTACTATACCGCGGTTTACCTTTATATTTGTGCCATTTATCAGTTCAAGCCTTGGCTTGACACCTATGGCAATAATAACTATTCCGCAAGGTATTACGTCACCGTTATCCAGGGTCACTCCGTATACCTCTCCGTGTGTATTGCTGTTGATTTTACTTACGGTATGACCTGTAATGATCTCAGCGCCCGAGTCTTTTATGGCTTTATGCTCCATATAAGATGTTTTTTCATCGAGAATAACATTAAGGATACGCTCCTTCATTTCAATGATAGTTACTTTAACATTCCTCTTTAAAAGCGATTCGGTAACGCTGACTCCTATAAGCCCTCCCCCGATTACAACTGCATTGGCGTCGGGTTTCTGCCTTAAATAATCGTCAATATCGATAGCGTCTGCCAGTGTGGTAAATGTAAAAACGCCGCCTGCTTCCCGGCCTTCCATCGGAGGCACTATAGGGGTGCCGCCGGTAGCCAGCAGGAGTTTATCCCAACCGAGTTCATGGCCGCTTTCCAACAGGACAGTATTATTATCTAAATTAAGGTTGGTCACCCTGTTGCCGAAAATGGTTTTAATATCGTTTTGCTTATAGATATCAGCGGCTCGATAATTTAATTTATCGATAGTTTGTTTCCCTGCCAGAAAATCGGATATCAGCGGACGGGAATATGCGGGGTATGGTTCGTCTGAAATAATACTGATAGTCCCGTTATTATCTACTTCGCGTATTGCCTCAATTGCACCGATACCGCCGGCTGAATTGCCGATTATAAGGTATTTGATTCTTTCTATATATTCCATAACATTATCACTCAACTGAATTATTTTTTCCCGTTGCCAGTTTAATAAAATTATCATATATTCTTAAACCGGTTTCCCCGCTTTTTTCCGGGTGAAACTGGGTAGCAATCATATTCCCTTTAATTATGGCGCTGCAAAAAGTTTTTCCGTATGCCGTTTCTCCGGCAATAACTGTTTTGTCCTGCGGGTCGCAATAATAACTGTGCACAAAGTAAAAATTCGTTTCGTCCGCTATCCCGTTAAAGATAGGATGATTCTGTTTTTGTTTAACCTGATTCCAGCCAATATGAGGAACTTTCAATCCCTCGTTAAACCTCTTAACATTACCGGGAATGATATTCAGGCAATTATATCCGCCGTTTTCCCCTGTTTTGCTGAGCAGAACCTGCATACCGACGCAGATTCCCAAAAAATGTCTGTTCTGGTTAATGTATTCTCTTATTGCATTATCCAGTGCTAATGCCTTAAGGCTTTGCATAATGTGACCGGCGGCACCGACTCCCGGCAGAATAAGCGCCTCTGCCTTATAAACTTCCTGCGGCGTAGATACTACCTTTGTGGTATAACCCAGTTTTGCAAAAGCATTTAAGACACTTCGCAGATTTCCGGCACCGTAATCAATAATCGTTATCATTTCTAAATATTCCCTGTTTTTCAGTCTAATTACACCACTGGGTAAATAATATAGCTTAATTTCTAAAAGGGAGAGGGCGCCTTTGCCGCTAGCTCTATGTTTGTGCCATTGTATTCGACGCAGTATAGAGCTTCGTTAGGGCAATTAGTCACGCAAGCCGGGGTTTCTTCTCCCTGACAAAAATCACACTTAATCATCTTTTTATGTTCCTTATCCTGTTTGATTGCCCCCAAAGGACAAACCAGCATACATGTACAACAGCCGATACACTTTTCTTCGTCAACTGCAATCATACCGGTTTCGATATCTCGTGTAATAGCACCTGTCAAGCAGGCATAAACACACTGTGGTTCGTCGCAATTACGGCAACGTACCGAAAAAGAAACATTACCTTTCGCCTCTATTCTGGCTCTCGCAAGGGGACGAGGTCCCCTCTTTTTAAAGGCTTTTATGAGGTCGTGCACGCTGGCGTGCTGTAATTGGCAATATACTTCACACAAACCACAGCCTATGCATACTTCTTCTTTAATATAGATTTTTCTCATAGACTTCACCTTACCGCTGATTAATAAGGAATACGGCAACCGATTACCATATACTAGCATATTCCATGTTGTTTATGCAAATAGAAATAACGATACAACCTGCTTTAAAGATAATTGTTTTTCCGCCCGTTCGTTTATTGTGCAAAAATATGAAAAGTATGATATATTAGTTATATCATATATTAAATAATAGCTGAGGGGGATAAATATGAGAGCTATGGGCGGGAGTGAAAGGGAAACCAAATTTTACGGTTCAACCACTGTTGGCGAAAGAGGGCAGATGGTAATTCCTGCCGAAGCGCGCCGTGACCTGAATATAACCCCGTCTACAAAACTGCTGGTATTCGCTGGGGGGCCGGGAGGTGAAAGTCTGATAATTACCAGGGCTGACTCTATAGCGGAATATGTAGCGAAAGCCAAAGACCTGATGGTGAAAATGGAAGAAATGATAAAGAAAGAAGAGAAGGATAAATGAATGTAATTGAAGTAGAAGAGCTATCCAAGAAATACGGGGAGTTACTGGCTGTCGATAAGGTTTCTTTCGGAGTGGAAGAGGGTGAGGTCTTCGGGTTTTTAGGACCGAACGGGGCCGGAAAAACTACTACGATAAGTATGTTGTGTACGCTGCTCACCCCGACAAGCGGCAAGGCAATGGTAAACGGTTTTGATGTCGTAAAACAGCGTTCGAAAGTACGAGAGTCCATCGGATTGGTTTTTCAGGATTCCACTTTAGATGAATATTTAACCGCCGAGCAGAATCTAAAATTTCACGCATATGCTTACAAATTAGATAAAACTGAGAGAGAGCATCGTATGAAGGAACTGCTTGAACTTGTTGAGCTATCTGAGCGGCGTAAGAACAAAGTCAGTACTTTTTCAGGCGGGATGAAGCGCAGGTTGGAACTTGCACGCGGATTATTGCATAGCCCGAGAGTTCTGTTTCTGGACGAACCCACTCAAGGGTTGGATCCGCAAAACCGGCGTCATATCTGGGACCATATACACAATCTAAGGCGTAAGAATAATTTAACCATATTTCTAACGACTCATTATATGGATGAAGCGGAAAACTGCGACCGTATTACCATTATAGATCACGGACGTATTATCGCTATGGATACACCCGATAAACTAAAAGATTCAGTTGGCGGCGACCAGGTGAGATTAAAAGCAGAAGATAATATCAGGGCAGCCGAGGAATTGAGCATAAAGTACGGTATTTCGGCTGCAATCGATAATGACGAAATCATTTTTAATATTGCGCAGGGAGAAAAGTTTTTACCCAAATTAATGAGGCAGTTTGATAACAGTCTTCTTTCGATTAGTGTACACCGGCCTACACTGGATGATGTTTTTCTGAAGATGACGGGGCGTGCTATACGTGAGGAAGAGGTAAGCTTCAGAGACCAGTTGAAGAAAATGGGAAGAAGAGGGAGGCACTAGAGTAGTATTATGTCTGATATTTTTAGGGGAGTATGGGTGGTTGCTTACAGGGAATTACTGCGTTTCATACAGGAACGTTCAAGACTGTTTTCTTCTTTTGCAATGCCTTTAATATTCCTGGTGATATTTGGCGCCGGGTTCGGACAAACCATCGGAGCTATGGTTCCCGGGGTAAACTATTTGCAGTTTATGTACCCCGGTATTATTGCCATGACTGTGGTGATGGGAGCCATAATGTCAGGGATATCGGTCGTTTGGGACCGGGAATTCGGGTTTTTAAAAGAGATTCTGGTGTCTCCTTTGGGTAGAAGCGGCATTATGCTCGGTAAATCGGTAGGAGCGGCAACTATTTCTGTTATTCAGGTTACGGTAATGTTGATACTGGCTCCTATTCTGAATATTTCTATTAATCCTTTTATGATACTGCAGTTGCTGGTTGTAGTGTTTATTATATCAGTTTCAATTTCCGGCTTGGGCTTGCTGGTGGCGGCGCGGATGAAATCCCAGCAGGGTTTTCAACTGGTTACGCAGATAATAATTATGCCGTTGATATTTTTAGCGGGTGTATTCTTTCCGGTAAATAATGTTCCTGCATGGATGGAGTTCATTTCAAAAATAAATCCGTTAACTTATGGCGTCGATGCCATTCGCCAGATATTTCTTGGCTATGATGTCGCGTCTGCGCTTGGTGTGTCGGTTTTTGGCCATACTATGAGTGTTATCGATGATGTTCTGGTTGTAGTTATCTTCGGTGGAGTGCTCATGGCAGCGGCCATATGGTCTTTTAGCAAACAGGAATAAATAGAAATACCGGTGGAGTGATTTAATCAGGCTGTTATAGATTTTTATCGACTGTGACAGCCTGAATTATTTAAAAGCGAGGTTTTTATTACTGTATATTAAAAAACTTGCTAAGGTAACGTCAAATATTTTGTGTAAAATTGAGTAAGGGCTTATCCTCCCGGTTATTATTCAGATGATTCGTTACTCCAAAGATTATTGGTCCACAATTTTATAATTGGTAAAACAGCTTATTGTTTTGGTTCTTCTCAAGATTATTGACAAACAGTGCTGTTTATTGTATTCTGATTTCGGTGGTTTTAAGTTAGGTCATTATGTACTATATTTCTACAGCAATAGTTTTCCCTTCAAGCTTACTCGACGTATGCTCTCTGAATTATTTACAAGTAACGGATGACCATGACACATACCAACTAATATAAGGAAGGAGGTCATCCAATGAGCTTTACTGAGAAATCTATTGTATGCTCGGATTGCGGTGCTACATTTACTTTCAGCGCTGAAGAGCAGGAATTCTTCGATTCAAAAGGCTACACCAATGAACCAAAGCGTTGTCCTACTTGCCGTCAGGCTAGAAAGCAAGAGCGTTTTGGTAACAGCGGCGGTTTTGGCGGCGGAAGACGCCAGATGTTCCCGGCTGTTTGTGCAGAATGTGGTAAAGAAACAGAAGTTCCGTTCGAACCGCGCGGCGATAAACCGGTTTATTGCAGCGACTGCTACAGAAAGAACAGAGCCCAATAGTCAGCTGAATATTGGTTTATTGAGGGGCATACTAATAAAGTATGCCCCTTTTGTTTTTAGAAAATAATTACGTCAGGACATAAAATACACTTCGGTGGTCAGTATCCTCTTTTGTATGTTATACTGGTTAAACATATTAAATAATGTCGTAGTTCTGCGTTATTTCCCCATAATTATCCGCTTTCCCTATAATGCTATACCTTAAACGGCTTTATTTAAATATAAAAAAGGAGTGTTTATTATGGCTAACAATGGCAGTATGGTAAAAGTGCACTATACGGGAACGCTGGAGGACGGAAGTGTATTTGATTCTTCACTACAAAGAGAACCTCTGGAGTTCAAACTGGGTTGTGAGCAGGTAATACCCGGCTTTGAAGAAGCCGTTTTAAGTATGAACGTCGGTGAAACCAAAACCGTTACTATACCGGCTGATAAAGCTTACGGGCAGAGACACGAAGAATTGGTACTGGTCGTAGAAAAAGAAAAAATACCGGCGGAATTGAATCCGCAGGTCGGTGACAAGTTACAGATGAGAGGGCCGGATGGTGCGCCGGTTACGGTAGTTGTATCAGAGCTAACCGAAAACACGGTAACGTTGGATGCAAATCACGCTTTGGCAGGTAAAGACCTTACCTTCGAGTTAACACTGGTAGAAGAAAATTAGTTATTAACAGCCGTCGGCTGCTTATTCTGTAGCGGGGTTTTTTCGAACTTACTGAAAAAGGATGCTATCCTGTCTATATAACCGTCAGGGTCTATCCCAAAGGTCTTGGTGTGCCCGGCATTGGGAACAAACCAGATTTCGTCAAGCAGGTTATTGGATAGCTTATATAATCTTTCAGTAACATCAATAGAGACCCAGTCATCCTTGTCACCCTGAATAAAAAGAATCGGACATTTTACGTTTGCCACTTTATCGGCAGGGTTGGTTCTGTGGTAACCGTACATAATGCGCGCCATTATCAAAATACCAAGCCCTAACAATTTAACAATCGGCCTCGGCAGTTTTGACATTGCCGAGCCTTTTTGTGAAAAAACCTTAGTGATACTTGTAAAACAGCTATCTGCTACCACCGCATCGACTTCATCATTACTGCTGAAAATAACGGTAGCCGCCGCTCCTGCAGAAAGTCCTATCAGTCCGATTTGTTCATCGGGTCCTTTTCTTTTTCTGACATAATCTACAGCCCCGCCTATATCCCTGTCGAAATGGGTGAGCAGTATTCCCTGTCCCTCCGATTCGCCGCGGCCCCGCTGGTCGAAAAGGAAAACACTGAAACCTTTATCCACGAATCCCTTCGCCATATTCAGGCTGTTAATACGGTAATCTACACGGTTTTGCCGCATACCGGTAATTACGATAATAGTGAATGCTTTAGTTCCCGGCATATACCAGCCTTTTAATGTCAGGTTATCTTTACGGCTGGGAAAAGATACGTCTTCATATTCAAGCCCGATTGAAGAAGGATTGTCTCTTAAAGGAAGACGGGGAATACGCACCAGCACATAAGCTGCAAGTGTAGATAATATCACGTATACCAGAATGACTATTCCTATTATTGACCAAATAGCGGATTGGGTCATAATTATTCACCGGATATTTACTGTTGCAATAACTCGTTTTTAAATAATCCTATCATTTGCTTTGTTTATTGTCCAGTTAGCAAAGTATCGGGCTAAATCTTATTATAGTTTAACTTTTTTATCGGGACTCCGGCATTTTGGGTGGGGTGGAAAAAGATACCCTCTCCCCGGACCCTTCGATCGTTTTACTCCCTCCGGGATGACAATTTCATACTACTAATTCTACTATTTTGAAAAAGAGGGGGGTCTCTCAAATGACGCTGTCATGCCGGGACGTTAAACCGGGTCAATCGAATCTATTTTACCTGTGGTGGGTTCAGCTTCGACTGATAGCGTCTCATCTTCCAGTCGTTAAATGCCTTTAATCCTTCTTGGTCGCTTAAAACGTTCCAGTATTTATAGTAATCCGAAACGTAGAACTTGGGAGTATAAGCTGTCTCTACCGTTACCACTTTATCTGCCGTCTTTTCTACGTTTATAACGGCAGCAGCCGGAGCTGCCGGTACGGCAACTATGATTTGTTTGGGGCGGCGACGCCGTAGCGATTCTACTGCTGCCATCATTGTATATCCCGAAGCCAGGCCATCATCCACCAATATAATCGTCTTACCGGATATCAGCGAAAGAGGCTTATTGCCGCGGTAGAAAATACTGCGCTGCTGAATATTACTCCTTACCAGGTTTACCTGATAATTGATTTGCTGTTCGGATAGGTTAATATGTTTCAAAACCGGCTCGTTATAAATGGTTGTTCCGTCGTCAGCCACGGCGCCGAAGCCGCCTTCAGGTCTTAACGGAATAGGTATCTTGCGGGAAATCACCATGTCCAGTTCCGCATTGAGCGCCAGGGCAACCTGCATACCTACCGGTATTCCGCCGTTGGGAATAGCAAAAACGATAACCGATTGATTTTTGTATTCCTCGAGCTTGGCTGCCAGTTTGACACCGGCATCGTATCTATTTTCAAAGATGGCTTGTCTGGGAATATGCAACTTAGTCTCCTTATGATTGTTGAATCTCGCTAATAAGTTCTTTTCCGTATTGCATCAGTATTTTAGCATGTTCTTCGGTAACATTAGTAGCATTCAGCCATGATTGAAGCGCCTCGGCTGCCGGAAGCCCCTGTATGGTCTTAGAACCAAGTCTGCTGCGGGGTACTCTTTTAACATCTTTGGCAATGGTAAAGTAGCTTGCTCTCTTCAGCGCTTCCTTGATGGCGCCGTCCATAATCATCTTTTCTGATTCCTGCGGTAGCTTAATTTGCAGTTTTACAATTGCTCCGTTGATATCATGTTTGTCGATTTCATTGATGACAGTCTGTGTCGGGTCTATGTCTTGCGGGTCTATTTCAGCCTTTATGGTAACAAATTTCCTGCCTTCGATGGTATGGAATTCATAAGAAACCTTTCTCTTCCCCGTTTCCGAATCCTTCTCCATTTCCAACAGATAAAATCCCTTTTCATCGCTTTCATCCCCGAAATCCAGCCTGTCTAAACTACCCGAATACACCATCGGAGGATTCTGATTCATCACCTGGTGGCGATGGATATGCCCCAGTGCGATATAATCAAAAGCGGGATTTGCGATAGTGCCGGGTAGAAGCACATGTTCCTGTCCGATAGTCATGGAGTCTTCAGAACCGATTCTTACGCCGGTTACCCATATATGGGAAGCCAGTATGGCGGGCAGGTTTGTATCCAATTGTTGAACCTGAGTATTTATAATATTGGTAAGTTTTTCCTGCATCTTTTCATTAATTTCGGAAAAAGTGAGGTCTTTGACTTCCTCTTTGCTCATAAGAAGGCTGCGCCTCATCCAGGGCAGTGCCGCTATTTGTATGGTACCCCCCGTGGTGTCGATTTTGAAAACTTCCGGCTTGTTGGCAACATAGACGTTTCTTACCGCAAGTGTACCGAATATCTCGGTCGATGTCGCTCTGCCGAATCCGTTTGGCATATCGTGGTTACCGGCAAGCAGAAAAACAGCTATTCCGGCTTCGGAAAGTTTACGGATGCGTTTGGCAAATTCCCTCTGCTGTGTCTGGCTGGGCTCGCGGCTCTTGTAGGTATCACCGCAAAAAAGCACCAGGTCGACTTTTTCATCTATTGCGAAATCAATCAGCCTGTCAAAAGTATCCAGAAAATCCAGCAGCCGTGTTGGCAGTCCTTTTTCGGGGTCGGTTCGACCGTAACTTTCTACTCCCAGGTGCAGGTCGGCAAAGTGAATTATTTTCAACAGGATTCTCCGTATTTTATCCTCAAATATGTTTAACTCTATAGAACGATAGTCAGGACTACCTCTTTAAATCATTATGATGTCGAGGCAGGACAATTATAAGCAGCGTCCGCCGGGGGGCAAAACGTCGAACGGTTCGCCGCAAAGTTTAGCCGATAGTGTCTTAACCAGTTCGCTTATCGGGATACGGATTTGTTTCATACTGTCACGTTCACGGACGGTAACCTGTCGGTCTTCCAGCGAATCGAAATCGACGGTTACACAGTAGGGAGTACCGATTTCATCCTGCCTGCGATATCTTCTGCCTATGCTTTGCGTATCGTCGTAGGTGGTTATCCACTGCTTCCTGACGCTGTTATGAATTTCCTTTGCCAGAGCGACCAGGTTTTCCTTGCGGCTAAGCGGCAGTATGGCAACCTTATAGGGCGCCAGAGACGGGTGCAGTTTTAAGACGGTGCGGATTTCATCCTTATCCGGTTCTTCGCAGTAGGCGTTGCAGAGGAAAGCCAGCACCGAGCGGTCAACGCCGGCTGAAGGCTCGATAACATAAGGTACGATGTGTTCACCCGATTCATTGTTTACGTATTCAAGGCTCTTGCCGCTGAATTTGGCATGCTGGGTAAGGTCGAAATCACAGCGGTTGGCGATACCTTCCAGTTCCGCCCATCCCATCGGGAACATAAACTCGATATCGTAACAACCCTTGGCGTAATGCGCCAGTTCATCCTTGGCGTGCTCACGGAAACGCAGGCTTTCCGGGTCGATACCGAGTTTCAGATACCAGTCCATCCGTTCGTTACGCCAGTATTCCAGCCATTCTTCATCCGTTCCGGGCATACAGAAAAACTCCATCTCCATCTGTTCGAATTCGCGACTGCGGAAGATGAAGTTGCCGGTGGTGATTTCGTTGCGGAAGGATTTACCTGTTTGTGCAATGCCGAACGGCAGTTTCTTGCGGGTGGTATTTACCACGTTTTCAAAGTTAACAAAAATGCCCTGTGCTGTTTCGGGTCTCAAATAGACGATATTTGCCGAATCCTCAACCGGCCCCATAAATGTTTTAAACATCAGGTTGAATTGACGAGGTTCGGAAAGTTTGCCTCCGCAGGAAGGGCAGACCTGCTCCTTAAGTTCATCCGCTCTCCAGCGCATCTTGCAGTTCATACAATCTACCAACGGGTCGGAAAAGCCGTCCACATGACCGCTTGCTTTCCAAACACCGGGGTGCATCAGTATGCTGCAGTCCAAACCTACGACATCGTCGCGGTTATGTACCATAGCTTTCCACCAGGCATCTTTTACGTTGCGTTTTAATTCGCTGCCGAGGGGTCCGTAATCCCAGCAACTTGAAAGCCCACCGTAGATATCGCTGGAGGGAAAAATAAAGCCGCGCCTGCGGCAGAGCGAAACAATTTTTTCCATGCTAACCTGATTATTTTCAGACAATCCGATACTCCTTGTTAAATATAAAAGAAATTATTTATCTGCTTTACGTGTTTGCAAAAAAGCCTTGATGAAAAAGGCAGTTAAAATTACAGCGCCGCTTATTGCCAATATGAGAATTATCAACCATATCGATAAAACATGTTCTCCGACAACATTAAAGCTAAAGATATCGAACATTACCACGGCCAGCACCAGTTGTGGCAGGGCGGCAATGTTACCTATAAGCAGCATAAAGCGGTCTGGATTGAAATTAGGGCTGGTTTGCTCGATAGCTTGACCGAACCCGACGATTGCCTTAACGATTAAAATGACCATTACAATAATGACAAGTTGCAGCCCCAGCATAATCGCGGTTATGGCTGTTTTCCCCATCCAGCTTTCGGCAGTTCCGCCAGCGGTGAAGCGATAGGCTACCTGGTCGGGAAGCTGAAAGAAAAAGATAGCCGCTATAACGAATGATATGAAAAAGATTATCAGCGGCAGCGTGATATATTTCCACTCGAAGGTTAGACACTTCTTGGGGGAGGTGTCCACCGCTGCTCTATTTGAGGTATAAGCTTTTCCGCCGGCAGAATTATTCCTGAAATAGGCCAGATACAGAAATATAAATACCCCGGCGCATAGCCCGGCGATAAAAATAACCCCGGCAATAATTGTTGTTGTCATAGATATAAAAGTTATCAGCTTTGGGGGAATATGTCAAAAAATGATTAAGCTTGATTTCCTCTTAGGTAGATGTTTTTTATAAAACAGGATTTATTAATAGTTAATCAGATAGATGGATATTTTAAAAATTCGAAATAGTAAATTAGTACTTTTAATAAAAAAAATTTCTGTTACACATGGCATTTTTACCGATTTGTTAAGAATTGTATGGTAAAATAGGGATAATGATAAAAATATCGTGCAGGATAGATTTATGTTGTTTGTGAATTTACAAAAAGTTGGTGGAGTGAGGCAGGTCGATTTTAGAATGTCCTGTCCTTTTAGCACAGGGACTGGACAAGGCAACAAAAAAAGAGATTTAACTTGATGACATAGAATTACAAAAACCATCGATTAATTTTGGAGATTAAATATGCTAAATATAATCCTGTCTTTTATGCAGATAATTTTCGGAACACTTGTTGTTATGATTGTTAAGATACTGTCAGACTTAAAAGCGGGAGAGCCGTTCATATCGTCATCGGGGGAAATATGGATTGGGTTTCCTGCAGATAGCAATGCAGAGTATATACTGGTGATTTTGGGGCTTTTAATTACTATATGCGGTTATATTCAACGCAGAACGCAGGTAAAGTATGCTACTTTACAGGTGATTTCAGGGCTGATAATAGTAATTACCTTTACTGCTCTGGGAATAAGAGCGACCGCGCTAGGTTATTTAGAACGTTCCCACCTTTATTATTTCGTGTATCTGCTAATAATTCCCGGGTCTGCGGTAGCATTACTTGGCATTATTCAGTTTGTACGGGCGATATTATTAAAGTACGGAAAGAATAGTGCTATCAGTAATATAAGCGATAAAACTCAGTCAAGTTTAAAAGGTTAGCTATATTATGAAACCATCTTGGGGGAATATTCTAAGGATGTTCGGAGTGTTACTCCTACTATTCGCCGTTCTGCTTGATGTTCCGCGACGTACACCTTCGTTCGATACTTACTTTATAATATTGGTTGCAGTCGCAGGATTCGTGCTCATTATCCTTGGAGCTATATTTATAAAGCGCAAGTTTTAATTCTGGTACAATCCTGTTAATATGAATCGAATATTCGGACGGGCAAATAAAATGTTATTGAATAAGTACAACACTTTCCTAATTTTCGGCGTTATATATAGAGAACATCTTATAATGTAAAAGAGTGCGATATGAAAAAGTCATTAACGGTAATATCCGGTATCATTTTAACAACGTCATTATCGGTATGCGGTTGTGACGTTGACGATACCGATTACGTTACCGTTATAGACGCCGGTTTCACCAAGACGCTTTCGGTGGTAACGGTAACCAGAACGATTATCGACTCCGAAGCTGTCATTGTAGATGAAGAAGCTTTGCTGGCAAAAATCAAAGGGACAACCGACAGGGTAATCGATATCGATGGCGTCGGGCGGTTTTATTAACAAAAGTTTACCGACGGAATGGTTTTACAGGGCGTAAACTTTGTAGATTATTATGCATACAAGGTTGCCGATGGGACTGCCTTTACCAGCCCCATAAACTACTGGATAGAACTCGAGTTTGCCGATAACTCGACAAGATATCTGAGCAGTGTAGGTTTGCTGTTCGATGAAGGCGTGGAAATCAGTTTTGCGCAGGTTGATGACGGCATATTGGCCGGCGTTATGATGTTAAAATTCAACGAAGCCGGCTCCATGATGAGAACAGTATACGCTCTTGCAGCGATAGAAGTATAGAACGAACTTTAAGTTTATTTATCAATTGGTGAGCTTGATATCTGATAAGCTGCCCGCTTCAAAAATATCATCCGCGGAAACCCATTCGTATTCAACCAGGAAATAGCTTAGAACCTGTAATCCGGATTCCCCCCAGCCTCCGGGCATGCCGTTTATTTTTTGCAGTAAATCCTGTGCATCACGATACCATGATAGGGTACTTTTACCCAGATAGTGGCATTTCTGACATGAATAGCTGATTGCAGCCCCTTTAATAGACATTTCTCCAAAGGTCGGATTGGAAGGTTCAGGTTCCTGTGATTCATTAATAATAATGCTGCCGCTGCTGGCCGGATAAGCGGTGTAGTAGGATTCCGCAAGTCCCAAAAACTCTCCTATGGAAGAAGGCACCAGGCTGTAGTACATCTTGAATTCGATGGTGATGGGTCCTGTGGCAATATCAGCGGGCAGTTCCCATGTAAAGGTTTCGGTCTTGGTTTCGCGCGGACCGAAGCGGTAATCGACCAGCGTATTCTCAGAGGTGTACCATTGCATAATGGTCATTTCACCGTCGGGATTGAAGAAAGGTCGGCGGAAAATCCTGGCGCCGTCGGGGACGTCGCCGTCGCGGGAAATATTGGAAGCATCCATGCCTATCACGATACCCATATCGCTGTAGGCTTTTGCCGAGGAATCGGCAATGGTATATTCTTCGCCCTCGAAGCCTTTGGCATTTACGGGTATGAAATAGCTTTTACCGGCGCTGTCGGTAGCCCAGACTTCAAGCCAAAGCATGCGCTCTTCGGTAGAGCCGCTGGGGAAGTAATGCCCCATCATCAGGCAGCGGATATCGGCGGTAATGTTCAAGGTATCGCCTGCCGATACTTCTTCCGAATCTGCGGAGGCAATTATCTCGATGTTATCCTCCAGCCTTTCGTGGTTGTGGACAGCCATAAAGGAATGGACTGTAAGGTCTTCCCGTTCTTTGCCATCCAAAGCAGCCTTGCCGGTGGTAGTGTCCATATGGCATTGGATACAGGTGATATCCATTTCGGGGAAGGGGCCGGCAGCCCATTCGCGGTAGGTTTCCTTAACCCAGGCTCCGTAGGGGCTCTGCTCATCGTGGCAAAGCGCGCAATGTTCGGGGGAGCCGATGAACTCGCTGTATTCGGTTTCATGGAAGGTACTTTCGGAATCGTTTCTGGGTCCGTATTTGGTATCACCCAGGTTCATAACGGCGGAGAAGTTAAAGGGAGCTTCCTCGGATGAACCGGTAAGGGAGTGGCAGATTTCACAGCTTACGCCCTCGTTAACCCTGCCGCCTTCGGAGGCGTGGGGTGGTGGAATCTCACCTGAAAGGAAAGCCAAAGGACCGTGACATTGGATGCAACCTGAAGCGACACCGGCTACTTCATCGACCTGTTGCGACTGAGCATATGCCAAATCGAAATATTCGACCTGTTTCCACTGTTTAACGTAGTTAACGGCCATCAGGCTTTTAGACCAATCGGAGTAGATTTGCTGATGGCAGCTGCCGCAGGTATCGGGAGATTCGAAGTCGTCGTAGGAATACATGCCCTGATAGACTTCTTTGCCCTGTGACGTATCACCGCAACCGGAGAGAGATGATACAAACAAGGTAGATATAAGCACTAAGGAAAGGATAATGGCAACCGGCTTAATCCTTAACATGGCAAATACCTCCGAAATCGCTATTATTCTCAATCTAACTTGTAGACTCCGGTAAGTCAATACGTTATAAATAACAGTTACAGTCTCAGAATTGTAGGTTTTAAGATAGAGAGACTTCATAATTATATCATAGTGTCTCTGGTGATAGATTTTAAATATTCAGCCCATGGTCGTGATGCATGAGGGCCGGTAAGTGCAGGCACTCTTGCCTTAAAATATTGTGTGTAATCCTGCTCTAAATGCTTGTCTATTATTCGCCTGATTGATTTTGGGGGCAGTTTGTAAGATTCAGGCTTATCGGTTTCAGTATAGAGGTAGTCATTCAGCTTATTATCATACAGGGCTATACGCAGCCAAAGCATGCGTCTTATACCCTGAATCGACCGGCTCATCCCCTGATTCTTCATTCGCCTGGCAATGAATTTATCGATATTCCCCTCGATGACCCCGGTGTTCAATCCTGCATTATCCATCTCTGGATGAGTCTTAAGCCCGGAGAAGTTGGACTTCAGGTAACCGGATAGTTTCACGATATCCTTGCGGACGTCGCCTGTCGCCAAACCCCCTGCTTTATCCAGCAAGGTGAATAAAGCAGGAAGGTTCTCCTGATGCAAGGCTTCTTTAATTGCTTTAAGAGTATCCCTGTCATGTCCCAGAGCACGGGAAAGGTTACGATTCAGATGGAAGCGGCACAATCGGTAGTCGGCTCCGAAGTATTCAGCCCCTTCTCTTATCCAGCTGGCACCATCCCCACCGAGCAGCATATAGTTCGTACCCGAGAGATCGTATCTCCGGCTGAGCTTAAGTGTCATAGCCGGCCAGAAGGAGTCGCCGCTTATAACATCGGCATAAACCGATTTGTTGACAGTTATGAAGCGGTTATTGCCACTCTTCTTCCTTCCCTCATAGGCGATACCCAGCTTCGCCTCAGTTTTCCTGGTTTTCTCCCTTTGCAGGGATAGCATAATACCATCGGCCTCGACAACCATGCGTTCGCTAACCAAGTTTTTACTGTCAGGCAACTCCCCGTTTCTCTGAAACCATTCAAGTAAGCTATCTTGTTTCTCAAGGTGGATATCGGCTACCCTGGCGACTATACGATGTATAGTCTGATGAGACAGGTTTAGGGGTATAGCTTTAGCCAGTATCTCTGCACTCCGCCTGAAAGGCATCACCCCCACCATATCTAACGCTAATTTCTGAACATGGCGGGTTATATGATGGTATTTCCCTATTCCCAGTAGCTCATCCAGCAGATAGTGATAGGTGCCGTCTTGATCCCGGTAGTATCTTCTCTTAACATTGACCGCCCCCGGCTTGGTAGTAATCCATACTTTATCCTGGCGTATAATGGCAAGACTTTTATCTCTTGCCTTCTTGTATAGGAAAACCCCACGTTAGACGTGGGGTTCAAAAGAGCTTTCAGCGATGAGGCGGAAAAAACTCCTTTTGATATAAACTA
>DIFM01000030.1 GCA_002419135.1 Dehalococcoidia bacterium UBA5748 | reverse complement strand
GTGGACTTTTTCAGAGTTTCCTTTAATAAAATAACTATATTCTCGATAAGCCAATAACTATTTCACATTTCTATTGCCGTTGCCTATATCTTGGAATACGTATTAGTTAAAGATTTACACAATCACATATAATACTCTCACGCCGCCAGTTTAACCTGCACCGGCGCGCGCTCGAAATCGGCGGCGCCCATCAGGGTGCGCGGACGCAGGCGGGCAAGAAAAGCTACAAACCTGTCGGGGATGATTTCCAGCCGCGTGTTATAAAACGTTGCGATATCATTATAATAATCACGTGCCAGTGCAATGCGCTGCTCGGTCTCCGAAAGCTGCTGTTGCAACCGTAAAAAGGACTGGTTTGCCTTGAGTTCGGGGTATTTTTCGATAACGATATTAAGTAACGGCGACATCCCTTTAAAATCGCTGCCCTTTTCGCCGGGAGGCGTAGCCTGTGATTGACTGCGCAGTTCGGTAATCAGTATCTGCACATCGGATTCATAACAACGATAACCCTCTACCGTTTTGACGAGGTTAGGGATTAAATCGTAGCGACGTTTCAACTGCACATCAACCTGCGACCAGCCCTGTTTAACGCGGTTATGCAGGTTAATCAGGCTGTTATAAACATTCAAGACCCATGCCAGCATAAAAATAAAAAGATATATAACGGCAGTAACTACAAAAGGTTGCCAGACGAATACCGCAATACCTCCCCCTATATAAGTTAAAGCAGCGGCTCCGCCGAATGCGCACAGCAAACCGGCTATCAGCCATAACCAGAACCCGCGCAGATAAGAGAGGCGAACCTGCTTTTCGGTGCGGTTTGAGATTATATACATTTTTACATCTTTATCCCACGCTATTTCGGCAGCAACCATATCCTGCCTTTCACGTGCCTGTCCGATTACATACAGCATGGTATGCAAAGGGATAGCCGATTCGTAAAACCTTCGCCTGTGGGTGGTGTGAGGGATTTCCCTAACCGGGCATTTGCCGTAATATAAATCGTCTTTCGGGGTACATTTTTCTTCAAAAATCCTGATATTTTGGATTTCGGCGCCATCGGGAACGATGCGTATTATACCGGCATCGTCCTTTAGATAGAAGGGAACCGATTTCTCGTCACCGGCTATATTTTCCCAGCCGCTTTCAACTCGTGTTCGAGAATGCACATGCCCCTGGGCATCGGTGTAAGTTTCGTGTACCGTGCGCGACCAGTGCTCATCCACATGCCAGATGTATTGCACGCATTTCTTTCCGGCAAGATAGCTTATGAGCGGCACATCGCTTTCGGCCGTGCCTTTCAGTTCGGTCAGCCCGATAAAAACACCCTGCGTTTTGGATGTGGGGCAATCGTCGATGGTGCGCATATACTTGAAGGCACGAAAAGCCGCCACCATACAACCGGCCGCAGCCAGCATGGCAACGACGGTTATCACAATGGTTAGCGTTTCAGAAGGCATGCGACAATTGTAGAATAGAAGAAGAATAAGGTCAATATAAAATAAAAAGCTCCCTACAGCTCATTTTAGCCGCAGGGAGCAAATAAGGGGAGGAGAATACTTATTATTATTTAGCTTCCAGGGTAATATTGACCTCTGTATAGTAAAGAGTTGTCAGACCTTCGAACCCGGAATCGGTCCCGGCAAATATCCACATATTACCGTCGGCATCGGTGGTGACTTCCAACGGATTGCCCCGATTGCTCAAGGTTTTCAATTCATATGTTTCAAAATCGTCGCTGACTACCTTGGCAACGTTGCCGACCACTACCGCATCGTAGCCACCCGAACTCTGCTGTCCTTTATCGACGTTCAATTCATAAAAACCGTCTTTGTCTACAGGAACAGGTTCGATTGCCGTTGCCCCGACTTTAACATATACCGCTTCTCCGGGCGCGCCACCGATTCCCACGGCACCGGCGGGAGCGCTGGTAGCAAATGTAACCTCTATGGTAACCAGATAAATCGTATCAGGGTTTAAACCGTCAGCGGATGTAAGCTGCTTTTTGATATACATAAAAGTATCGTCGCTGCGGTTCATACTGCTTAACATCAGGGCTTTGCCGCCCAGAGGCGAATCCACATACCCGAAATCGAGCTGGTAGCTGTCCTGTTCGTAATCTACAGGTAAATCGGCAAATCCGCCACTCCACCCTTCCGCATCCCGGTTTAAATCGAAATTAATATCTATCGGCTCGCTATCGGTGCTGCAGCCTGCCAGAGGCATCGTAACCAGTACAAGCGCAAGCGGAACGAGAGATAATTTTTCCCACAATTTGAACATTTTACGACCCCTTATTATTACCAATAATCTTATATAAACTATAACGGCAAATAAAGAGAAAAGTTAGCCTCGTAAAATGATGTTTTTCATTTCTTAATATAGATAAGTCTTACATAAAAAATATTAACTATTCGATTTCTTCTCCAACCTTTTCCCGCTCCAAACTATATAAATTGAAGCCATTATCAAAAGGATAACGGAGATGATTACTGTGGCAAACACCTCCGTATATTGCCCGGCAAATCCGCTTGAGGAAATATGCTTGATAAGTATCCCCGTATAAGCCCAAATAAATACCAGAGCATAGGCGATATCCCTGTTTTTAACCGACGTTACTGCCCCTATTATCAACCCAACTGCGATTATAATCGCCACCCATATAGCTTCCGATATACCGAACCCGTCCCAGTTCCATCTCACCAAAAGCACCGTTACATTGGCTATGGTTGCCACGCTTATCCAGCCGAAATAAACTCTAAACGGTAACCTGATGAATATTTTATCGCGCAGTGATAAATCCTCTTTGTTAATTATATACACAATATAGGCAAGGCTCCCCAGAAGTACAACCATTAAAAGCATAGTTAACGGAATCAAATCGTAGTGCCAGCATAATATCCATGCCATATTCACCAGCGAGGATATTGAGAACATAATACCGGTTCGATACAATAGTTCAGTTTTAACGCTTTCTTTATCCGCCTGAAAAAATCCCAGCGCGTATAACACATATCCTGCCACCAAAAGATAGATGACGCCCCAGATGGAAAAATAAATCCAGCCGGCGTAAAAAGGTTTTGATAGGCATCTGAGACTTGCCCTGTACTGACACCGTTAATGGGGACTATATTGGCAAGAGCGTTGGCGGTAATCATTATCAGAAAAGTCACCACAACCGAAGTCTTAACCCAGAGGATACCCTGTTTACTTTGCATTTAATCCCTCCGCTTAACGTTTTAATAATTATTTTTACGTTATTAACGGCTGAGATACATACAAATCGCCCCGCAGGCGGCTACATTCAGGGATTCGGCTTTATCTTCAATCGAAATCCTCAAACGGAAATCGGCAAGCTTTAACAAATCATCGGTTAATCCGGAGGCTTCGTTACCCAGTGCCAGCAGCAGTTTGTCCGTATTCTGTAAAAACGAGGGGTTTTCTTCCCCGTTCAAATCGGCAGCCACAATAGAGTAACCTTTGGTCTTTAAAGATTGGACAAGACTTAAATAATCGCCTGTCCGTCTAATCCAAAGGGAGAGGATTGTGCCGGCTGTGGATTGCACAACCTTGGGGGAAAGAGGATCGGCGCATTTTTCACTCATTATGACACCGGAAAAACCGAAAGCAACCGCCGTGCGAATCAGGCTGCCGATATTTCCCGGGTCCTGTATATCTTCCAAAAGCAGGATTTTCGAGCCGGGATTGTCCGGAAGGTTTGCTGAATATACATCCCGGGGAATACGTAAGACGGCAATTATGCCCTGCGGAGTTGTAGCTGATGTAATAGAGCGCAACTGCTCTCCTGTAATATGCCTGTAAGGATATATACTGCAAAAAGAGGGTACTTCAGACGTCGATAGTACCTCGAGGATGGCATCGGGGTTATTCTCGGCAATTTGCCTTACAGCCCGTTCACCTTCCACCAGAAATAAGCCCGCTTCAAGCCGCTCTTTTTTATCGGCAAGGCTCTTATACCACTTGAGCGGTTTTAACGGAGTATCATCGGATTTATATACCATGACTGACCCTTAATTGATTGATACTTTATCATAGCACTTAAGACAGCACAGGGGAATATATACCGATTGTCTTTGCGAGTTTTCCCGATGTAATCGGAGCGCGGCAAGCCTTATTGAATAGCCTGATTGTTATTTGCTATACAGGCGGGCGTCCATTGGTCACCCCTACGTGTTTGTGGTTAATGACATGCCGGAGTGCCGACAAGTCGGGACGAAGCATCGTGGGCGGGGACTTTGTTTTCCCGTTCGCCCTAAGCATGTCGAAGGGTCAAACGAACAGGACAGGTATGTTTAACTACTCCGCCGCCGTTATGGTTTCCCGACTCATCGGGACTCACCAAGAACGGCTATACCCCCTTCCCCCGAGATTCTTCAGTCGCTTCACTCCTTCCAGAATGACATCTAAAATGATGTAACGGTGATATAAACCATAAAGTAGTGTAACACAGCTCCCAACAGGATAAAGATGTGGAATATTTCGTGGAAGCCGAAAACTCCCGGAAACGGATTCGGTTTTTTCAATGCATATATGATGGCACCCGCGCTATAAGCTACGCCACCGCCTACAAGCAGCCAGAAAGACAGAGCGGACATACTGTGCCAGAGGATATTCATCGGGATAACCGCCATCCAGCCCATCAATAGATAGAGGATGGGGGAGATGATGCGTGGGGCATGCAGATAAAAAAACTTGAAAAACAACCCTGCCAGTACGCATGCCCACTGCACGCAGATGATGCTCCAGAACCATGCCCCTTCCAGATAGGCATAAGCCATCGGGGTGTAGGTGCCGGCAATCATAATGAAGATTGCCAGATGGTCCAGCTTGCGCCAGATATTTACCGCATTTTCTACCTGTTTTTGCGCATGATAAAAACCGCTTGCCAAAAAGAGGCAAATCGCCCCCAGTCCGTAAACCAGAGAGACAGAGAAAAAATCCCACCTGCCCCAGGTTACACAGAGCAGAACGATAAGACCGATTAGCGAGGCAAACGCCCCGGCAAGATGAGAAAATGACGCCACTTTTTCAGACGCTCTGATATTAATCACTTAACCTCCGATGTAATTCGATAATTATACACTAAGGGGATTATTTATGCCGTGGCTCTTTTCCGTTGTGTCGCCAGAATATAGAGGGCGGGAATGACAGCGATAGCGGCAACCGGCCAGAAATCTCCTCCCGGCCCGTTTGCACCTATATAATCCACCAGTACTCCCATTAAGGGAGCAAATATCATCGTCGAAAGCGATTTAGCCTGGCTTTCGATTGATAAAACGGTTGCCCCTTTTTCCTCCGTAGCAAAGGCGTCGAAACGGCTTAATAATACGGGATACCAGAAATTCTGCAAAAGCGACAGCAATATAAAACAGATTACAGCTACATAATACAATTCAAAAAATAGAAGTGGAATCAGCGCAATATAAATAACTGTGTTGAATTTCCAAAGAAGACGGCTACATGCCTCTTCACTGCCGGCGAAACTGACAAGACGGTGTGCATTACGGCTGGCATAAGCTGCGGCGAAATAGATGATAATATATACGATTCCAACTATTATTGAACTGCGCTGCGCTTCTCCCCACAGGATGAAGATGGGCAACATTAAAGCGATATTCTTCAGGATGGGCTGTAAATAAGTATCGACTGCCTTATATACGCCTTCAAAGGAAATGGACTCGATTATCAGGCGGCGCAGGTTCACATTTTCCACGGCAGAACGCATACACTCCCAAAGATGAATCAATACCCTTTTAACGCTGACATGTTTTTCCTGATGCCCTTCCAGTTCAGCCGGGTAGGATAAAAAGTTAATAAGACCCATAATATAAGGAACTATGGCAAAGAAAAAGACACAGGAATAATTATCGGTTACAAGCACAAAAACAACTGCCAGAATCGTGGATACTACCGAACCGATCTTCGACCATGAACGCGTATATCCGTAAACCTTTGTCTTTTCATCCAACCGCCCCTGCAACCGCAGCCATGTAAATATCATCGCCTTGTGAGTGCCGGTACGGAAAGCCTCTCCGATAGCAAAAAAGGACATCGCCGCGAAGAAATGCCAGTAATCCGTACTGAATCCGAAGACGGCAAAAGAGATAATGTAAGAAATAAACGACAGAATCATACTGCGGCGGCGTCCGAAAAGGTCGGCAACGGCTCCGCTGGGAATTTCTATAATATTGATTAAAAGCTCACGGAAACCTATAAGTATCCCTATTTGCGTGAATGAAAGCCCCTGCTGCAGGAAAAAGAGGATGATAAAGGGCTCGAAATACCGCTGGTTTTTGAGAAAACCGTACAGGGAAAAACGCTTTATCATTTCATTTATTATATTATTCGCCCGTTATAATAAAAGCAAGCTGAAAACATTCCAAACGCCCCAAAAAGCGGACTTACAGCGTGTAACTATACGGCGTGTAAATCGGGGTTACAATTTGTTTATTTTCACCCCGAAATAACCCGAAAGATATAGACTTATTTCCCCAAAAGGAGTAGAATTGAATTGCGGGTTTTGGGAGAAATAGATGAGATGGTACTTCTGATTTTTTATATAGCAACTCCAGGGGTAGTCCATAATTGATGGCACTGGCCGGTTTCGGCTCAGTGCTTTTTTAATTATAAATATATTCAGTTTAAGGGAGGGTAAAATGCAATCGAGTTTAATCGGAAAAATCGAAAAAGCCAAGAGATACGCCCAGGAGAAAGACCGAATAACCTTTACTGAATTTTCAGTGAATTTCCGCGGGGAAAACGATACCCACGTTACAAAATACGGAATCGAAGGCTGGAATTGCACCTGCGATTTCTTCTCTCACTGGGGGCTGTGCTGCCATACTATGGCTATGGAAAAAATACTGGGAGATATGCTCCCGAAAGAAGCCTTAAGCACACAGTTTGACAACCCCTCTTTAATACAATAGTATTAGAGAATCAAATAGCGAAAAAACAGGATATGAAGATTTCAAAAAAAATTTTCAGGTTGGTTTGCTTATCTTTTCTGTCAGGGCTGCTGTTAATAACGCCGCTTTTGGGCGGTTGCGAGGAAACACCTGATACCACAACTACCTCCGAAGTAAAGCCAATGCCTTTTGCATTAAATGTCTGGCCTCTTCATATGGATGATGCCATTGAAGGTGCCAATTATGTTTTTCTGGTTACTGTTGATTACGGTACCATGGAGCCAAAAACTACAACTACCGAGGACACAACTACGGCAGAAACCGGCGGTGCTACCACCGAAACCACTCAAACAATCGATCCGAATCTGGCAAGGATTTCAGCTACAGCCGAGAATGCGTATATATCGGTCGGGCCCAAGGGGATTTCCGAGGGCTATGTAGCCGAGGTTGTAGTTGTTCCGGATGAAGGGACAGCCGGCAGTATTATCAGGGTAAGAGTTAAAGCCGAATGGCAGGGCTATTCGGATACTGAAACTATAACGCTCAATGTACAGGAAAAACCTGAATCACTGGAAGAACTTACTTCTGAAGCAATCTCCATAAGAAATACGTTTATTTCCTGGGTTGCCACCAACTGCCCCGAACTGGGTATTTCTCTGGACGAATCCTGGTACGGAACCGTAGTTTATCCCAATACGGTTGTAATAAAGTATTTCCTGTTCTTCTCCGAAAAATGGGAGGTGGGTATCCGATGGAATACCTCTACCAGTTCGGTTGATTGGGCTCAGATGTATATCAGGTTAAGAACCGCCCAATTCACGCCTTCCCAGTCTTTCGAAATCGATTCTTTAAGCGCCACTAACAAGAATATATACGAAATAAGCCCTCACAGTATGGTATGGCGCTAGCCGGGGTTTAGATATCCGACAGCTTCGCCGGCTACAAAAAGCGAACCGGTGATACATATAAGACCTCTATTCAGAGCTTGCTGTTTGGCAAGCTCTATTGCTTTGACAACATCTTCAGCGGATTTGACCTCTAACCCCAATCTATTAATCTCCTCTTCCAGTATTGAGATTTCCATCGAGCGCGGATGTGCGGAACGGGTAACTATTATTTGGTTAAAGAGAGGGGCAAGTTCGCCAATTATGCCTGTCACGTCTTTATCGGCAGAGGTACCGAAAACAAGGCTTTTTACTTCTGAAGAATGGAGGCCGTCCTGCAGAAAATAATCATTATAATAATACAGAAGGGATTTTTTCAGTTCGCGGGCAGAAATTATATTGTGCGCTCCGTCTATTATGATTACGGGCTGCTTACCGCACACATGGAAACGCCCCGGCCATTTAACATTACTCATGCCGGAACTGATGGTTAAGGGCGATATATTAAAACCCTTTTCTATTAAAACCTCCAGAGCGGCTACCGCTGTTGCGGCATTCTCCATCTGACAACAACCTAAAAGAGGAAGTGATAACCGATAATCACCCAGCCTGCCTTTTATTAAAAGCTGTGATACTCCGGGATTGAAGCCGGCATCTTTCCATACTACATCCGTTCCGACTTTTATGAGGGGTGAATCAATCTCAATGCATTTTTTTTCAATTACGTACATAGCTTCATCCACTTGAGGAGCAGAAACTACGGGAACATTAACCTTGATTATGCCGGCTTTCTCGGCGGCGATTTTAGAGATAGTATCGCCCAATACATCGGTATGGTCCAGATTGACCGGCGTGATGACGCATACCTCAGGCTTGATGACGTTAGTGGCATCCAGCCTGCCTCCCAACCCCACCTCCACCACCGCAAAATCCACATTATGGCGTGTAAAAAAAACAAAACCGAGAGCCGTCATTATCTCGAAAGTAGTCAGCTTTCCGTAATTTGCGCGGCGGTTGACTGCACCGACAGCCGCTTTTATTTCACTTATGATATCGGCAAATTCAGCTTCGGATATCATATTGCCGTCGATTTGAAAACGTTCTCGTATATCGATTAGATGGGGCGATGTATAAAGGCCGGTTTTATAGCCCGAAGCTGTCAGTACCGATGCCGTCATAGCAGCTACACTGCCTTTGCCCTTGGTGCCGGCAATGTGTACCGATTTTGCTTTCAGGTGGGGATTATCGAGTACAGACATCAGCTCTTCCACCCGCCGCAGGTCATAGCTTACGGAATCATGCAATTTATGCGTGGTTTCATAATCCGAGAAGCTGTAAATATATTTTATTGACTGCCGATAAGACAATTTCCGCATGAAAACTCCGCAAAATATCCCTATTCCCCAACTCTGCCGGCTTGCGCCTTTAAAAAGTATTGCAATGATTTTTAACGTAACATACGCCGCTTGCCCCGAACTTATGTCAGGGACTGACGGCAAAACGACATTCAATTAATCAAAACACGACTCCCCGACTACGGGGATGGGTTTGTCATAGTCGTAATCACAGCATCGTTAAATTTCTATTTTTTCTTAAAATCGGAAGCACCGGACACACTTATATCACCCAACTCAGGATTCCCGATGTATTGAAAATTGGAAGCCCCGCTTATCTCGGCATCCGGAGTGCCTTCGGTATTAACAACTGCGGTACTGGCTCCGCTGATATTTACACCGGCATCTGTTGTTATAAAACTTTCCAAAGACATATTACTGGCACCCGATACTTCTATACCTATGTCAGCGCAAGCTAAATCCGACAACGTCAGGCTGCTGGCTCCGGAAACATCTATATTGATATTACCGGCAGCAGCAAAATCATTGATAATACCGCTGGATGCCCTGCTCAAAACAAACCGGCTGATATCGGGCATATTGATTTTTGCCACTGCTGTAATCGAACGATAGCTGTATCCGAGTTTTAATCCAATCCGGAGTATATCACCCGAGCGGTCAATGATGATATACTCCATTATATTGTCGTCAGATGTTATGTCAATACTATAACTGTCGGATTGGCTTATATCCACCTCGAATACATTCGATACTTCGATATTGTTAAAATCGCTGTAATTAAACTGCCCGGCAACAAGATTACCCGAGCCGCTAACCCCATATAAACAACCCGAAAAACATGGCAAAAGCAATAAAAGGGTAATGACAGTAACAGATATAAACCATCTTCTTATTATTTCGCACCTCTGATTGATAGCATCAATATTATGGCATATCTATAAAAGAATGCAATAATTTTCTTTGTATTTTGATTTCTTTTACTTGACGCCCGTATATGACGGCTGATAATATCAAGGAACCTAAGGAGATATAAATTGAACTTTGCTGATAAATTAAAAACCGCCGTTTCCAAGAATAACAGCCTGCTGTGTATCGGGCTGGACCCAGACCCTGCCCTGTTTCAGGATGCTGAAAGCATCATCGAATTCAACAAGGCGATTATAGAAGCTACGGCCGACCTCGTTTGCGCTTATAAACCGAACTTTGCCTTTTATGAGGCGTTCGGCGCGCAGGGCTTTTCCGCTTTAAAAGAGACCGTGAATTTTATTCCGGAAGATATCCCGGTTATTGCAGATGCCAAACGCGGGGATATCGGCAATACCGCCAATGCCTATGCCAAATCCGTATTCGACAATTTCAATTTCGATGCCGTAACCATTAACCCCTATATGGGATATGATTCCGTTGCACCTTTTATAGAATACCGCCATAAAGGAGTTTTTATCCTTTGCCGCACCTCCAACGCCGGCTCAGGGGATTTCCAGTCTTTAAGCTGTACGGCGGATGGCAGGAATATTCCCCTATTCCAAGTGGTAGCAGACCGTGCCAGCCAGTGGAATAAGTACGGCAATGTGGGGCTGGTGGTAGGAGCCACCTATCCCGATGAACTGCACCTTCTGCGGGAAATCTACCCGGATATGCTCTTTTTAATTCCCGGCATCGGTGCACAGGGCGGCGACCTTGAAAAAGCAGTCAGAAACGGAACCGACTTAATCGGCAGAGGAATTATAATTAACTCTGCCAGACAGATAATATATGCCTCGCGCGGGGCTGACTTTGCCACTGCCGCACGCCGGGCTGCCATAGATTTGCGAGAACTGATAAACAGTTTCCGTTAGAGAGCTATATAATGGTTATGGAAATTACGCCTGGCGACATCGTACAGCTTAAAAAGAAGCATCCCTGCGGCAGTGACCGCTGGCAGGTGGTAAGGACCGGCGCCGATATCGGAATAATCTGCCTCGGCTGCCGGCACAAAGTTATACTGGATAGAAGCTCGTTCGAAAAAAGGGTCAAGGCTGTTATTTCAAAAATCTAATGAACTTCTTAAATTTCTTCAATTTTATGTTATAATCCTTTAAGCATCTAAATAAAGGGGCTTAGGATATGTGGGAATGGTTCACTGTAAACAGTATATGGTTTCTGACAGCTGCGGCAGTACTGTTCATATTAACTGTAATTTTCAGGAATATGTTCAGAGACAGAATCTCCAAACTCAAACCCGATCAAAAATCTGCTAAAAAGAACAAGTTTTTTGACCGACTAATGCTGTTGGTGATTTACTTCTCGATAGCTGTAATAATGCTATCCTTTATTGCCGTTATCTTTTCCAAAGAAGATATTTTTTCCTCCATAACCACCGAGAGCATTCAGGAATGGCTGCTTTCACACGGAATCCTGATACTGGCATACATCGCAATAGCATATTTCATATACCGTATCGCCAAGGCTTTCGTACCGAAAATGGTAACCGGATTCGTTAAAAGCAGCGGCAAAGGGCGCCACTCTAAATCCTGGTTCGAAAGAAGGTCAAAAACATTAACCAGTTTGATAGTGTGGATGGTTGGTATAGTAACGGGAGTAGTTGCCTTCTTTCTGATAATGGAAGAACTGGGACAGAATATCACCCCCTTACTGGCAAGCGCCGGCGTTGTCGGAGTTGCGCTGGCACTGGGAGCGCAGACTATGGTCAAGGATTTTCTGGCGGGGATGTTTATTTTACTGGAAGACCAGTACAATGTCGGAGATACAGTTAAAATAGCCGGAATTGCCGGAGCTGTTGAGGAAGTCAATCTCAGGAGAACGGTTCTGCGCGACCTCGACGGCATCGTTCATACCATACCAAACAGTACCGTAACAACCGCATCCAATTACACCAGAGACCTCGCAAGGGTTAATCTCGATGTTCCGGTAGCTTACGGAGAAGACCTGGACAACGTCTTTAATGTAATAAACAGGGTCGGGAAAGACCTGGCGGCAGACCCATATTTCAGCAAGCTGATTAAGACACCGCCGCAGGTGCTCAGGGTTCAGAAATTCGCCGATTCCGGGATTGAAATCAGGATACTGGGCGACGTACGCCCCAGCATGCAGTGGGAAGTAACCGGCGAGCTGAGAAAAAGGCTCAAGAAAGCCTTCGATGAAGAGGGAATTGAAATACCCTGGCCGCATGTCAAGGTATTCCAGGGAAAAGAGAAAAAACAAGACGTTGTTATGTGTAAAAGCTGTTCATTTACCAACCCTGAAAATAATACATTCTGCGGCAGGTGCGGGGCTGACCTGCAAAGTCAGGCAGAAAAACAGACTGAGCCATAGTTGATACTAATCGATGATTCACGCCGTGCCATAAGAGATTCAGGGTAAGATAAAGCGATTTCCGGCGTTGTTTAAGAAAAACCCTTCAGGAAATGCTTCCGCGATTTTTGCCGAGGCATGAAAACCGGTGCAGTGGGAGACTCCCAGTTTCTGAATGCCCATCAGTTTAAATTCACTAATTGTCCTTTGAATACGCTCTTCATTTGCCCTGTAGAGATGTATACCTCCAATCACGGCATAGACTTTTTCATTACCGGTCAATTTTCGGGCATGAAACAGAATGTTGATGACGCCGCGGTGGCCGCATCCGGTAAATACCACCGGACCGACTTCCGTATTTATAATAAGGGATAAATCATCGGCTATCTTATCGGCACTAAAATTCCCCCCGTCCTTGATATGGAGATTACTTTCCACTTTCTCGTATTCGGTGAGCATTGGTATTTCACCTGTGGTCATAATGTGAGGGGCGATAAAGACAGGTTCTTTGGAAAGCGTAAAGTGAGCGCCTCGGTTCTCCAGTTCCTCTCTTGAATAAGGCAATCCGATAAACTTTTCCTGTGTTTGCCCGTCCCGCAGTGTATACCTCGGTTCGAATACATCGGGGTGGGCGATAACCTCGGTTTCTTTCCCGATTCTGCGCAGAATTTCCGCAAGCCCCCCGGTATGGTCCAGGTGTCCATGACTGAGAACGATACAATCGATTTTCGTTAAATCGATTCCCATAATCTGAGCATTATGATAGGCAGAAAAGCTCAAGCCGGTATCAAAGAGGATACGTTTGTTCTCAGCTTCAATAAAAAGACTCAAGCCGTATTCGCCGATATAACCGTGAAGAGCAGTATTTTCACTTAATGTGCTGACCTTTATTTCCATTTTTTCGCTTTCTGCATTTTCTTGAGATATATATTAGTCTATACCGAATGCTTATATTTTTCTACCCCCGCTATATTCACACTATCACAACGAACAAACCGAATATTTCGTTTTTTTAAACTTCCGGCGTTTAATACATTTGAAAACAGCCCTGATTTCAATAATATTTTATAAAAAAGCGGGTTATTGATACTACCATATATTGACACCGATATAACGTTTGTGTTATAAGTTATTGATTTCTCCGGAGCTGTTTTGCCTAAAGAGCAATCCATGGCAAACAGCCGGTAGATAAAATATCTAGACGGCATTACCGGAAACGGTCTTGCTTCCCGTTGGAAAAGGAGAAGAGATGGAAACGGCTTTTACTTTAAACGTTGACTGGCAGTGCGATATAGTTACCGCTATATACCCCTCTTCCCTTTTTCCCAATTAAAGGCATGAACAGACATTTGCTTATTCCAAAATTATTAAGAAAAGAGGGGAGGGGTACTTACAAATTGAAAAACAGGATGTTGAAAATTATTCCGCTGGTAATTATTACCATTGTACTTGTAGGTTTTACAGGCTGTAAGGAAGAACCTGTCACACTGACAGTATTCGCCGGGGCAGGAATGATTGATGTCATTGATGAAATCAATGCTCTTTATATGGAACAGAATTCAAATGTTACCATACAAGCCAATTACGCCGCAGCGGGAACATTAAAAACGCAGATTGAGAACGGCGCTACTTGTGATATCTTCATTTCACCGGGGGTCAAGCAAATGGACTCACTACAGCAGCAAGGATTGATTTTATCTGACACGCGCCGCGATTTTCTTACAAACAGCCTAGTTTTAATTGTCTCCCCCGATAATCCCCAAAATATTGCCGGTTTTACGGACCTTACAAACGATGTCATCGAACTTGTAGCTATCGGTGACCCGTCTTTTGTTCCGGCCGGAGAGTATACTCAAATGCTCTTTGAACTCCTCGGAATCAGCGATGATATGGCAGATAAACTTCTTTTGGGAAGCACGGTACGCGAAGTGTTAGCCTACGTCGAAACAGGAAATGTTGTTGCCGGTATCGTTTATTCAACCGATGCGCTGACATCCGATAAGGTTATAACCGTGGCTTCCGCCCTGGCTGAAATAAATTCAAAGATAACCTATCCGACAGCTATAGTCGGCGCGTCTGAAAATGCCGAAGCCGCCCGCGATTACCTGGATTTTCTGAGCAGTAAAGAGGTAATAGCCATATTCGAATCGTACGGCTTCAGTACGTTATCATAATAGTATATAATAACTAATCACTGCAGAACTGCCGCGGATATTGCGGCGATTCTTTGTTAAATTAAGCAAGGGAAGAGGTAAGCATATTTATGACAGAATCAAGCGCTATTCAAATAGTCAGGAATAAACTGGTAGAACTGGTGAAAGAAAACAAGGCCGAAGGGCAACCGGTAGTTGTTACGGTGGGAGCCTTATCGCCCCTGCAGGCTATCGGCAATACCGAGAGGAAGGATTACGCCATTCTGGAAGGCAGAGAGGTAATGATTCAGGCACAGTTCGGCGGAGGTTACGGACAGGCTTTTACAGACAGCCCGAAGGATTTTGAAGGAACTATTGAAGATGTGCTGTCTTTTGACCTGGATACCAACAGCAACCGCGCTATTATGGTAGCCACACTTAATGCCATTGCATCGCATCTCGGCATCGCTTCTGGAGTGATACACTGTCGTGATGAAGAACCGGCAAAATGCGGTGATATTATCGCCGAGGAGATAAAGAAAAAATACGGCAGCGTTAAAATAGGAATGATAGGTTTGCAGCCGGCAATACTTGAGAGTCTTGTAGTAGCTTTCGGAACGAACAATGTTCGCTGTACCGATATGAATCCCAAGAACATAGGTCAAAACAAAGCCGGTGTAATTATATGGGACGGCAAAACTCAAACACAGGAGATGATATCCTGGTGCGACCTTATTTTTGCCACCGGCAGCACCATTGCCAACGGCTCGTTCGATGACATCAATGACAGGGTTAATGAGGCAGGGAAAAAACTGGTGTTATTCGGCATAACAGGGGCATCGGTTTGCGCGATTACAGGGATAGACAGGATTTGCCCTTACGGGCATTAGTATAAGATAAAATGATTATTGCTGCTTGCGGTAAGCCTTTTTCCAGGGCTCTTTTTTGATATCCATATACTCTCTGATAGCCGCTTTCAGAGTATTCGAAGCTAAAAGGGCACAGTGCTTGCTCTCCGCCGGCAACCCGTCCAAGGCATCCAGCACATCCTGCTGGCTGATTGCCATAGCTTCGGTTATGTTTTTACCGGTTGCCAGTTCGGTAACCATACTGCCCGCAGCTATACTTGTTCCGCATCCATCGGTCATATAAGTAGCTTTGGAAATGATGTTATCGTCGATTTTGAGCCATATTTCTATCGTATCGCCGCAGGGACCGGTGATATTAGCATATACATCCGCATTCTCCATTGCACCCAGATTGCGCGGATTCATAGCATGGTCGATGGCTTGTGCCGAATAATTTCTGCGTTCTTCCCCCAACAGCAGTTCTTCAAATTCATCAAGATTATCAGACATTTCATTGCGCTCCTTAAATAGTTATACCGAAATAGCTGAAGATATATTTTAAAGATACATACAAAAATATAAAACCGAATATTGTTTTTAATGTTGCCGGTCTGATACGGGAGCAGAGCCGTGCTCCGATTATTGCTCCTCCGATCGCCCCTAAACCCATCGCAAGCGCAGCCGGAACATCACACAAACCCTGAGCTATTTTAATGATTCCGCCGACCGTAGCAAACCACACAAATGAAGCCATAGACGACCCGATGGCAATCTTGACCGGCGAACGCAGCAGGTAGACAAATGCCGGCACCATTATAAAACCGCCCCCCAAGCCCGACATACCGGTAAATATACCTACACCGCCGCCGATTCCGGCTTTAAGAGGGATATTACCCCCCATTGTCCGGCCGGGAAAGTCGGGTTTATTTCTTAAAAACAGCCCCTCGTAAATCATACTGGCGGCAATGGGCGCAAAAACAATTCCGAGTATTAAATCGATTAGCTCGTGATAATCTTTAATCCAATAAAACAGGACAGAACCTATAATAACCCCGACAATCCCTGCCGGAGCGATATATTTTACCGATTTCCAGTCGACGTGCCCCATTTTCCAGTGCTGATATGAACCGGCAACCGCCGTAAACACTACAGCTACCAGCGTTGTTCCGACAGCAATAGAGGGCGAAAAGTCGAATCCGAAGCGAACAATGGGCAGCATAACAGCTCCGCCGCCGATTCCCAGAAGACCGCCGAACCCGCCAGCCACAATACCCGCCAGAAAGAGCAGTATTATGGTTATAAAGTCCAATTATTAATCCTTATTTAATAAAAAATGCTAGTTATTATCGCCGTGGTGCTGCTGGTGCCATTCACCATGACCGCGATTTGCCTCGTCATCGTGATGGCAGACGTTATCTCCGATTTCCAGTTGATGCTCGAGATATTGAATAACGGCTTTTTCCGGGTCGGATTCGCTTACTCCCAGCACAACCTCTACTCCGTTGCCCTCGAATACCGAACGCGGCCCCATCCCCATGCCGCCGGCAAGGACAACGTTTACGCCTTTTTTCGCCAGCGCTAAGGGAGTCCCATGGCAATCATGCGTCGGTACGACCATGGTTTCTTTCCCGACCACCTGCTTACTGTTGTTTACTTCGATAATCATAAACTCGGATGTCTGCCCCCAGTGCGATGAAAGCAAGCCGTTTATTACAGGTATTGCAAACTTCATATTTATTCTTTTCTCCTTCGTGATAGTTTTAATTTTTTATTGATCAGCTCATCATGACACATACATTATACACAACATTTAAATTATTCTCACGGCAGTAGGCAATAGCTGCCTCGCTCTCGGAACCAGGCTGCAACCAAATGCGCCTAATACCGAGCCCGACACACTGCTTTAAAACCTCTTCGGTAACTGCCGGAGGCACCACAAAATCGACCACATCCACCTTGCAGGGAATATCGGCAAGACTGCTAAAACAAACCAGCCCATCTACTTCCTTTAACCTCGGATTGACGGGGAAGACTTCGTAGCCGCGATTTTTGAGGTCTTTGACTATTTTGTTGCTGTACTTTTCGGGGTTATCGGAGGCACCGATTACGGCAAATCTCTTTTGCGCCATGAATTCTTTGATTAAATCCTGCATAGTATATTTCTTATTTCCTAACTTACCGTTACCATTAGATGTCCTGACTTTTTGTAAGGACGAATTTAAACTTTGCGACCGCTATAATATCTGAATCACATCTGCCGGACAAACGCTCTGACAATCTCCGCAACCCTGGCATTTACTCTGGTCCGATACCTTGCAAACACCGCCATCCAGATACAGTATGCTCTGCTTACAGGCATCTGTACAGGCTCCGCAACCCATACACGACTGCTCATCTATTTTAACCATCTTTTAAGATACTCCCTGTATTTTTGATTTTTATATTAAACAACTTTCAAAAATGGGTATTATTTACTGCTTAAAGATTTTAGAACATTCTGCCAAAGGCTTTTTATCTCTTTCGAAACGGCACTTTCAGAGTATTCCACAACAGGGATTCCCTTTACCATCGCTTCTGTGACCACATTATCAAAGGGGATTTTCGCCACCACTTCGACATTCTGTGTTTTACAGTATCGTTCTATCTCACGTGAGTTTTCTTCATTGATATCGTATTTGTTTATGCACACCAGTGCCGGAATATTAAAATGATGGCAAACACCGATAACCCTCTCCATATCGTGTATTCCCGAAAGAGTAGGCTCGATTACCAAAAGTGCCATATTTGCCCCCGAAAGCGATGATACCACCGGGCAACCGATACCGGGAGGACCGTCACAGATAATGTACTCAGCCCCGCTTTCCGCAGCCAACTTTTTAGCCTCTTGACGCACCTTTGCCACCAGTTTCCCGGAGTTTTCCTGTGCAATTCCCAGTTTGGCATGAACCAGCGGCCCATATTTTGTATCGGAAATAAATAAATAACCGGCCATATTATCCTGCATCTTAATAGCTTCGACGGGACAGATGTGGGAACAAAAACCGCAACCCTCACAGGCTATCGGGTCAACCTTATAGTTTTTTATGGCATCAAAACGACACAGCTTTACGCATAAACCGCACTTGGTACACTTTTCACTGTCTATAAAAGCCGTTTGCCCGCTCCAGAACTCTTCTGTTTGTTTAACGGATGGGTTCAGAAGCAGATGAAGGTCGGCCGCATCGACATCGCAGTCTGCCATCACTTTATTTTCAGCCAGTGCCGCCAGCGAGCCGACGATACTTGTTTTTCCCGTTCCGCCCTTACCGCTTAATACTACCAGTTCTCTCATCTGCCATCTCCTTAATTTCTTTATAAAGCTGAACAAAGCGGCTCTTCCACTGCGGCATAGCATCGACCATAGCGATGCCTCTCGAATATATTCTGGCGATTTCGGTATCCAGAGGAATCCTCATAAGAACGGGTATTTTTTCTTGTTTACAGTAATCCTCAACCCCGGCATCTCCCGCTCCGGTTCTGTTAATAATGACTCCGTAAGGAATATTCAATTCTCTCACAGTTTCCACTGCCAGAATCAGGTCGTTTAAACCGAAGGGGGTCGGTTCGGTTAAAAGAATACAAAAATCGCTGTCGCTGATGGTTTCCACTACCGGGCATGAAGTTCCCGGCGGAGCGTCCCTGATAATAATACCTTCAGCGGATTCATGTTCTTTAACCTGACGGATAATCGGAGGAGCCATTGCTTCGCCGACAGTAAGTATCCCCTGTACAAATTTAATACTACCGGCATCACCCCACTCCACCACACCGATATGACGGTCTTCTTCAGTGATAGCCTTTTCGGGGCAAAGGTAGCTGCAAGCGCCGCAACCGTGACACAACTGGGGAAAAGTAAGCACGTGATTACCGAAAACGGCAATGGCATTAAAAGCACATACCCTGGCGCACGTCCCGCAGAAGGTGCATTTTTCTTCCGCCACAACCGGCACCCTGGTGTTCACAAATTCGCTGCCCGCTATTTGTGGTTTAAGAAAAATATAGGCGTTCGGCTCCTCCACGTCGCAATCGGCAAGCATAACATCATAATCGTCTTTTAAGGATTTTAAGGAAAGGGTGAGACTGGTGGAAATAAGTGTCTTACCGGTCCCGCCTTTTCCGCTGGCTACGGATATTATCATATTATTCCCTTGCCATCCCCTTTCCGCATTTGGGACATTTCATATCGTAACAGGGAACTCCCCTTTGATGGGGGACTTTAGTCCCACAACCGGGGCATACACAGTTTCCTACCGCCCCTGCTCCGGCACGGTTTCCTCCCATTCTTCCGCCTCTGGGTGATGAATCACCCCTGGGGCCTGTACCATCTCCTCTTGGCATAATTCCACCTCCTTAGATAATTATCGGCTGTTGTCAGAAACACTCCAATTCAGAGTGTCTTTTTGCGCACTTGACAATCAGCCCTTTTGAAATCATTGACAGTCCGATGTAACTGCCTCTTACCGAAAGCAACCCGTCGCCCGGTGTGATATTGAAAGCTTCAAGCACCTGCGGTTTAAGTTCTAAAGTGTTATTGTTTCCGACCCTGCTACGGCAATATTTTCTATCTCTCAGGACGAATATTCTTCCTTCTTCCGTTTGTTCATTATCAAGGTCGGGATTGTCCGTTAAAATACTCCCCATCTTAGACTGCTTTAAGAGTAATTTTATCGCCATCACAAACCCGCCCGAACTCTTGCTGCCGTATATCAGGATTTCCTCCGTACCCGGATTTACCCCGTATTCCTTTACCGCCTCACAGGGAATAGCAACGACTCCGCCCTGACTGACCTGCGACCAGCCGAAGACATATTTACCTCCCCTTTCCATTTGGGGCATGTTATTCTCCCATAATATCTAATCTTTTCTATGACTGAAAATCACTTAACTTTTACCGTGGTGACTGGAAACATTGGCTTCGGCACTTTCTTTATAGCGCCCCTCTTTATAATCCTCTATTACGTCGGCGATTCTGCCGGATACCCCGGTAATCACCTTGATTCCGGCCGGGGATAATACGTTATAAGCGTTGGGGCCGCAGTTGCCGGTTAGAACCGATTCCACTCCCTTTTCTACAATCATCTGTGCGGCAGCTATTCCGGCGCCTCCGCCTGCCTGCGCACTGGCATTATCAAGATATTCGTATTCCATAGTATCGGGGTCGGCGATTATAAAATACGGGCAACGCCCGAAACGCGAATCGACATCGTTCTCCAGCGTAGTTCCCGTAGCGGTAATGGCTATTTTCATAATTACTCCTTCTTTTATTCCTTATTATTTTGCTAGTTTTGCTATTTGCGATTCTATTCTGATAAGAGTATCCTTTAGCGATTTCATTTCGCTCTTTAAGGCATCTATTTCCTCTTCCTGCTCATATATGGAAGATACCGGGTTGGTATAATCCTCACTTTGTCCCTCATCCGCCGAGCGACTCTCTGTCGCCTCTTTAAGTACTACACAAAAACCCCTTCCTCCACCTGACATCGGCCCCATTCCACGGGGTCCCGTTCCATCATATCCCGGCATGTCGCACCTCCTTTATCCATACTGGATTTTTCAGATATGGTTATTTAATCTTGTCAATCTGAGCTTCTATTCTGCTTAGCGCATCTTTAAGCGACTGCATTTCGTTTTTTAAAGAATCAAGCTCCTGGTTGTACTCCGGCACCGCACTTGTGTACCTATAGCCGTATCCTAATCCGGCGCCGCGACGAAATCCGTAGGGACGGGCTATCGGCCTTGCTGCGGGTACTCCGCAAAATCCTCTTCCTCCTCCTGTCATTGGTCCCATTCCACGGGGTCCTGTTCCATCAAATCCTGGCATAATATACCTCCTTATATTTTATAATTTTTTTATGTCTTTTTAATCGATATTATCTTCGTCCGCCATGTCTTCCATGGCCTCCCCTGCCGCACCCGTATCCTGCAGACAATACAGGCTGAATTTCTGTATTATCGCATTCAGGACAAACCGCGGGAGCGACGATTATGCCACTCACTTCCCACTCATGCCCGCCGCGGCACCGGTAACGATTGCGCGCTAACTCGAAATTGCCGCCCTCAATGCGAATTGCTTTGCCGTTTAATATGGCATCGGCAGATTTAACTCTGGCTGAAGCAAGAATCCTTTGAAAAGTTGGGCGTGAAACATTCATTTTTTCAGCTCCCTGCTCCTGTTCCAATCCTTCCAGCTCCTTGAGTCGTAATGCCTCCGCTTCTTCCAGAGATAATGTCACTTCCTCCAGATTATCCAGCGGTATTCCCGCCGGCTTAAAATAAGTTATCCCGGGCACATTTGCTATTCTTCTGCATTTAAACGGTCTTGACAAATCTCTTCACCTCAAGTATTATGAGCATATGCTCATTATTATATTAGCAAACCATGCAGGGGCTGTCAAATTGGATAACATTACTTATATTTTGGCGGGTCTTTATGATTCAAAAGCATAACTTAAAAAAATAAGTTGTTTTGTTAAGCCTGTTTGGCAGTTAATAGAACAGTATATAGTATCGATAGCACTGCTAATACTGTTTATATTTGAGGGCTTTTCCGGATTTATATTATGGATTATTTTACCCCGCGGGGTGCTTGATTATAAATAATGCTATGTTAAGTGACAATGGCCGCACTTTTTGGATTTTACAAAGAGATACCTGGGTGGATTTACATGCCTGGATAGCTATAATTATCGTTTCAATTGTGATAATACACTTGATAATAAACTGGGGACGGGTGGTTGCAACATCAAAAAAACTATTTCATGGTATACAAGGACTATTCGAGAAAAAAGGAGATATTAATGTTACGAACCAATCTTAAGCATCTTGAAACGGAAAAGGAAACTCGAGAAGTTATTGCCGGTAATGAAAATGTAGTAATATGCTGCGGCAGAATGGGGCCGATGTGTATTCCGGTATATGCTATCTTAAGCCAGCTTGAAGTACAATACGCCCACGTTTGTTTTTACGACCAGGATTTCGATATTCCGGCAGCCGGTTTTATCAGAAATCTCCCCGAATGCCGCATGTTTATGGGATTGCCGTTCACCGTATACTTCAAAAACGGGAGAGTGGTGGCGGCTACTACCAGTATTCAAAATAAAGAACAGATAACCGCGATACTGGACAGGGAATTTGGCCTGAAACAACCGGTTTAAATAAGGGATAAGTAGTTTCGGAGAATGATTTAAGAGATTATGGTGCACAAAGATTATTATAAAACACTCGAAGTTGATTCCTATGCAAGTGAAGAGGAAATTAAAAAATCTTTCCGAAGAATGGCTCTGCGATATCATCCCGATAAAAATCCCTCAAATTCAGTGCAAGCCGGCGAAAAATTCAAAGAAATAAATGAAGCATATGAAATCCTCGGCGATAAATATAAAAGGCAACAATATGACCGCCTGCTGAATTCTTCTTATATAAACACAATCGTAAACCGGACGGGCGAGAAAAACAGTGCTGACATCAATTCGGAGGATTTAATTAACAGTCGCTTTGTACGAAATAAAGTATTTACCGCTTGCAACAAAAATACCGGAAACGGCTGTGGATGCAGACAGGGAAAACAATGCCGCCGGCAATGGAGATAAAATTTTGAATTACTCATTTGTTTATGGTCCGGTGCCATCCAGACGTTTGGGACGCAGTTTGGGAATCAATAACATACCTCCGAAGATATGCTCATACTCATGTGTATATTGCCAACTGGGAAAAACAAAAAATATTCAGACTGAAAGAAGGAAATACTATAATCCCGAAGAACTCGTTGCGGCTGTTAAAAAAAGATTGGGAGAGCTTAAAAAAAGGGGCGAACCCCTGGATTATCTCGCCTTTGTACCCGACGGGGAGCCGACTCTGGATGCAAATCTGGGGATAGAGATAGATTTACTGAAAACAACCGGCGTAAAGATTGCCGTCATTACTAACGCCTCTCTCCTCCGGAGGAAAGAACTGCAGGATGAATTAAAAAAAGCCGACTGGGTTTCTTTAAAGGTGGACGCTTTTACTCCTGAAGTGTGGCAGAACATAAATAGACCATGCAAAGGATTGGAACTGGATGCAATTTTGGACGGAATATTGGAATTTTCGCAATCATTCGAGGGGGAATTAACCACGGAAACAATGCTTGTAAAAGGTATTAATGACGATATGGAAGAGGTTGATAAAATCTCGTCTTTTATATCTGAGTTAACGCCTTCAATCTCATATTTATCTACTCCGACCAGGCCTCCCGCCCAAAAGATTGAGGCCGTCAATCAGGAGACAATCGATAGCGCTTACACGAATTTCCGTAATAAAATAAACAGCGTCGAATGTCTTACCGGATACGAAGGAAATACCTTTTCTTCCACCGGTATTGCATCAGAGGACTTGCTAAGCATTACAGCAGTACATCCAATGAGGGAAGATGCGGTTTTAGAGCTTCTCGGACAACTGAACGCAGAGTGGGCTATCGTAGAAAAGTTAATCGGGGAAGGCAAACTGATAGAGAGGGAATACGGCGATAAAAAATTCTATTCAAGAAAACTTCCCGGCACTTCCTGATAGCGAATGATATAAATAATCTCTTGATTCAACCGGAGGCGCAAAATAGATTTTATGAAAAGCAAAGGGAATAAGGAACTTAAAACAGGAAATCCCAAAGACTCCTTTAATATCTTCAACAACCTTGCCGATGAATATGACAAATGGTTCGATAAACAGGGAAAACTGATATTCGCCAATGAGGTAGCGGCATTCAAAAACATACTGCCTTTATTACCGAAACCATGGCTCGAGATAGGTGTCGGCAGCGGGAGATTTGCATGGGCATTGGGAATAGAAAAAGGGGTCGAACCCTCTTTTAAAACGGCCGAAATCGCCAGGAATAGAGGAATAGATGTTTTTGTTGCAAGCGGAGATGATACCCGCTTTGAAGAGGAGACATTCGGAGCGGTGTTCCTGATAGTTACGCTATGCTTTTTAGATTCTCCCCTGCCCGTTTTAAAAGAAGCAAACCGTATTCTGAAAAAGGACGGGAAATTAGCGCTCGGACTGGTATTAAAAGAGAGCCCCTGGGGGCAATTTTATCTGCAAAAGAAAGCGGAAGGGCATCGTTTCTATAAATATGCCAATTTCTACAGTTTTAATGAAGTAACAGAATTATTAAGTCAATCAGGTTTTAATTACGCCGACACTATTTCTACCCTGTTTCAGAAGCCGTGTAACGTCAAACTGGTTGAAGAAAGCAGAGACGGATACTATCCCGAAGCAGGTTTTACCATAATGACGGCTGGCAAAAAGTAAACAACAGGTAAAAGGAGGATATAAATATAGAACAATGTCTATTCTACCGCTCAGTAAATTTCCCGATGACCCTGTATTAAGGCAGAAAGCAAAAAGAGTCCCTGCTATCGACAGTTCGGTATTGAAACTTATCGATGATATGATTGAAACCATGCAGCAGTCAAAGGGAGTCGGGCTTGCCGCACCCCAGGTGGGCATATCGCTCAGATTAATCGTACTGCAAATGCCGGGTGAAGAACCCTTTGCCATGGTTAATCCCGAAATAGTCAAAAAGTCGGGAGAACAACAGGTAACAGAGGGCTGTTTAAGCGTCCCCGGTTATTACGGGGAGTTGAAAAGAGCTGACAAAGTAACCGCTAAAGGATTGGACCGCAACGGGAAAGAAATCAGGGTCAAGGCGACCGGTCTGCTGGCGGAAGCCCTTCAGCACGAAATCGACCATCTTAACGGAGTTCTGTATATTGACTGTATCGGCGAAACTGGAAAATTATATCAATTTCAGAATAAAACGGAACAAAAGTAAGCTATATATAGAATACTTTGGAAATGAGGAAGGCTTTGTTGCAAATTAGGAAAGACCGGTGCGTAGGCTGCGGCATTTGCCGGGATAACTGTCCGCAAAATGCCATATCTATAATTAACAGGAAGGCATTTATAGACGCAGCAAAATGTAACGATTGCGGCATCTGTCTTAATGTTTGTCCGCGTGGAGCTATCATCTTAAAAGATGTTAAAATAGATGCTGAAAAACAAGAAGACCTTTTGAGCATTGCTCATTCTTTAAGTAAAAAAGCAGAAGACATCTCGAATAAGCTCGAACAGATTTGCCGGGACAGAAATACTGTTAGTTAAGGAAGAATATCTTGAAATCGTATATCGATTGTTTACCCTGTCTTTTAAATCAGGCGCTTAGAGCGGCAAGAGCTGCCACCGACGACGAACATATCCACCGTCAGGTGGTTGACGCTGTAGCAGAGATGATTCCCACTTTTTCACCGCATTTGAAACCGCCGGAAATCACACAGCAGGCTTACCGGGTAATAAATAGTATTACCGGGGAAAATGATCCTTTTCGCAGGGCAAAGGTTGAAGCCAACAATGCAGTTCTTGCCATATATCCCAAATTGGAAAAAATGGTAAGCGATTCCACGGACAGGCTTTATACTGCCTGCAAGCTGGCAATTGCCGGCAACTCCATTGACCTGGGCCCTAAATTCGACTACGGCGGGATAGATAAACTGCTGGACTCGATTTCTAACTCTGTTTCTCTAGCCATTGATGACTATGAAAAATTTACGAAGAGCCTCGATAACTGCCGCAAACTGTTGTATCTTGGTGATAATGCCGGGGAAATTGTGTTCGACCGGCTTCTCATTGAAGAGATTAAACGATACCGTGATATAGAAGTCTATTTTGTCGTCAGGGGGAAACCGGTGATAAATGATGCTACCATGAAGGACGCTTTGGCAGCCGGGATCGATAAGGTAGCTACAATCATACCAAACGGAGCAGATGCTCCTGCTACTATAATATCCCGCTGTTCACCAAAGCTGCAAACGCTTTTGGAGTCAGCGGATGTCATTATTTCCAAGGGGCAGGGTAATTACGAGGCAAATGACACAGAAACAGCCAACATCTTCTTCTTTTTACGTGCAAAGTGTCAGCTCATTGCAAAAACCCTGGGCGTAAAAGTGGGTGATTATATTCTAAAAAGCGACCGGGAGTAAATCTATGGACTATAACGATATCAACGAAGCCAGAAAATTATTAAATCTTGACGAAGCAGCGACTATGAAAGAGCTTAAGAACAGCTATCGCAAGCTCGCTAATTTATACCATCCCGATAAAAACAAATCTCCATCTACAGAAAACGATGAAAAGATGAAGAAGTTTAACTGGGCATACAAGATACTGCTGGATTATTGTTCCGATTACAAATACAGTTTCAAAGAAGACGCTGTCGCCAGAACCTATCCTTACGAGGAAAAAATGAGGAAATGGAACGACAATTGGTTCGATAGTATTTAGCAGTTTTTTAATAAGAGACTAGACTGAAAAAGAAACTGTTTTAATAATAGATTAATATTTGACGGGGGTATTATGAAAACTCTATTGATTCTCAACCGAAATCCCTATGACTGTACGGATGTTACATGGAATGCGCTCAGACTGGCGGATAAATTGCTTGATACGGGAACGGAATTCAGGATATTCCTGATGAACGACTCTATAGACCTGGCAAAAGACGGTGTTAATCCTCCCGAAGGGTATTTCAACCTTACGGAGATGTTGGCGGAACTGATAACAAGAGGAACTCCGGTAAAAGTATGCGGTTCCTGTATGACCCGCTGCGGAATTCATAAGGATAAGCCCCTAATCGATGGGGCAGTGCAGGCAACAATGCCCGAACTGGCAGAATGGGTTGTCGATTCCGATAAGGTTATTTCATTTTAAAACACACTGACCTGCCTGAAAATATTAAGAATAGATTTGCCTAATCCTTCTCATAGAGTTATAATCCTAGCTATCAATTTTCAATAATTAAGGAGAGTAACATGCCGTCATACGCTTTTTTACGCAATGAATTCGTACCGCTGGAAGATGCCAAAGTCGGCATTATGACCCATGCTCTCCATTACGGCACAGCGGTATTCGAAGGTATCAGGGGCAACTGGAACGAGGATAAAAAGCAGGTTTATATTTTCCGCTTAAAAGAACATTACGAACGCCTGGCGGAAGGCAGTGCTGTTTTGAAGATGAAGATACCCTATTCGGTTGAAGAGATGTGTAAAATAACTATCGAAATGGTACAAAAAAGCGGACTCAAAGAGGATATCTACATTCGCCCTTTGTCATATAAAAGCTCCGAAGCGATGGGAGTGCGCCTTCACAATCTCGATAATGACTTCCTGGTTTTCGCCATACCATGGGGCAGATATATCGATGTCGATGCCTGCCGCTGCTGCATATCGTCCTGGAGGCGACCTGCGGATAACGTTATTCCTCCCAGCGCCAAGATAACCGGTTTATACATAAATAATGCCTTCACCAAATCGGAAGCCATCTCAAGAGGTTATGACGAGGGCATCATGCTCTCCCAGGATGGAAATGTTTCCGAAGGCAGCGGGGAGAACATCTTCCTGATAAAGAACGGAAGATTATATACTCCGACTACAAAAGACAGCATCTTGAAGGGCATCACGCGCGATACCGTTATGACGCTGGCAAAGAATGAACTGGGAATCGAAACCATCGAAAAGAAAATCGACCTGGTTGAGCTCTATGACGCCGATGAATGCTTCTTAACGGGTACCGCCGCCCACCTGACACCAGTATCTGAGGTAGAAAATAAAAAAATAGGCACGGGACAACCGGGAGAAATAACCTTAAAGCTGCAACAGCTGTACTTCGATGTCATAAAAGGGAAAAACGACAAGTATATGGACTGGTGCACTCCCGTATATTAGTAAATTGGACAAATGATAATCCGGGGAGATTCTGATGACTGAAGCTCTGACTGTTATCATTGGCTATTTCTTAGGCACCACTCCCACCGCTTATATCGTTACCCGCCTCTGGACAGGGCGCGATATCCGCAAACTCGGCGGCGGCAATGTCGGCTTTATGAATGTCTTCCGCGAGGTGGGGATTGCACCCGCTTTGGGAGTGGTATTTATCGATATTGCCAAAGGGGTAGCCGCAATCGCCATCGCCAAATGGGGTTTAAACGCCCCGGATGCCTTTGTATTGCTTGCCGGTTTGGCGGCTGTTATCGGCCATAACTGGATGCCCTGGTTGAAATTTTCCGGCGGTAAGGGAATGGCAACTGCCATCGGTATCATTATTACCCTGTTCCTGGCTTACGGCTATCCGCTGCAACTGGGAATCTTCATTGCCATTGTGCTTATCCCTATCGTTATCACGCATAACGTTGCTCTTTCTATGGCTCTGGGACTGATTGCACTGCCCTTTATCGTTTGGTTCGGTACACACTCCGCTTTTGCCGCTGTCATGGCCGCCGTCCTGTTTATAATCAGCTTTATAAAATTTTTACCCACAGCTCTGTTGTCGATTAAAAAAACCCGCACAAAAAAAGACCTTATTTTCGATACGTTCAAAGGGAAGAGTAAGGAAGAAAAATAGTCCATCTCTGTTTTCATAAATAGACTATTTTACACGGAGAAATATCCGGACAAAATGACGACTGTTTGTGAAAAGACGGCTTTGAAATCTGGGTAAACACAGATAAAAGCAGACTTATAATTCATTCATATAAACGGTTTGTTACCTTATACTCTTTAAAAGGCATGAAACCTGGCAGCTCTCCTCAAGAGCCATTGTAAGATTGTAAGCTTCTTCCATCAACTGGCCGATGGCAAAACTGCCATGGCCGCGTACAAGGACAATTCGATGATCTCTCAAGGCAGCAGCAATTTCATCCTCAAGAGTACCGGGAACAACTTTGACTCCCCACCCGATAACCGGAACACTGCATATTTCCGATATCAATTCGGGGTTGGGAACTATGTCCCGCTCCGTTAATGAAAGGGTTACGGCATGAGGCGGATGGGCATGCACTATTGCCTGCGCCCGCGTAGTTTGATAAATCGCTCGATGCACCGGCAGCTCGGCAGAAGCCAGTGGGGTTATACGATTATTTCTGTAGATTCCGGTTTCAATTAAATCGTTCTCACTGATATTTTCCAGACGGCAGCCGCGGCGCGTGATGACAAGATTATCTCCGGTGCGAATGCTGAGGTTGCCGCTCTCGGAAGAAACCATCCCACGGGTAAAGAGGTTATCGCCTATGGTTTGGAACTGGCTTAAAAACATCGCTCGTCCTCACCTTTTATTCTTGATAGACGCCTAAAACCCCTGTTTTTAACAGTCTATATGGTAAGGAAAATAAAATCAAACCGGAGGATAGAATATACGAATATAAATATACTTGAATCAATCTTAAAAGATAACGTTTGCCGCAGTATAAAAGGGAATTTTACCCGCTTCTATCCTCTTTTCTTACCAGACGATAGCGAAGAATACCTGCATAGATCAGCGTAACAAGCCCACAAAGACTGACGGTTCCCGTACCCGATATGTCGAACCTGACCTGCGGTATTGAAAAAGCAACCAATCTATGTATCTATAAAAATTCTTAATTTCTAAAAGAGGGGAAAAACAATAAAATGGTCAAA
>DIFM01000015.1 GCA_002419135.1 Dehalococcoidia bacterium UBA5748 | reverse complement strand
TGGACTTTTTCAGAGTTTCCCTAATATAAATCAGAGAGGGACAACGAAGTCCCGACCTGTCGGGATCGAACCATAACGACAATTATAAAAAATATCATCCTTGAGGGAGTGAAACAACCGAAGGATCTCGGGGGTAGGGATAAATCCCGTCCAGTCGAGACTACAGTATCAGTAAGGAACACATGATTAGCCTCCTCCCCGGATGCTTCATTCGTCCTTCACGAATTCAGNNTAGGGACGACCAATGGTCGTCCGCCAGTCGTAGTGAATAAAATTACCCACCCCAGTAATTAGTAATAGAGTGGGTAATAACTTTATAGCAAAATGACTTCAAACCGGCCTAGCACTTGGTATAACCGCAGCCGGGGCACTTAAAGCATCCTTCTTCGAAGACCAGGATACTGCCGCAATCGGGGCACTGCCCGGCAATGTTTTTGACCAGTCCGTAATCCTTCATCGGTTTTTCAACCGCTTCTTCAACTCCCTTGCTGTCTTTAAAATGGTCTTCCAGCACACCGGCTATGGCATCGGCACAGGAAAGTGTTGATTTTCCCCCTTCCCAGGCAATGGACGGACAGCGTATTCCTTCCAGTTGCTTAACAAGTGAGTCAACATCGACTCCCGACCTTAAAGCCAGCGATATCAAACGACATATAGCTTCAAGCTGTGCCGAAGCGCAACCGCCCGACTTGCCCAGACTGGAAAATACTTCACAAATACCATGCTCATCGGAGTTTACGGTAACATAGAGATGCCCGCAGCCGGTATTTACTTTTTCGGTAAAACCGGTGGTTACCTTTGCCCTGCGGCGAGGCGTATGTTCGACTACCGCCGGCTTTTCCTCTTTCTTTTGAGTACCTGTGGATAGTACCTGTCCGTCGCGGCTGCCGTCGCGGTAGATGGTGATGCCCTTCAAGCCTTCTTCATAGGCCATCATATAAACGCGTGCAATGTCTTCTTTGGTTGCTTCTCTGGAAAAATTTACCGTCTTGGAAACAGCGTTATTGGTATATTTCTGGAAAGCAGCCTGCATTTTTATGTGCCAGTTCGTATCGATTTCATGCGCCGTAACGAAAACCCTCTTGATACTTTCGGGTACGCCTTCTATATCTGCCAGATGAGCGCCGCTTGCCAGTTTTTTCATCATATCTTCAGAATAAAAACCGCCATCCTTCGCTACCTGCTCAAAGAATGGATTCACCTCTACCATCTTGGTTCCGTCCAGGATATTCCTGATATAGCTTAATGCAAACAGCGGTTCGATGCCGCTCGAGCAGCCGGCTATAATACTTAACGTTCCGGTGGGCGCTATGGTAGTCCTGGAAGCATTTCTGATTTTTACGCCGTCCGGGACATCGTAAATACTACCCTCGAAGGCCGGAAAGACGCCGCGTTCATCTGCCAAAACAGATGAATAATCGAGCGCCTCCCTGTCAATAAAGCCCATTATTTCGGTTGCCAGTTTTAACGCCTCTTCCGAATTATAGGGAATACCCAGCCTTAAGAGTATATCGGCAAAGCCCATAATGCCCAGACCGATTTTGCGCGTTTTTCGTGTCATTTCCCCTATTTCGGGTATCGGGAACTTGTTGACATCAATAACATTATCCAAAAAGCGCACTGCCGCTTTTACGGTTTGTGACAGTTTTTGATAATCGATTTCATAGCCACTTTCTTTTTCTACCAACATCTTTGTCAGGTTAATCGAACCGAGGTTGCACGATTCATACGGCAGCAAAGGCTGCTCGCCGCACGGGTTGGTGCTTTCTATCTGCCCCAGATGAGGAGTGGGATTATCCTCGTTAATGCGTTCGATAAAAATAATGCCCGGGTCGCCCGTCTTCCATGCTAACTCGACCATCTTATCGAATACCTCTTTGGCATTGAGCTTACCGGCAACTTCTTTGGTACGCGGATTGATTAAATTGTAATCCGCACCGCTTTTAACCGCCTGCATAAAATCAGAGGTTACCGCTACAGAAATATTGAAATTGGTAAGTGAAACCATATCCTCCTTAGACATGATAAATCTCATAATATCCGGATGGTCGACGCTTAATATCGCCATATTGGCGCCTCGGCGAGTACCGCCCTGCTTGATGACATCGGTCGCCACATCAAAGGCCCTCATAAAAGAGACCGGTCCGCTGGCAACACCGCCGGTAGAGCCAACCCTATCCATCTCCTGACGCAGCCTGGAGAATGAAAAACCGGTGCCGCCGCCGCTCTTGTGTATCAAAGCGGTGTTTTTGACGGTTTCGAAAATGGATTCCATGGAATCCTCAATGGGCAAAACGAAACAGGCAGAAAGCTGCCCCAGTTNNCCCAGTTCCCTGCCGGCGTTCATCAACGTCGGTGAATTGGGCAAAAATTCCAAATTAGTCATTAACTGATAAAAGTTTTCTTCCCACCTTTTAACATCTGTTTTATTTCCGTATTTGGTCTCCGCCGAGGCAATGGTATGAGCCACGCGGCGGAATAATTCTTCAGGGGTTTCGATTACATTCCCCTGCTTATCTTTCTTTAGATACCTTCTTTCCAGTACCTGGAGGGCATTATCAGTCAATTTAACCCCTTCAGAAGCTTGCGAAATTACTACCATGTCTTCTTTCTCCTTTGTCATAGTCTTGTTTTGATGAGTTTGGGATTGTTGCGGAGTATCCTTTACTACTGCCTCGCTATTATCCGTTTCTTCTATTGGCACTCTATTTTCTTCTGCTATTTCTTTTATTTCCTGTTCCGTTTTTTCATCTGCCAGAAATTCCTTAACCACGCTCAGTATTTCCGATTCTGTGGCTGAGAGCGAAGACCTGTAACCTTTTGGCACCAGGTCTTCCATGCCGGGCAAGGTCTGCGGGCGCTCCAGCCTGTCGATGACCTGATTGGTTAAAAGCTCTATGCGCTTCCTGTCGGATATGCCCATCGAATCGGCTGCCGAAAATATTATTCTGGCAACCTGTGTACGGTCTATTATTTTCCCTTTTGAATCATTTATCTTGCTCATGATAGCTATTTACCTGCTTTCCGGTTTGTTTTTTCTGCTAATTCATCAGGCAAAAGGGTCAATTGCCCGCTGGTTTTATTCTTTTTGATTATTCCGGCGTTAATTAAAGTATCCACTTCCTGTTTTAAATCGGTAATGTCGCTGAAATCGCGATAGACGCTGGCAAACCTGATATAGGCGATGTAATCCAGTTCCCGCAATCCCTCCATCACCATATCACCAACCTTATAGCTGTCTATCTCGCTTTTCCCCATGTTATATAATTCCGCCTCGATATCATCGGCTAATTTTTCAATGGCGCCGATCGGCAACGGACGTTTACCGCAGGCTTTCTTGATTCCCGAAAGCAGTTTTTCCTTGCTGAATTCCTCCCGCCGCATATCCTTTTTTACCACAAACAGATTGCTGGGTAAAACTCTTTCATATGTGGTAAATCTCGAATTGCAGCTGAGACATTGCCTGCGTCTTCTGACGCCGTCGTTGACATCGCGGGAATCGATAACCTTTAAATCTTCGCTCTTGCAGTAGGGGCATTTCATACCGCCACCTCACTATATTGTGTTTGCGTTGTAAGAGTAACACAATATATAGTGCCTGTCAATAGTACTTCAGGCTTACACGGAGATAACTTTTCGGACTATTTAAGATATTTATAAGACGATTTTTTTAAACCGGGGGACGTTAATAATAGCAGGTTTGGAAAAGAAAAGAAAGAAGCACGGTATTATATAATAATTTGCTTCCGTTGGGGGAAGTCCTGACTGGTCGGGAATAAGTGAATATGAAATCGTCGTTGCGAATCCCGCTTGTCGGGATGAAGCAATCTTTGCAATACCATTTTATTACCCCGCTTCGTATTATAATTAATAAGGCGTAACCCTGT
>DIFM01000025.1 GCA_002419135.1 Dehalococcoidia bacterium UBA5748 | reverse complement strand
CGTAAGGTCGTGGGAAGTTTATTATATATATAAAAGACAAGAAGGTCAATATTTTAATATGTGGTATGAGATGCAAATATAAAGAAAATCCTTATAACCCGTGGGCAGAGTACTGCGGTCTCTGCCTATGGGGATCTATGATTCGAGCGGGGATATAAAAATATTAGAACAGCTCGCATCCAGAAACTCAGGCTGCCAGATACTGAATGGCAATCATGGCTATGCCCAGTAGGGTAAGAACCGCACCGATTATACGACCGAGGGTCTTTTCACTGACCCGGTTGGCAACCAGAGCACCCAGCCCTGCTGCAGGTATGGTGGTGGCACTGGCAATTAGAGCTGCATATATATCAATATTGCCCTGCATAGCATAGCCTATAGTCCCTGAGAGAGCAGTTATTGCCATAATAAGTGAAGAGGTGCCCACTGCCAGATGGATAGGATAGTGAAGCACGAAGATGAGGATGATGAATATCATCCCCCCACCGCCGGCGCCGAACAGGCCGCACATAATACCTACTAACAGCCCCAGAGCCACAGCAATCAGCCTGCCCTTTGTTGTTTCTACCGGTAGGCCGTTTCCGTTTGAGTTATTATTTACGCCTCCTGTAGTCCGTCCGACGCCCCTGACCCATAGTACTATACCCATAGGGATAAGCATCAATCCGAACAGGTTGCTCATACCTATGGGGGGTATCATATCAGCAAATATGCTTCCTGCTTGAGCTCCGACAATTGAACCGAGTGCAATCCATAGAGCAGGCTTGAGATAAAGGTTGCGGTGCCGGTAATAGATAAAAGAGGTAACCAGTGCGGCTACTATGTTTATCAGCAAACTGGTTCCTATGGCAATATGAACCGGGAAGGAGAGCAGAAGCGTCAGCATTGGCACAACTACCATCACCCCACTTCCGCCCATTATGCCGACCATTATACCGCCCCCCACCCCGATGAGCAGGATTATGATTATCTCAAGTAAAGAAAACCCCATTTTTAATTATCCTTCTGATTAAGTCCTCACTGTTTTCATTGTCTGAGTATATTTACTAATTCCACGCATATTCAGACAGATATAACCCTGTAATTCCTCGGCAGGAATACATTTTTCCCCGAAGCTAGCTGTCCGACTTCCATTGAAGCACAACAATGGCTGTTTGCCCCATACATGAGCAGGTTTAGCTGCTGTATTACTGCTGATGAAGCAACGCCTACAAAGCCGGAGTTAGCTTTTCATGAGCGTATTATTTGAACCCAGCGGATAAAGCTCAGGCATAATCCTGTGGCTCCTTGCAGATATTCCGGTTGATAGAAATTATGCTGGGGCACGGTCATATGACCATGATTCCCAGGTTTGCTGCATTTTTACTATTTTATCATTTTATCTTTATATAACATCATATAAGATATCCTGGGGTTTAATTTGCTGTTCGCCAGGTAGTTTTCGGCTTCATATACTTCAGGATAGCTTTTTATGTGTCTCTGCCGTTCCTGCCCGCCCATGCTCTTCTTATGGATGAGGTTCGGGCTCCCTGTCAGCGGTCTTGTTAACAGGCTTACGGTTCATCCAGATTCCCTTATCTCTTATATCGCGGTCGAGAAAAAGGCGGTTTAGCAAAAGTTGTCCTGTGCTGATATTTTTAGCCTCCTGACTTCTGGGTACTGTAAGTCTCCTTATAATTAATAGGAAAACGATAACGACAAAGCCAAGAGTCAGGGCAAGGGGCTTATCTGTGAGCCAGCTAATCAGGGGTGAAATAGCTATGCCGACGCCTGTACCAATCGGTATGCTATGAATGATGAACAGACCGATAGCGGAACAGATAAAGAAAGCTATTAACTCCCATGGGATGTAGCCATTTATCGCGGGTAGAAAAAAGAGGACAGCAAGGGTTGTCAGCATACCCCGGCCGCCATTCAAGCTCAGGAAAATCGGCCAGTTGTGCCCGATAATTGTGGCTATTCCGACCATTGCCTGTTGAGGTATGCTCATTCCCATTAGATGCGCAGCCCATATTGGGAGAATCCCCTTGGCCAGGTCGAAAAATATTACCGGCAGACCTATTTTCCACGAGGTGGCGGCGACCAGATTGCTCACTCCGACATTGCCACTCCCGTACTCTCTAATATCAATATTGCGAGTCCATCTGCCTGCCAGATAAGCAGCCGGCACTGCGCCCAGGAAATAAGCCACAATAGTTAATATAATGAACTCCGGCATTTTTTGTTCTCCTGATGATTACTGATTTCCCTGGATAGCTACTGAGAGCACGTGAGGCCCTACATGAGTCCCCACCACCGGGCTGACTTTGGTGCGGATAATATGCTCCCTGGGGAATCTGGAACTGAGTTTATCTGCCAGTATTTCAGCCTCATCGGGGGTAGTGGCATCCTCTATTGCCAGTTTCTCAATATTGGAAAAGCTCGAGGCAAAGTTACAGAGGTGTTCTATCGCCTTTGCTCTGGAGCGTGTTTTAGCAACCGCTTCGGTGTAGCCATCTTTTATAGTCAGGATGGGGTTTATTTTGAGCATCGAACCCATAAGGGCTTCGGCAGTGCCGATGCGGCCTCCCCGTTTCAAATACTCCAATGTATCGAAAGCCACGCGTACATGTGTACGTGGCATGTTGCTGTGCACAATATCGATACATTCATCAAGGCTGGCTCCCGACTTAGCTGCTTCTGCTGCAGATATACAAATCAGTCCCAGATCCATAATAGCCGTGTACGAGTCGACCACCTCAACTCGAGCCTTGCTCTTCTTCAATACCTTACTCTTGAGTGCCACCTCGCAGGTCACGCTGTACTTTGAGGATAGCATAATAGCCAGAATCTCGTCGGTTTCCTGTGCCAGTTTATCATAAACCTCAACGAAGTCTCCTATGGATGGGGCAGAAGTAGTTGGCAATGTCCTATCATGAGAAAGTCTGCGGTAGAATTCATCCGTCGTCAGGTCAACACCATCCCGATAGATCTGTGATCCAAACTTGATATACAGGGGCATCACTGTAATGCCCCATTTACCGGCTATTTCAGGGGTGAGGTCGGAGGCACTATCGGTTACAATTTTGACTGTCATTGCATTAGCTCCTTTCTTATAATATTGCCTGCGCTTTATGTGCTAAATTCAAAGCTGATGAAAGCAACGCTGCTCAATTGGGCGTCATCTTTCGTCTACCGTTAAATTGCTATGGCAAAATGATTCTACACCCCCTCCACTAACTCATTATGATACTTATGCTATTTCCCTTTATTGTTACCGGCACAGCTCCCTTCATAATGAATGGCAGTTAACAGGGTAAGCGTATAACTACCATTCTGATTTTCATTGCTATCAGCTTAAAGAGCGTGCCTACGTGAAGCTGATTATATGTCTTTAAGATAGCCTTGTCAAGGCTACCTTGCCAGTTTTAAATTCGGCTGGAATCTTACAATATAGTTCTAACTCCCACAGACTACCCACTGGTAAGGAGTCCTCCGCTGGTGCCATGTGTAAAGAAAGGAGTTGACAATGCATATTCCTTCCTTCACACATGGATGAATCCTATTACCATGTATACCCATTACTTCTTGCGGAAAGAGATTTTTCCTTCACTGGATTCGATAACTACGACATCCCCCTCTTTGAATTTGCCCTCAAGTATCATAATTGCCAGAGGATCCAGTACCAGCCGCTGTATAGCTCGTTTAAGCGGGCGTGCTCCGTAAACCGGGTCGTAACCTTCCCTGGCTAAAAATTCCTTCGCTTCCTCGGTAAGCTCGACCTCGATGTGGCGATCGCTCAGCCTCTTTTTCAACAGTGAGAACTGAAGGGCTACAATTTGTTTAATATGTTCCTTTTTGAGCTGAAGGAAGATGATTACTTCATCTATACGGTTAAGAAATTCGGGACGGAATTGTGCCTTCAAAGATTCCATAACCTTTTCTTTTATTTGCTCTTCCTGTCCTTCCCCGAGTTCGGCAATCCACTGGCTGCCCAGATTGCTTGTCATAATGAGCATTGTGTTTTTGAAATCCACGGTTCTACCCTGTCCGTCGGTGAGACGCCCGTCATCAAATATCTGGAGAAGGGCATTAAAAACGTCCGGATGGGCTTTCTCTATCTCATCCAGTAACACCACCGAATAGGGCTTGCGGCGCACGGCTTCGGTAAGCTGTCCTCCTTCTTCATAGCCAATGTATCCGGGCGGAGCCCCGAAAAGACGCGACACGGTATGCTTTTCCATATATTCTGACATATCGAGGCGTATTAGTGCGTGTTCGTCATCGAAGAGGAATTCAGCCAGAGCTTTTGCCAGTTCTGTTTTCCCGACTCCGGTGGGCCCGAGGAAAATGAAGCTCCCCAGGGGGCGATTGGGGTCCTGTAAACCGGCTCTGGCACGGCGAATGGTATTGGCGACAGCTCTAACGGCATCATCTTGATTGACCAGGCGCTGGTGCAGCCGCTCTTCGATGTGAAGCAATTTTTCGACTTCCCCCTCCATCAGGTTACTTACTGGTATTCCTGTCCAGCGGCTAATAATTTCTGCGATATCCTCTTCATCGACCTCTTCCTTGAGCAATCGCTCTCCTTTTCTGGATGTGAGCTCGGTTTCTTTTTCTTTTATTTGTTTTTCCAGATTGGGAAGGGTGTCGTATTTGAGCCTTGCCGCCTGTTCCAGGTCACCCATGCGTTCAGCCTGCTCTATATCGCGCAGCACCTGCTCCCTTTTTCCCTTCAACTGGCGCAGGGCATGGATGGTGCTTTTTTCTGTTTCCCATTGAACTTTCAATTTGTTTGCCTGCTCCTTAAGGTCGGCCAGTTCCTTTTCCATTTCAGTGAGACGTTCTTTTGAAGCGGTATCCTTTTCTTTTTTCAGGGCTTCGCGCTCAATCTCCAGGCGCATGATTTTTCGTTGTACCTCATCCAGTTCTGTGGGAACGCTATCGATCTCGGTGCGTAATTTGGCGGCTGCTTCATCAACCAGGTCTATAGCCTTATCGGGCAGGAAGCGGTCACTGATATAGCGGCTGGATAAAACAGCGGCCGCTACCAGTGCTGTATCCTTAATACGCACCCCGTGGTGTACTTCATAGCGGTCTTTCAGTCCCCTTAATATAGAGATGGTATCTTCGACCGATGGTTCCGAAACAAGCACCGGTTGAAAACGCCTTTCCAGCGCCGCATCTTTTTCGATATACTTGCGGTACTCACTCAGGGTTGTGGCTCCTATGCAGTGGAGCTCCCCACGAGCCAGCATCGGTTTTATCATATTGGAAGCATCCATGGATCCTTCAGCAGCTCCTGCTCCGACGACGGTATGCAGTTCATCGATGAACAGAATGATTTCCCCCTGTGATTGCTGGATTTCTTTAAGGACAGCTTTGAATCTCTCTTCGAATTCGCCACGGTACTTGCTACCGGCAACCAGTGAGCCCAAATCCAAGGCAATAATGCGTTTGTTTTTCAATCCTTCAGGGACATCGCCACGAACGATACGCTGGGCAAGCCCTTCGACGATGGCTGTTTTCCCAACGCCCGGCTCTCCGATAAGAACGGGATTGTTCTTGGTACGCCTGGAAAGGATTTGAATTGTTCGTCTGATTTCATCATCACGTCCGATTACAGGGTCGAGTTTTCCTTTTCCGGCCATTTCGGTCAGGTCGCGGCCATACTTCTCCAGTGCCTGATACTTTCCCTCCGGGTTGGGATCGGTAATCCGCTGGCTGCCTCTGATGGATGTAAGAATCTGGTAAATACGATTCTTGGTTATATTGAATCTATTCAGGATTTTCCCCGCGGCACCTGAATCCCGGTCAGCAATGGAAATAAGGAGGTGTTCAGTGCTGATATATTCATCTTTAAATGATGAGGCTTCTTTTTCCGCTGCTTCAAGTATCTGGGACAGGCGGGGGGATATTTGTATGCTGGTGGCCCCATAAGTACGGGGAAATTTTTCTAATTCCCTGTCCAGTTCACTGACAACCAGGCTGGGATTGATTTCGAGCTTGTTCATAATCTGCGGAACTACGCCTTCTGATTGGGTGGTAAGGCTGTAAAGCAAATGCTCCGGTTCGATCTGGCTATGGTTTTTATCCACTGCTAATTTTTGCGCATTGAAAATAGCTTCCTGCGCCTTTTCTGTGAACCTGTCGATATTCATATAGAAATACCCTCCTTGTATATTTATTTTGTATAGCTTGTTTGACTTACAAGCTGTATATTATGTGGTAGATGTTGAGGTTAGCGTTCCTCCTCCTTGAGGGAAAGCCTCGTTCAAAAGACTGCTGCCACAATCTGCTTTAAGCGTCGGTTTTCGGTCTCCATGGCTTTCAGTCGCTTGAGGTCACTGACTGTCATTCTAGCGTACTTCGCCTTCCAATTCTAGTAGGTAGCCTACCTCATCCCATACTTGCGGCATATATCGACTACCTTGGCTCCCGCTTCCCCTTCTTTGTGAACTGCTATGATTTGTTCCTCTGTGTATTTTCTTGCTTTCATTAGAATTCTCCTTATGGTTTTTATAATATGATAACTCTAATAGCAAATGGCCTGGTTTTTGGGGGGAGGGTCATTTTAACCGTAATCCTCAATATACTAAGGCGGAAAAGAGCTGCCGGACTGTAAGAGTCGGGGGGAAACATGGTAGAGGAAAGCGTGGTGATCTTTAATAAGTCCGAAAAACGCCGGTATTCAAAAAACAGGCAATTAGCGGCATTTAAAAAAATTTTCGGGAAAGATAATACAGGATAGATACTTATATGGCGACCCCGGGGGGATTTGAACCCCCGATCTCCACCGTGACAGGGTGGCATGTTAGACCGCTACACCACGGGGCCGTAAAGGAAAGAAATTAGGATACCAATAAAGTCTAGCAAGGTTGTAAAATTGTGTCAAATCCCCGGTAGATTAACTGTTATCCTATTAACAAAATATTATTTAAAAATGCATGAAAAAAACAGGCACAAAAAATTGAGCGTTGTTTACAAATCTTTATATGTGCTATAATTAACAATAAAATTTTCGAGGGGTTAAATTAGTGCCTAGAGCGACGATTTCAAAGAGAAAAAGAAAAGAAACTGTAAGTGTAGCCGGGGATGCAGGGCAAAAGCGTAATTATGAATTGGTGATGGTGCTCAATCCCGGTTCCGCAGAAGACAAAATAGAAACAAAGGTTGATTCTTTAAACCAGAATATAGTGGATTTTGGCGGAGAGATATCAGGGGTTGAGCAGTGGGGTAGAAGAAAGCTGGCGTATCCGATAAAAAATTTCATGGAAGGCTATTATGTTTTAACACGTTGTACCATTAGTCCTTCCCAGACCGGCAGCCTGGAAGCCAAGCTTCGCATATCCGAAGATGTTCTGCGACATATGCTGATAAAATTAGATGACTGATTAAGTATATATGAGATAGACGAAGAAAAGGAGAGCTGGTAGGATGGCGAATTTAAACAAGGTAATGATTATCGGTAATGTCGGCAGCGATCCGGAAATGCGTTTTACCCCTAACGGTAATCCCGTAACGTCTTTTCGAGTTGCTACCAACCGGGTTTATACCACTCCGGAAGGGGAACGTAAGCAGGAAACCGATTGGTTTACTGTGGTGACCTGGAATAAACTGGCTGAACAGTGCAACCAGTTTCTCGCCAAAGGCAGGCTTGTTTATGTCGAGGGAAGGCTGCATAACCGCAGTTGGGAAGGACAGGACGGCCAGAAGCGTTTCAGGACGGAAGTGATTGCCAACAGAGTTACATTCCTGGATAGGCAATCATCCGCGGCGATTGGTGATGAAAAGGTTGAAGAACCCGAAACTGTTGAAATCGAGCCTGACGATATACCGTTTTAGAGGCATAATTTAAAAAATATTATATGGTAGGGGATAGATAACTAGTGGCTAAACGAATTGTTTCCAACACTAAAAGAACTGGTTCATGGAGAAGCGGCGGGAAGTTTGCTACGCGGCGTAAGGTATGCGCGTTCTGCACCGGAAGAATAAAAGAAATTGATTATAAAGACAACACGATGCTGAGCAATTATATTTCGGACCGCGGAAAAATAGAGCCGCGTCGCAGGACTGGTACTTGTGCCAAGCATCAACGTGCTCTGGCAGTAGCTATTAAAAGAGCGAGGCACATAGCTTTATTGCCGTTCGCTCCCGAGCATATCAGCAAAATGGGTGACGTGGCTTCCATAAGGATAGCTTCTCCTAAAGCTGAGCAGGCTAAACCGGAAGTTAAAGAAGAAATAAAAGCTGAGATTAAACAGGAGGCTCCCAAACAGGAAGAGAACGAGCAGGCAGAACAGGAGAAACCCGAAAGTTCTGAAAAAGAGTAATCCGGTCGATAAAAGACGGGTTATTCATATAAGTATGAAATAAAATTCTATTCCGTTTACAATACTGGCCTCCGTCGGAGGTGTTATTGTTAATGAGATAGATGTACATTTATTAAGGAGTTAACAGTGCCGAAGAGAACCTATCAACCGAAGAAAATCCCCAGAAAAAGAGAGCACGGCTTTTTAGCCCGTATGAGCACTCGTGGCGGCAGGGCAGTATTAAAGGCGAGACGTCTTAAGGGGCGCAAACGTTTAACTGTTGTTTAAAAACTGCCTTTGCGGCAGTCTTCATATATCTCCCTCCTATATCGTCAAAGCGGCGTTTGTAAATATATGGTTTTTACCGAATTATTGCTGATTATGAAAAATAAGGAGTACATTACCAGAACCTCGGACTATACGCTGATTCACCGCAAGGGTAAACCCTGGGGGAGTAAGTTTTTAGTAATGAAGGCACTCGCAAACAGTGTGGAATATTCCAGATACGGTTTTGTGGTCAGCAAACGAATAGGAAAAGCCGTTGTCAGGAATCGAACCAAGCGTTTGTTACGGGAGATAATGAGGCAGATTGAAATAAAACCCGGGTATGATATAGTCTTTATTACCCGGCCGGGGATAGCCGAATTAGGTTTTTATGAATTAAAATGTACGGTTATGAGATTGTTATCTCTGGCCGGTTTGATAACGGAGAACAATGAGAACACTGTCCTTAATGTTAATTAGGTTATACCAGTTAACCATATCGAAAGTATTACCATCCAGCTGCCGCTACCTTCCCACGTGTTCGCAGTACACTTATGAGGCTATCGTTAAATTCGGCGTATTTCATGGTATGTGGCTGGGAATGAAGAGAATTGCACGCTGTCATCCCTGGCATGAAGGCGGGTATGACCCTGTTCCTGAAATTAACAGGGGGACATAATAATTTACTGATTGGAAACCGATATTGAGAACCAATATGAAAAAAAATAGAAACACAATAGTTAAAGCAATTTTGCTCACCGTTATTCTGATTATTTCATCGCTGGCTGCCAGTTGTTCTTCATCTGCCTATACCAATTATGGCTGGACAGGTTCTGTGGTAGATGGCGATACTATCTACGTGGCGTCGCAGGGAAAACTGACGGCTTTGCAGAAAGATAACGGGTCCGTAAAATGGCAGAGAGAAATCGAAAAGGATGTCGCTCCGGCAAGTCCGTTAAGTTGCGGTATGGGTGCTGCGGCATCGGTGATATATGCCGACCCGGTCGTATCTGGCGATACAGTATATGTGGCTTCGTATTCCGGTAAAATATTTGCTTACAATACCGCATCGGGCAATCTCTTGTGGAAATATCCCTCTGAAGGCTATGTTGAAGGGATAATCGGCGGATTGATTATCGATAACGGTCTGATATATTTTGCTGCTGTGGGCGGTACGGTAACTGCCCTCAATATTGAAACGCAAGAGGTCGAATGGCGCTACGATACGGAGGATACCATATGGGCATCTCCCTGTATGGACGGAGATACTCTATTTGTGGCTTCTTATGATAAAAGGCTTTTTGCCATTGATATTAACAGCGGTAATTTGAAATGGGACCGGCCTTTTGAAACGGAAGGACCTATTACGGCTGCGCCGATATATGATAACGGAGTTGTTTATATCGGCTCGCTTGACCGGGGTATATATGCAATCGATGCACAAAGCGGACAATTAATCTGGGAGTTTAATGCTGACAGCGATGCAGAATATACTCCCCGTAACTGGTTTTGGGCTACGCCGTTAATATTGGACGGAGTAATTTATGCCCCCAATATGGATGGATTTGTTTATATTATCGATTCTACTGACGGAACGTTGATAACTGCATTGGACATGGGAAATGCTATGTCATCCGACCCGGTATTGAATGAAGACCGGGTTATCGTTGCTACACAGCATGGTGATATATATTCGATTAATATCGAAAATAATACCAAATTTTTATTGAAATCTCTTGATTTAACCGTTCAATCATCGCTTTATGTAGATGAGGGAATTGTTTATGTTCATACTATTAAAACCGAAAACCTGTATGCAATAAACGGGGGCTCAGGTGTTGTGGTCTGGTACTATGAAGTCAGTTAACTTAGAAAGCAAGGTGGCTTAATTTGAATATTGGAGCTATTTGGGATGTAATTGCGCTTGGCCCGATGATTAATATTCTCATCGGTTTATCGGATATATTATTCGGCAGTTTCGGTTTAACTATCATAGTGCTTACAATCATTATCAGGGCTGTGATGTTCCCGCTGACACGCAAGCAAATGAATGCTACCAAGTCGATGCAGGACCTGCAGCCGAAGCTGGCCGAACTGCAAAAGAAGCACGCCAAAGACAGCCAGAAACTGGCGCAGGAGCAGATGAGGCTCTACAAGGAATCCGGGGTTAGCCCAGCCGGTTGCCTATTACCGATGTTGATACAGATGCCTATCTGGATTGCCCTGTATCAATCGATCATGCGTGTTCTGGCGGTTGCCCCTGGTAATTTCCTGAACCTTTCCGAATATCTTTATTCATGGCCGATTGTATTTAAGGCATTGCCGGTCGACAGCCAATTTTTATGGTTAAATCTGGGTACGCCCGATTTCCTGCTGGCGCTTTTAGTCGGCGCATCGATGTGGGTAACCCAGAAGATGTCAGCATCACCTGCGACTAACCCGCAGCAGAAGGCACAGGCTCAAATGATGACAGTCATGATGCCGCTGATGTTTGTTTTCTTCTCACTGACTTTCCCCAGCGGTTTAGCGCTCTACTGGATAGTTTCAAATATAATAACAATTGTTATACAATACATGATTACCAAGAGCTGGGGTTCGTTAAATGTTCCCAAATATGTGGCTATGTTTAAGGGGTTGCTGCCTGCCAAAAAGGGAGACAGTAAAGATAAGAAACTCAAGGAAAGAATTGCCTCTGTCGAAAACAGTAAAAAAGAAGATGTTAAGGCGTTGAAGGCAGAGGATACAAGCGATAATACCCAGGTTGCAGAGGAGGGAACCGATGCGAGTGGTAGAGAAGAGCGCCAGGACGGTGGAGGAGGCCGTAAAACTAGCTTTGACAGAGCTAAACAGAAGCCGAGAGGAAGTAGAAATAAACGTTCTAAGCGAAGGTAGCCGGGGGGTTTTTGGAATAGGGACGGAAGAAGCCAAAGTCAGAGTAGTAGCCGGTAACTGCTTAAACTTGGAAGAGGATGCTATGGATATCATTAAAGATACTTTGGAGAATATTCTTGAAAAAATGGATGTAGAGGCATCTGTGTACTACCTGGAGGGGGACTCCTCATCGGATGAAAGCGGCGAAGCGTCTACATCTGTATATAACATTGAAGGCGATGAGCTGGGTATTTTAATCGGAAGGCGCGGGCAAACATTATCGTGCCTGCAGTATATTGTAAAAATTATTGCCGCCAATCGTATTCAAGATTCGCTGCCGTCAGTTGTAATCGATGTTAACGGGTATAAGCAAAAACGCCAACAGGTGTTGAAAGAACTGGCCGAGCGTGTTGCCGAACAAGTGGAAAACAGCGGCAAATCCTTTACATTGGAGCCGATGCCTGCTTACGAAAGACGCATTATTCACCTTGCCTTGAGCAACCATCCCGGAGTAAAAACCGAGAGTGTCGGCTATGGCGAGGACCGTAAAGTGTCTATTATACCTAAATATTAGAAATTATTTCAAAGATTGTATTCTGATATACTAACAATCTTGATAAAATAAATATGTTGTGGTAGTTTATTGAAAAAGCGATGATGGAGAGGAGTAGATAGCGGGCTGCAGTAAGCGAACCTGGTATGGTGCAAGCAGGGCTGTAAGTTCTATTGAAAATCACTCCGGAGCCGCCAACCGAAAGGTGTTTTACCCGGTAGGATTGGACGGGTTTGTCGACCGTTATAGCTGACAGGGGCATTGTATTTGCCTCATCGAGTGCCTCCGTTTAGTATGGGGGAATCGGGGTGGTACCGCGGGTTATTTTTATCCCGTCCCTAGCTTGGGGCGGGATATTTTATTAGAAAGGGAGTTTATATGTTTCAACCTGTAAAAAGCAAAGCTGATTTTGCCAAACAAGAAGAGAATATACTGGAATTCTGGCGTAAAGAGAATATATTCAATAAAAGTATAGAAGAGCGCAGCGATTGCCCGCGTTTTGTACTTTATGAAGGGCCACCCACTGCCAACGGAAACCCCGGTATTCACCATGTTTTATCGCGGGTATTTAAAGATGTGATTCCCCGTTATAAAACTATGAAAGGCTACTATGCGCCGCGCATAGCGGGTTGGGATACGCACGGTTTGCCGGTGGAACTTGGGGTTGAAAAGGAACTCGGTTTTACCAGTAAATCTGATATCGAAGCATACGGCATTGCCAAATTCAATGCCAAATGCCGTGACAGCGTTTTCCGCTACTTAAAAGACTGGAATGCCATGACTGAGCGTATCGCTTACTGGTGCGATATGGAGCATCCCTACATAACGATGGATAATAACTACATCGAGAGCGGCTGGTGGATTATCAAGCAGCTATGGGATAAAGGGCTGGTTTATAAAGGATATAAAACAGCGGCTCACTGCCCGCGCTGCGGCACTTCCCTCAGCTCTCATGAGGTAGCGCTCGGCTACAAAGAGGATACTGTTGACCCTTCGGTCTACATCAAGTTCCGGGTTTCTTCCGATGCCGTTGCAAATATAAGTGAAAAGCTTTTAGGTAAGCCGGTTTTTATGATGGCGTGGACTACCACTCCCTGGACACTGCCCGGAAATACCGGTCTGGCGGTTTCCGCCTCCTCCGAGTATGCGGTTGTGGAAGTAGAGGACGAATATATAATAATGGCTACAGCCTTACTTGGTTCGGTCGGGCTGGCTGATAACCCTCTGTTGTTAAAACTGAAGGGCAGCGACTTGGTGGGCATTTCCTACCTGCCTTTATATAATCCTCATCACTATGGTTGTGATAGAATGCGTTTTACCAATCCCGGCAGTTCCGAACTTGAATTACAACCCGCTGATGAAAACCTGACATATCGTGTTTGGGAGACGGACTTCGTTTCCATGGAAGATGGCAGCGGTATTGTACATATAGCCCCGGCGTTCGGTGAGGTGGACTTTGAAACCGGTATGCAAAACTGTATGGATTTTGTTCAACCGGTTGATTTACAGGGTAAAATTACCGGAAACTACAGCTTTAGCGGCAAATTCGTCAAGAAAGCCGACTCTATGGTGGTAGAAGAATTGACCGAGAGGGGTTTGCTTTTTCGCAGTACCACTATCAGTCATACCTATCCTTTCTGCTGGCGATGCGACACTCCGCTACTTTATTACGTTAAACAAAGCTGGTATATACGCACTACGGCACTAAAAAACAGGCTCATTGAAAATAACAGTATAATAAACTGGTACCCGGAACACATTAAAGAAGGGCGTTTCGGCGATTGGTTGAAGAATAATGTAGACTGGGCTTTTTCCCGCGAGAGATACTGGGGGACACCGCTTCCGGTATGGCAGTGTGAGTCCTGTAATAAACCGGAATGCATCGGCAGTCTTGAGGAACTGGGCAGTAAAAAGGGATTCTCCGGCTATGTGGAACCTGTCGATTTGCATCGTCCCTATGTCGATGATTTAACCTTTGATTGTACTGATTGCGGTTGTAAGATGAAGCGTGTTCCTGAGGTTATCGATTGCTGGTTCGATTCGGGTGCTATGCCGGTTGCTCAGTACCACTATCCGTTCGAAAACAGTACTTTGCTTACCGATGGCAGATTCCCTGCCGATTATATCTGTGAAGCGGTTGACCAGACCAGGGGGTGGTTCTACAGCCTGCACGCTTTATCAACACTACTATTCGATAAACCCTGCTATGAAAACGTTATCTGTCTTGGGCATATTCTTGATGCCAAGGGCGAGAAAATGAGCAAGACCAAGAAGAACGTGGTAGAGCTCTGGCCGATACTGAATAAATACGGAGCCGATGCATTGCGCTGGTATCTGTTTACCGCTACACCTCCCGGCAACGCACGCCGTTTTTCGGAACAGCTTGTTTCGGAAGTTACGCACAAGTTTATGCTGACACTTTGGAATACCTATTCGTTTTTTGTTCTCTACGCCAATATCGACAATTACAATCCGCTTTCGGAAAATGGAAAAACAACCCCTTCGACACTGGATTTGTGGATTATCTCCGAATTAAATAAGCTGACAGCTGATGTGGATACCGCTCTCGGCAGTTATAATCCGACCGAAGCCGGCAGGAGGCTGGAGGATTTTGTTGATGACCTTTCGAACTGGTATGTACGCCGCAGCCGCAGGCGCTTTTGGAAAAGTGAAAACGATACGGACAAGTTATCGGCGTATGCTACGTTGTATGAATGCCTGGTTACCCTGACAAAACTGATTGCGCCTTTTATGCCTTTTATGGCTGAGGAAATGTATCAGAATCTGGTCGGGTCGGTCGATGAAAACGCTCCTTTAAGTGTTCATCTTGCGGACTTCCCGGTTGCAGATAGCAGCAAAATCGATGAAGATTTATCTGCCAGTACAAAATTGGCAATAAGGTTATCCAGTTTGGGCAGAGCGGCAAGGAGCAGAGCACAGATAAAGGTACGCCAGCCGCTGGAGAAGGTTCAGGTTAAATTATCGTTCAGCAATGAAAAGGCAAGTCTTGAAAAAGTGAAAATACAGGTTATCGATGAACTCAATGTTAAGGATATCGATGTTATAGATGATATTAACGGATTGGAAGAAAAAGGGCTTGTCGTGGAGAGCGATGCTGCCTATAGCGTAGTTGTAAACCCCGAAATCTCAACCGAACTGCTCAAAGAAGGGATGGCACGCGAAATCGTTCACCGACTGCAAAATATGAGGAAAGAAGCCGGATTTGAAATTGCCGATCATATTGCCTCTTATTATGAAGGAGGGGAATATATAGCAGAGGTAATGCAAGATTATCAAGATTACATAAAGCATGAAACGCTGTCGGATGAAATCAGGCGAGGCGTCCCTGAAGAAGGAGTGCATTCCGGAAGTTACAAGATAAGCGGTTACGAGGTTAAACTGGCGGTAGTTAAGAAAGCTTAAGTCTTTTACATTAAAAGAACCGAAAGGGGGCGATATAACTCGCCCCCTTTTCAATTTTCGTTATGAAAGCGTTGTTTTTACTATCCAACTTTGGGTAGTTTATCCAGGGCTTCTTTCATTTTATCTTCCGGGAATTCCAAATCAGTTAATTTTCCCTGCAAGTATGCATCGTAAGAAGAAAGGTCGAAATGTCCGTGTCCGCTGAGGCAAATCAGAATGTTTTTCGATTCGCCTGATTCCCTGCATTTAACGGCTTCGTCAATGGCAACTTTGATGGCATGCGTGGACTCGGGTGCGCTTAAGATTCCCTCTGTCCTGGCAAACAAAACACCCGCTTCAAAAGTGGATAACTGCGGAACAGCCTGTGCTTCAATAATCCCCAGATTGTATAAATGGGAAACTATAGGAGCCATTCCGTGGTAGCGTAAACCGCCGGCATGGACGGGAGGCGGCATGAAATCATGTCCTAATGTGTACATTTTCAACAGAGGTGTAAGACCTGCAACATCACCGAAGTCGTATGCATAGGGTCCTTTCGTAAGGGTGGGGGTAGCAGTAGGTTCTACACATATGACACGAGTATTCGGTTTTTTCCCGCTAATCTTGTCCCTTAACCATGGGATAAATAAACCGGCAAAGTTAGAACCGCCGCCGACACAACCGACCAGAATATCCGGATACTCTCCTGCCATCTCCATCTGTTGTATAGTTTCTTCACCGATTATCGTCTGATGCAAAAGAACATGATTTAAAACGCTGCCGAGAGCATAATGGGTGTCTTCACGCGAAACAGCGTCTTCTACCGCTTCGCTGATGGCAAGCCCGAGACTGCCGTTGCAATCCGGGTCTTTTGCCAGCATATCCCTGCCTGCCTTTGTGTCCATGCTGGGACTGGCTACACAGGATGCTCCGTAGGTTTCCATCATGATGCGTCGGTAGGGTTTACTGTTGTAGCTGACTTTAACCATGTAAACCTTGCATTCAAGGTCAAAAAAACTGCATGCGATAGAAAGCGCGCTTCCCCATTGACCGGCGCCTGTTTCGGTACTAATGCGCTTAACGCCCTCTTTTTTATTATAATAAGCCTGTGGGACAGCGGTATTTAATTTGTGACTGCCGGCAGGGCTTGTTCCCTCGTACTTGTAAAAGATTTTTGCCGGGGTATCAAGTGCCTTCTCAAGTTTGTATGCTCTGTGAAGTACCGTTGGCCTCCATGTAAGCAAAATATCCTGAACTTCTTCAGGTATTTCGATGTATCGCTCCGGGCTGAACTCCTGCATGATTAACTCCATCGGAAACAACGGAGCCAGGTCATCTGGAGTGACCGGTTTTCTTGTAGCCGGATGAAGGTCTACGGGAAGCGCTACGGGCAGGTCTGGCAGGATATTGTACCACTTGGTAGGCATATCCTTTTGGTCTAGAAAAAACATTGTTCTTTTCATTTGGTTTGTCCTTCCTTTTTTAAATATTTTTTATTTCGTTAATTCCCTTTAATAATAAAAAACCCCTCAACCACTAATGGTTGAAGGGGCATAAGGTTTACCTCTGCGGTGCCACCCTTCTTAGTCCTCTAATAAAAAAGAAGACTATCTCTTTTCGGATACCTGATAATATCCTAGGATTCGATAACGCTTCCTCTGCGGTAGAACCTACTTGTAATTAAACTTTCGGTTTACGGCTCCCAGGCCCATTCAGTTTCTGCGCCGGCATCGGCTCACACCTTACCCGACTCTCTGCGCTTCGCTGGAAAACTTACTATCCCTGTTCACAGCCTTTACATATTAAGTTAGGAACTACTATAAAACAAACTTAACCCATTTGTCAACTTCTGTATGTAATAAATATGTAAAAAATTTAAGAGAGTATAAAATAAGGCTTTACAGTGTACATAATAAAGAAGTATTTCAATTCTTTGACCGGCAAAAAGACGTATAAGCACAAAAAAGCAAATTGTGGTATAATTTTCGTGCATGTGCAAACGTAAATATTTAGAGAGGACACGTTAATTGTACGATGCTGTAATAATCGGCGGGGGTCCCATTGGCAGTTATATCGCAAAAGGTTTGGCTGCGAAGGGGCATTCGGTAGGCGTACTTGAAAAAGGCTCCGAAGACAGGGGAAAAATTTGCTGTACGGGGATAGTCAGTAAAAACTGCTATCAGACTTATTTGGCGGATAAAGACCTTGTCTTAAAGCATGGCAGAAGCGCAAAAGTCTATTCTCCGTCGGGAAAACTAATCAATTTAAACCATAAGGAAGACCAGGCGTTCATAATCGACCGAAACAGACTGGATTCCGCGATAGCGGCAGATGCGGTAAAATCGGGCGCCGATTTTTTGCATAACCATACAGTCAAAAATCTTGACGCATTGAGTGACCGCGTGCTTGTTGAATATCAAAATGATATTCGGTCAGGTTTTGTTGAAGCTAAAACCGTAATCATTGCCAGCGGATTTAACTCCGGATGGTTTAAACAAAATAAAATAAAAAAAGAGCTTAGTTTTACGATAGGAGCGCAAATCGAGGTTTATCACCGGGATATTGAAGAAATTGAAATCTATATCGGAAAACATGTTGCCCCCGGTTTTTTCGGCTGGCTGGTACCGCTGGATGATAAAAGAGCTCTGGTTGGTCTGATGACCAAAAATAAGCCCAATAAATATCTGAAAGATTTTCTTACTCTGCTTGATGAACAGGGAAAGGTATCTCTTAACGGCGATAAGCCGGCATATCGCGGTATCACTCTGCAACCGCCGGAAAGAACATACGGCGAGCGTTTTATTATGGTGGGGGATGCAGCGGGGCAGGTAAAACCTTTAACGGGGGGAGGTATTTATTTTGGTTTGCTGTGTGCAGATATAGCTGTAAAAACTATTGACCGGGCATTAAATGAAGATGATTTTAGGGCGGTTAAACTGGCGGTATATGAGAAAGAGTGGAAACAAAAACTGAATAAAGAAATGCAAATCTGCCGTTTTGCCCGCGCCATCTATTCGAAATTAAATAACCGTCAGCTTGACAGGTTAATTGACATAAGCAACACTTTCGGAATTGTAGATGAAATTACCGCTTCTGATGAGCTCGATTTCGATTTTCACAGCAGGGTAATACGCAAGGCAACAACGTTACCAATGGTTTCAAAGTTATTATGGCACAGAATCGCCGGATAATACATCAACCGGAATAAATAAATATAATCGGAAATTGGAGAATGAATGGATAACAATAACACGGAAATTAAAATAGCTGAAGCTGCTGCATTTTTTATCAAGGGTCTTTCAGCGGAAGAAAAAGAGTCGCGTCAGCAGATACTCAATCATTTTGTGCGCTGGTTTGGTAAAGACAGGGTCTTTGGTGAGATTATGCCGCCGGAAATTGCCAATTATGCCGAAAGACTCTCTGTTTCAGATGGCGAATACATGAAAAAGCTTGAGGTTATCAGAATATTTCTTACATTTGCAAAGAAAGAACATTTTATCAAGTCGAATTTATCCACGCATTTGAAATCTAAGAAGAGCAAGATGAAAGTCGATAAAAATATTAAAAAGAGCACTGTTGAAAAACTGACTTTAACTACGGAAGGATACGGAAAGGTAAAAAGGGAACTGGAAACGTTGAAAGAACAGCGACCGCAGGCTATAGAGGAAGTCAGCAAAGCAGCAGCCGATAAAGATTTTCGTGAAAATGCCCCTTTGGACGCCGCCAGAGAAAGATTGAGCCACATTGAAGGTAAAATTAACGAATTAGAGGAAATATTGAAGAAATCGGAGATATTCGATGGTTGCTCTAAAGATAACGGCAGGGTGGGCATTGGCGATTGTATAGTCCTGACAGATTTAAGTAATATGGAAATGCTTCAATATACTCTGGTTAGCGCCAGAGAATTCGACCCGTCAAACGGAAAAATTTCCGGGTCTTCTCCTCTCGGAAAGGCTCTTGCAGGTAAGCGTGCCGGTGATAATATTGAAGTGACGGTACCGGCAGGGAAGCTGTGCTATAAAATAGAAAAAATAGAACATGCCGGTAAGTCTAAAAGTAAGAAACAGAAATAAAGAGTATTGACACTTTATTAACGAGAGTATAATCTGGTAACCATCATATTTATTTTAGCGGAGGGTAAAATTATGGGTAATACTGCTACTGGATTACAGGAAAATATAGCAGCGTTATTGTGTTATGTGTTGGGATGGGTTACAGGCTTGATTTTCTTCCTCCTCGAGCCCAATAACAGATTTATCAAGTTTCATGCCATGCAATCGATTATAGTATTCGGAGCCATTACTCTTTTGGGGATAGTGCTAGACTGGATTCCGGTAATAGATGTTTTTATGGTGCCGATTATCTCAATTCTTGCCTTTATACTTTGGGTAATCCTGATAGTAAAAGCTTATCAATGGGTTTATTTTAAATTGCCATTAGTCGGTGACCTGGCTGAAAAATGGGCAAATAAATAATATTCTGCTAATAGTGGGATTTTAATCTTAAAATACAGCGCAGCTTATGTCTCTAAAGTGGGCAGGGGTTTATTGTTGTTTAGCTGATAGCATAAGAGGAGAAGTTTTAATATGATACCTGTTATCTCATTCGTCGGCAGCCATAACTGTGGAAAAACGACCATTCTTGAAAAAGTGATTCGCAGATTAAAACAAAAAGGTTATAAAGTAGCCGTAATCAAGCATCACAAAGGCGATTTCGAGCTTGATATACAGGGAAAAGATACCTGGAGATTGTCGGAAGCAGGCAGTGACGTTGTTGCGATTTCCTCTCCTCAAAAGACTGCCGTTATCAAAAAACCGGAACAGGAATTGACACTCGACCGGATAACAGAGATGGTTTGTGACGGAATGGATATCGTCATCTCTGAAGGCTATAAATTCGATAATAAACCAAAAATCGAAGTGTATCGTTCTGAGGTAAGTGACAGGATTTTAAGTGATGAAAAAGACTTGGTTGCTATGGTTACCGACCGCAGGTTCGATATCGATGTCCCACAGTTTTCTTTTGAAGATGCCGACGGTATCGTTGAATTGATAATCGAAAAATATTTGGTAAATACTTCCTCCGCAAATGTTTTTTTAACTGTTAACGGGATTCCTTTAGATATGAAACCATTTATTCAGGATATGTTTATAAACACTGTAAGCGGGCTGGTTGCCGCTTTACACGGTACCGAAAATGCCAGGGAAATTAAAATCACTGTTCGCCTCCCTTAATTATCGACTAAAGGTGTCACAATGTCAGATTCCGTAAGTGCCATATTGCTTGCCGGCGGAAAAAGCTCGCGGCTCGGTACTGATAAAGCCAAAGTTAAACTGGACGGCGAATCGGTTATGATTAACTCGATTGCCGGGAAACTGTCTTTGCTCAGCGATGATATCGTGGTGTCTACCAACGGCAGGCGTTATGATGATATAACAATTCAGGTAAGGTGGGCAACCGATGTAAAGCCCAGTGCAGGTTCTCTTATGGGGCTGTATTCCGGTCTTCTGGCAGTCAATAATGATTATGCCATAGCGGTTGCCTGCGATATGCCTTTTATAAATATTGAGCTTCTCAAGTATATGATATCGTTGCCGCGCGATTATGATGCGCTGCTTCCAAAAATCGGGGATAAGACTGAGCAACTGTACTCTATATATTCCAAAAAATGTCTGCCAAAAATGGAAAAATTCATGGATGCAGGTCATCTTAAAATAACCTCTTTCCTTGATGAAATAAACGTTAAATACGTCTTCGAAGATATAATAAACAAGTACGACCCGCAACACCTCTCTTTTTTCAACGTCAACACTGCCGAGCAGTTAAAAGAAGCGCAGGATATTCTTAAAAACGAAGAATGAATTGTTTTTACTTAAGAAGTCTGGGGATATTCTTAACACCATATTATTCCAACTTGCAATCAAGGTGACAGTATAATATAATCTTGCCATGGAGGTGATCCATGGCAAGAACGGCGAGTTTCACCGATGAGGAAATAA
>DIFM01000032.1 GCA_002419135.1 Dehalococcoidia bacterium UBA5748 | reverse complement strand
TCCTACATTTTTGAGACAGGCTCGTGAGGTCGAGGGAAGTTTATTCCATATAAAGAACATTCGGTCCGTTTACAGGGAAAGATATCAACTATCTTCAATCATAACCTGTTCGGTGTAAGCGAATGCCGTGCCGTCCTGAAATGTTCCGCTTATTTGTAATGGATATAAGGCATCACCTGCGAATCCGCCGTAAATAAAATACTGCTCTGCATAAATAGTGTTGCCCGGCAGCAATGGATTGATGGCAGAGACGTCGAAATCGAAGCTGAATGTTCTATCCAATTCGAGAGTAGCATTAAAGAAACAATGTTATCACTGCTAATATTTTTGAGGATTATCCCGACTACCGGTCCTTCCGGGTTAACGAGGTCGAGAGGCCCTTCTACGGAAAAGATTTCAATGGGTTGAGTGCTATGCAGTTGTGCTTTGTTTTCGTTATCTGTGCAGGCAACAAGAAGGCCTGAAAATAAAACAAATAGTAATATAGTCATAAAACAGGTGATTTTATGCTTTTTGAACATTAAAAACACCTCCTTTATTTATAGTCTCTTTTAATAATAACTTTTTAATACACCACCCCGGATGTTGAGTTCCTTCCACCACAAACCCAGCAGGGCAATCAGGCGCTTTCCCTCTTTGGAAAAGAGGGAGTGAGGGAGATTTGCTACTGATTGCTCCGTCGAATTCGATAACCTTCCAAAATCCCTCTTAATCTCCCTTTGCTAAAGTGAGAGAATCGCGGAGTGGTAATTCTTATTGTCATCCCGAGAGAAGCGAAGGATATTAATGCAATTCGATATTCATCGCCGCTATGGTTCGACAGACTCACCACGAACGGCTTCAAGTCGGGTACCGCGAACGGTTTCAAGCCGGGCACCGCGAACGGCTTCAAGTCGGGCACCGCGAGAGGCTTTGGGTAGGCTCACCCGGATTTTATAGTTATAAAGTTAATTTCGTTTGTCCGGAGCCTGTCGAAGGATATACATTTTAATGAAAATTGTTCGGAAATTGAGAGAAGCCAATACCTCAAGCATTCTCCGCCGTAAAGGGCATAACTTCATCGATGGAGCTGGCATTACATAACAACATAACCAGCCGGTCTATGCCGAGGGCAACACCGCCGCATTCCGGGATAAAGGGCACTGTTTCGATGAATTTTTCCGGCATTTGCATACGTTTTCCCTGTTCTTTTTCGATTTGCCGAATGGCTTCATCAAAACGTCCTGTCTGTTCATCGGCATCCACCAGTTCGCTGTAAACATTTGCCAGTTCCAATTCGCCGAAAAATATCTCGGCTCTCTCGGCAACGGTGGGATTATCCGGCTTGATTCTTGCCAGAGCAGAGGCATAAGACGGGTAATCGATCAGTACAGTGGGGTAGTCTTTCGAAAGCCCGGGAATGACTTTTTCTGCCATATCGATATCGAATCTGAGCGGATCGGGTTGGGTAGTGGGGTCCCAGCCGGCAAGTTTTAAGTAGGCGTCTTTTACAGTAATTCTTGACCAGGGGGTGGAAATATCGAACTCCGGATTGCCGTATTTAATCTTTCTAAATCCTAATTCTTTTACAAGATATGAAATCAGGTCTTCGATGTGCTGTATGATTACCATATAATCGGCGTTGGCGCAGTACCACTCCAGCATTGTGAACTCCGGGTTATGCAGACGCCCCTGTTCGCCTTTGCGGAAACAGCGGGCAAACTGGAATATTTTTTTATAACCGGCAGCCAGCATACGCTTCATATGAAGTTCCGGAGAAGTAGAGAGAAACCAGCCTTCACTCTCGAAAGAAACAATGTAGGGTTCCGGTGCGATTACAGGTACACGGACAGGTGTTTCCACTTCCAGAAAACCTCTGTCATCAAAAAACTTACGGATATGCTTGTAGATTAAAGCTCTCGTCTTTAAATTGGATTCAAGCTGCAGGAGATGCTGTTTTTCATCTTCCATTACGCTACTTCTTGTTGATACGCTCTACATATGTGCCGGTGCGTGTGTCGACTTTGATGATATCCCCGACGTTTATAAAGGTGGGCACACCGATAACGGCTCCTGTTTCTATGGTAGCCGCTTTTAATTGTGGGGAAATGGTTTGTGCCTTGATGGCTATGTCACTCTCCATCACTTCAAACTCAATAAAATTGGGGAGAGTAATATCAATCGGTCTGTCACCGAACATCAGCATATCGACCAGAATGCCCTCCTTCAGAAAATCCTTTTTATCGCCGATTTGTGATTCGCTGACAAAAAGCTGCTCGAAGGTTTCCGTATTCATAAATATATAATGGTCCCCATCTTTATAAAGATACTGCTCCTGCTGGTAGGTGGTTTGAGCTTCATCTGCTTTTTCTCCCGAATGAAAGGTTTTTTCCGTGATGGTGCCATCCAGCAGGTTCCTTAATTTCACCCGGTATATTGCGCGGCCTTTGCCGGGCTTGGTAAAGTCGACTTCATCAACGCAGCAGGGGATACCGTCAACCAGCAGTTTGGTATTTTTATGTATATCCGCAACATCCATATTATTCTATTCCTTGTAATTAAATTCTTAAGTTTAAATTATAGCAGTAATCAGCGCGGCTGAAAAATAGGCTTTAAAATAACAAACGATTCCGGCTTTGTCGACGCATTCTATTATAAAGTCCAAAAAAGGAAATGCGGTATATTGACATTACTATATCGAGTATGCTATAAATGGGTGATTTCTCCGGAGCTGTTATGCCTAAGGAGCACTCTAGGGCAGACAGCCGGTAGATAATTTATCTAGACGGCACTACCGGAAACGGTTTTGCTTCCCGTTGGAAAAGGAGAAAAAATTAATTGTTTTCGCATTATATCTTTTACCAAACCGAAGACCTTGTCTTTTTTCTGCTTTCCTTTGTTTACGGAGCGGGTGTAATATTTACAACAGGTAGTGCGCCTGTCTGAAGCAGGGCTGAAGGAAATAAATACAGTAATCGTGATATCGATAAAATATTATTGCAAGTCGACTATTTTACAGGCAAGGGAGTAAAGGATAATGAAAAAAAACCTAATAAAAGTAATGGCATGCTCTGTTGTGGTTATGATGATTATGCCGCTGGCAGCATGCACCGATAATGAAGAAGGGGATATCACCCTGAATATATCAGCCTCATCGGTTCTGACAGACGCTCTGGCAGAAGTAAATGATGTTTATATGCAGAAGAACTCCGATATTAAAATAGCCAGCAACTTCACCAGCGCGGGCACCATCCAGTCACAAATAGAAAACGGGGCAGATTGCGATGTTTTCTTTTCAGCAAATGTAAGGAACATGGATAATCTTGAAAATAAAGGTTTAATAATATCCGATACCAGAAAAAGTGTACTATCCAACCTGCTTGTTTTGATTGTTCCCGCTTCAAGCAGCAAGGGAATAAATACTTTTACCGATTTGCTCAAAGAAAATGTAGAATTGGTAGCAATCGGAGATACATCCACTGTTTCCGCCGGTATATATAGCGAAAAATTGTTTAAATTACTGGAAATATATGACCGGTTATCGGCAAAATTTATAAGTGCCAGTAACGTCAGAGAGGTTTTAACCTATGTTGAAACGGGAAATGTCGACGCCGGCTTGGTATTCATGTCAGATGCTTTAACATCCAATAAAGTTGTTGTTGTGGATACGGCTCCTGACGAAATAAACTCGCAGATTGTAATAACTGCCGCCATCGTCAGTGCATCAAAAAATGTCGATGCCGCATCTGACTATCTGGCTTTTCTTTCCGGTGCCGAAGCCTTGGCTATTTTTGAAAAGTACGGTTTCAGTTCGGCAGTTGAGTAATACCGGCATTCATACTAAAATATCAGGTTAAATAAGCATTAAGTAGATATAATTATGACGGATTATCTGGAACCATTACTGGTATCGTTAAAAACAGTCACCGTAACTACCGTAGTTACCTTTTTTCTGGGTATTGCGGCGGCGCGCTGGATGGCGCACTATGACGGAAGGTTTAAAAGTCTAATCGACGGATTATTCATCCTGCCGATGGTTTTGCCTCCGACTGTAGTCGGTTACATTCTTTTACTGGTATTCGGTATTAACGGTCCACTCGGAAAAGCGCTCCTGGCACTCGGAGAAAAAATTGTCTTTTCCTGGGAAGCGACCGTTATTGCAGCTACCGTAATGGCGTTCCCTATAATGTATATGACGGCTAAAGGGGCTTTCGAGCAGGTGGAACCCAATATCGAAGCGGCCGCGCGTACGTTGGGCGCCAATGAATGGAGGGTCTTCTGGACGGTAACGCTGCCACTGGCAAAAGCGGGAGTTATTGCGGCAACCGTTTTGGCTTTTGCCCGCTCGCTGGGCGAATTCGGCGCCACCCTGATGCTGGCAGGCAACATTGCCGGAAAGACGCAAACTATTCCCATCGCCATCTATTTTGCCATACAAGCCGGTGATATGGATAAGGCAATGGTTTTGTGTATCATCGTTCTTGCTATCTCCTTTGTCTCGCTGGCGGCTATAGCATACTGGAAGGGTATGGCGGCAAAGATGAAGCCGGTCAAGGTAAGCTAATATTTTGGTCGTATCAGCAGGGTTAATATGTTAAAGATAGAAGCAAAGAAAGAATTACCCGGGTTTAATCTGGATGTCAGGTTGACCGCCGAGAGCGGGATACTGGCAATTCTGGGACCATCCGGCTCGGGAAAAACAATGACCCTGCAGAGCGTTGCCGGTCTTATGAAACCGGATAAAGGCTATGTTGAGGTTAACGGCCGGGTGTTGTTCGATTCCGAAAACAAGATTAACCTCCCCGTGCAGAAACGTAAGGTTGGTTTTGTTTTTCAACACTATGCTCTTTTCCCTCATCTGAATGTATGGGATAACATTGCCTACGGATTAAAAGATGTGCCGAAAGACGAAATTAGAGTAAAAATAAAACAGCTTCTGGAAAATATGAATATTAACGGGTTGGAAGGACGTTATCCGCGCCAGCTTTCTGCCGGGCAGCAGCAGAGGGTAGCTATAGCGCGTGCCCTTGCGCCGGAACCGGATGTACTTCTGTTGGACGAGCCGTTTTCAGCGCTCGACCCCATACTTAAGGAACGTCTTGAACTGGAACTGATGGACTTACAGGATGTATTCGGAGGCAGTATCCTCTTTGTGACCCACGACCTTAACGAAGGCTATAAACTGGGTTCGATGGTGGCGGTTTATCATTCAGGTGCCATCATCCAGCACGATACGAAAGAAAACGTATTCTCTCATCCTATTAACCGCGATGTGGCAAAGATGACCGGTATGAGGAATCTAATTGAGGGTGTTATTACCGGTTTGGATGGGGAAAATGTTACCTTAGACATACCGTCGTGGGGAGAAAAACTCAGAGTGGTCAGCGAAAGAGCGGGCAATTATTTCTTGAATCAGAAAATAATTGTGGGTATACGCCCCGAATATATATCTCTCGCGGAAAAGCAGGGAGAAAACGTATTGCCTGCTACAGTCAGTCATAAAATGGAAGGAATTGCCAGCAGTAATTACAGGCTGCGTATCAAATCCGATACATCAGAAAAAAGATACCTGGAGGCTGTTATTTCTAAATCCTCTGCCGGTCCTTTACCTGAAAACAGCGATTGTTATCTTCAGCTGCACCCCGAATTATTGGTTATTATGGCGGAATAATCATAATTCAAACCTCCTCTTTCACTCTTAAATTATATTTAATGCTTTGTGTTTGTGGCTATTTGACAGTTAACTCATACTAAAGATATTATTTTAGCTATATTATTATTATTCCCATATAAAAAGAATGATGGATGCGGTTTTTGTAAAAATCTTTTTTACCGACAACCGCTGTTTGTTGTTCAAAAATTATAACCCAAAGAGTTATCGGGTAATCGAAAGTATAATTGCTCAGTCTTAACCGGAAATAAAAAGGAGGAGTAAACCCATTGTTTGGTGAAGGAATCCTGACAAGCACAGATTTTCAGATGAGCCTGCTGTTGTTTGTGGCTCTTGCGGGTTATATGATTGCACATAGAATCAATCAGTCTGCTGTTGTGGGAATAATACTGGCAGGCATTCTGGTCGGTCCCAGTGTGCTCGGTTTAGTTACATACACCGATTTTGTTTCTTCTCTGGCTCACCTCGGAGCTGTTGTTCTCCTTTTTACAATAGGGCTTGAATTCAATATAAGAGAAATAGCCAAAGTACGTTTTCTTGTCATAGCCCTCTGCGGTGTGATAATTCCTGTTCTGGGAGGTTTTTTCACAGCGGAACTTTTCGGATATGATTTTAACGCGGCAGTGTTTATCGGAGTAGCGCTTGCGGCAACCAGTATTGCAATTACAGCTAACGTACTGCGTGAAATGGGTAAACTGCAAACTGAAGCAGCCAAGGCGATTATAGCGGTTGCCGTGGTGGATGATGTTCTGGCTCTTTTGTTCTTATCGATGGCTGAAGGAGTTGTTTCCGGTGAAATTTCGCCGCTGTCGATTCTGATTACGGCTGTTATTGCTATTGCTTTTATAGGCATAGGTATACTGGTGGGGAAGTTGGTTTTTGCCAAATTGATGGTTAAGCTCGATGACACCTCACTATGCAATAAATACCCGGAATCCATTTTTATCTTCGCCATTATGACCGCCTTTTTATATGCGCTGGTAGCGGAATGGGTCGGTTTATCGGCTATAGTAGGCTCATTTTTAGCGGGCGCTTCTTTTTCCGAGGTTAAATTGAGCCGTGGGGTGATATTCAGGGAGGGGGCGGAGCACTTACAGATTATATTTGCCTCAATTTTCTTTGCTTCACTTGGTGTTATAATGGATGTCCATTATATAACTCTTGATATTATATGGTTTGTACTGGTCTTGACCGTGGTCGCCATAGTTACCAAGATTATAGGATGCGGGATACCGGCTAAACTGTACGGAATGAGTTGGAAAGACTCCTCGATTGTCGGTGTCGGAATGGCTCCCCGTGGAGAAGTAGGTATGATTATCGCTTTAATCGGGCTTAATCAGGGGCTTATAGACATGGGAGTATATTCTTCGGTAATTCTGATGTGTCTCATTACAACGGTTATTCCGCCTCTGATAATGAGAAACTGGATATACAGGGATATAATTAAAAAGGGGACATGTGAAATTACTCCCCCAGATAACGGCACTGATTAAGTATAAATAATTAAAAATGGCAATCCCGCGTTGCACTAATCCGACAGCGCGGGATTATTTAATGTTTATCGTTATAATCTTCAGTCGGTTAAATATCTATGCCAAACACTTGCCTCATCAGGAAACCTATACCGAATGAAACGGCGGCAATGCCGATGCTTAACATTGCCATTTCGGAAAACCTTTTTGTAAATGACAGGTCCTGTGCCACGGATATATAGAAATTAAATACCAGAATTACGATAATTACATTACAAATCATAACCGCCGGTGCGATTAATACATTCGATAGCAGAAGGTAGGGCAGAATAAGGACTGCAACCGTAAAAATGTAAGCAGACCCCGTGTAAAGCCCGGATTTTACCGGAGACCTGCTTGTTTTTTCTGCTTTGCTTGCCAGGTAACCGGTGCTTCCCATAGAAAGTGATGCCGCAATGCCGGTTATGAGGCCTACCATAGCTACCAGCTTCGGGTCCTGCAACGCCAGCGTAAAACCTGCCAGCGAGCCGGATAGTTCTACCAGTGCATCGTTTAGTCCGAGAGTCATAGCGCCGACATACTCGAGGCGTTGCTCTTCTATCATGTCTATCAGTTGCGCTTCATGCCTGTTTTCTTCTTCGGCAATTTCCAGCGCTTCCGGTATGCTATCCTCTTTCCATAAGTTTAATACCAAAAGTAAGTCCGAATATACGTGATACAAGATAGTAAAACCATACTTTTAACATATTGGGTTTTATATCCTTACCTGTGACCTGTTTCCGGAAGTCGTAATGCCTGAGTTCATCTTTGGAGATGTGTAACAGAATTTCCCTGTTGTGCCGGTCTTTCATTGACCGCGCCGGCTTTTTGTAGATGAAGTGCTCTGTTATTTCATTTCTTTGCGAATAAAGCAATTTAGCTGTAATTTCAGGGCTAATCATATTTAATCTCGGATATTAGAATAGTAATCATTTTAGTCTTTTCGTGTGTTTAATGATAAGTATGGTAAAGCAAAAAAACAAAACAGTATATCCCTATATCATTTAGAAAGATGCTGATCACCCGGATTTAAGGAAATAACAAATTAGCTTTAAAGAACCGGTGTGAAGCCATACACTTATTTCCTGCTGTTATCTTGGTATGATACACTTTAACCAAATACTTTATATATTAACAATAAACCGTATCGGAATATAATTACTGTTATGGTTCGCCGCTTAGCGGTGGCAGTGCAGATTATTATCGTGCTAAACTTGTAAAGGCTGTAACACAGGGGATAGTATTTTGAGAATCAAAGTTCATTATACATGGATACCCTTCCTGATTCTGATTACAATTATTGTAACTCTGCAATTTGCGGAAGAATACTCGTTGTTTTTAAGGGTACTTTTCGGAGCCTTTGTTTCACTGCTGTTTTTTGCATTGCTTTATTTTCGCGAATTTGTTTTCGGCAAGGTGGTATTCCGTAAAGAACCATGGTTAAAAAAGGTAACCCTTTTCGTTTTTGGCGGTGTTTATAAGGAAAGCTCTGACAAATATTATTCCACGCACCCTCCGCTTCTGTATTTCTCCAGATATCTGTCCAATTTTCTATTAGCCGCAGTATTTTATGGGCTCTATGCTACGTTTGTAGATATGGGCATTTACGCTTTAGCAGGAGTTGCGGAATTGTTTTCCTATATGTTTTCCCTGTTTTTCCTGATACATTTTATTCCTGTTTATCCTCTTGACGGCGGTGAAATTCTGCGTCTGTTGATATGGAGAAAGACTCGTGACTATTATCGGGCAACTCGAATAGCCGGTTTGTTGGGGTGGTGTGCCGGTTTAATCTTGATTTTTGCCGGGGTGATGTTGCTGATAATTACAAGGCAATGGACTACAGACCTCCTGATTATAATACTGGGTTTGACGATTCAAATTGCCGCCGGATATACCCGTAAGCAGATTAAAATATACGAGGTTCTTAAGACAATCAAGGCGGAAGATGTTATGACCCGCGAATTACCGCTAGTAACCGGGCAGGATACGATCAGGCGAATAATCCGCGAGTTTATACTTACAAGCGGTTGGCATTATGCATTGGTAGTTGAAGATGATAAATTGCAGGGAATCCTGACTCTTAAACAGATTAAGAATGCCATAAAGAAAAAGAAAGCGGAAGCACCGGTAAGCGATTTTATGACGCCTTATAACCAAATGAGAATAGCATACCGGCGACAGGCGGCAAATGAGCTGTATGAGGATATGTATCAGCGGAACATCGAATATATACCGGTACTGGAAAATAATAAGGTAATCGGTGTAGTAACCATGCAGGCTTTGATAAATCTGTATAAAACCCGCTCCGGATTCGGAATATAAATTATAGCGGCAGTCAGTAAACTATTCCGATACAACCTTTAGTGGAAGCGAATCGACAAGTTTAATCTCACGGCTCTCTGTGTAATAGACTCTCCATTGAACTCTGAACCAGTGAAAGGGGCTCCGTGCCTGCGAGCGGATATCTAATCTGATATCGCGCGGATTACCGGTTTCCCACGATACTGCTTCGATACCGGTTGACTGGGTACCGGTTTCTATTTCAACTTCGTAATGATTGCGTTCGATACCTTCAGGCAGCAGTCCCTGTTGGTAGATGCTCCAAAAAACCTGCACGGTGCTTCGCGGGGCTGCTCTGGTTTTTATGTATATCCGCCCGTCCCAGGCATTATCAGGGTCTACCCAGCCTATCTCTGTAATTCCCGTAAAAAGAGGGAAGGACACTTTTTGTCCGGTTTGAAAACTGCAGCGGATGCCTGCGATATCTTCTACTCCGACAATGTCTTCCCAATTCTGCCATTTATAATAGGATTCGTTGAAATGTGTTAATGTTCCGCTGCCGGCGGAAGTCCCTGCCACTATATCATCCCAGTAATCCGTTCCCGGTAAAAGGTCGGATTTATGCTCGAAAGAGCCGGCTCTGCCGAGCACCGAAAAGTTCATATTACCACCAAAGATATATCTTAGTATCTGGTCTGCCAAATTATCGGCGACTTCTTCAAGTATTTTGAAATCACTGTGGGCATATTCGCCATAATAAATCACGTCTGCCCCGTCGGCATACTGGCACGAAACAGGCACTATGCTGTCATCCATATCTCTTGGCAGGAGGTCGATACCGGTTGGGTTAAACTGAGGGCTCAGTGGATAGGATTCTGCTGAAACCAATGCCAGCCAGTGTTTGTTGTTAGCCACCCATAATCCGTCTTCGGAACTGTCGTAGTTGGCAATGGAATTGAGAACTCCCCGGTCGGACAGCACCAATTGGACTCCTTCATAACCCAAATCGGTATCTCCGCCTATAAAATAGTAATCGGATAGTTTCTTTATCGGGCTGTTTATGGTTACAATCATAGCCACCTTGTCGGCCAGATTACCGATATTGTGCGCTACGGCGTAGAGTGCTGCTTTACCTCCCATACTATGTCCGATGAGAACCAGGTTACTCTTGCCGGCGAAACGTTTATTTATATCGCCTGCAATATTACTTGCCCATGTCTCGATATCAACGTTGTTGATATAAGACCTGTTAAGTGTATCGGCAATAATTCGAATATCGGGGTTATTTCTCTCGTAACCATCGATGTATTCAGGAAGCTTATCTAATATCACATCATGTAGAGGTTGAAGCGAACTGGCATTGCTGTTAAAACCGTGCAGGAAAACAAAGTTTACTTCCTTGATATCATAATCTGACGTTGCCTGCACCGATATCGGAGAAGCCAAAACGGATAAAATATTAAAAAATAAGACACCAACAAGTATTATTGTCAGTCGTTTCATAATCTTCTTTATAAAGGAAACAGTAGATTTTTAAGCCTTTTTCAGGCTTGTTTCAACCCATAATATCACCGGCATATTCGATAATTCAAGTAATCTTAAAAAATAAAGTCTTGAACAACATAATGCCGGATGTGATAAAATTATAAATATAATATTTTGTGTGTTTTTCGATAATTATACAGGCATCGGTTATGAAAATAAACAATAGACATAAACTAATCGCTGTTATTATTGCCGTTATTGTGCTTATTACTTCAGGGGGTGCCGGGGTATCTGCCGACGGCATGGCATCATGGTCGCTTATGGACAGTGGAACCTCGTCTGACCTTAACGCTGTCTGGGGTGCTGATAACACCCACGTTTTTACCGCCGGCGATTCGGGCACAATAATGCGCTATGACGGCGCCTCCTGGTCTTCGATGGCAAGTGCTACTACCGCCGATTTATATGGAATATGGGGGACCGGCAGCACTGATATCTTTGCGGTTGGCAAATCAGGTACCATAATGCGTTACGACGGCACCTCTTGGTCTTCGATGGTAAGTGCTACTACCGCCGACTTATATGGAATATGGGGAACGGGCGGCACTAATATCTTTGCGGTTGGCAAATCGGGTGCCATACTGCGCTACGACGGCACCTCATGGTCTTCAATGATAAGCGGTACTTCGGCTGATATGCATGGTATCTGGGGAACAGGTAATACCAATATCTATGCTGTTGGCAATTCGGGAAACGTTTTGCACTATGACGGCTCGTCCTGGTCTGCGGTTTCCAGCGGCACTACGGCTAATCTCAACAGTATTTGGGGCGTCGACAGCACCCATATCTATATCGCCGGGGAATCGGGTGTTATTCTAAACTATGACGGTGACAATTTCAGTGCAATGGACAGAGATACTTTCAGCGAACTCCGCTCTTTGTGGGGCTCGTCTTCTGCCAATATTTTTGCAGTAGGCACTTCCGGTACGATATTAAAATATGCTCCTCCGGTTATATATACCATACTTCCAAATGAAGGTTATCAGGGAGAAACTTTAAATATTACCATTACCGGTGCTAATTTTAGCGACTCAATTACAGTACAGTTGGGAGCCGGTATATCTGTTAATAGCATTACGGTAGACAGTGCCAATCGGATTGAGGTTGAAATAACCATCACATCCGGCGCCGCTACAGGCGCCAGAGATGTAACGGTTACTGCGCCCGGCGGTAGTTTTGTATACGTGGATGGCTTTACTGTAAAACCGGCGTTGCCGGTTATTACATCGGTCGAGCCGAATCACGGCAGACAGGGAGAAACACTTAACGTTACTGTTATCGGCAATCATTTAACCGGTGCAACCGCACTGAATTTCGGTGACGGCATTTCAGTTAACAGTTTTACTGTGCTCGGAGTCAACCAAATAGCCGCCGGCATTTTCGTTACACCTGATGCCGAAACAGGAGCCAGGGATATTTTAATCAGCACTCCCGCAGGCAGTTTTACATATGCGGATGGCTTTACGGTGAAACAGGATTTGCCTCTTATTACGTCTGTCGAACCTGACGAGGAAAGACAGGGGGAAACATTGAATGTTACTATTACCGGAGCCAATTTAAGCGATGCAAGCGCCATGCAATTCGGCGCCGGTATTTCGGTTAATGGCTTTACTGTCATAGCTGCTGACCAGATAATTGCCGACATTACAATCTCGTCAAGCGCTGCAACAGGGGTAAGAGACGTATCGGTTACTACACCGGGCGGCAGTTATACATTACCAAACGCATTTACGGTAAAACAAGCCTTGCCTGTTGTTACTTATGTTGAACCCAATCAGGGTAGGCAGGGGGAAACTCTGAACATTACCATTACAGGGGCCAATTTTGCCGGAGCAAATGCGCTGCATTTCGGTACAGGTGTGTCCGTTAACGGATTTAACGTGCTCAGTTCAAATCAGATAGCTGCCAACATTTCTATTTCATCAGATGCCCCGACCGGCGTCAGAGCTGTCACGGTGAGTACATCGGGTGGAAGTTATACACTGCCAAACGGCTTTGCGATAAAGCAAGCTCTGCCGGTAATTACATCTGTGGCTCCTGCCAGCGGCAACCGTGGGGCAAATCTTACTGTTACTTTTAACGGTAATAATCTCGACGGGGCAACCTCGGTGGTTTTCGGAGAGGGAGTTGAAGTTACCGGTTTTTCCGGTATCAGCTCGACACAATTGAGGGTAAACATTGTTATCAGTTCAGATGCGGTCACGGGCTCGAGGGATATCTCGGTTACCACACAGGGAGGTAGTTTTACACTGCCCGGCAGCTTTATAATAAAACAGGAACTGCCGCAGATTACATCGCTCAGTACCGATAGCGCAAACCAGGGTGCGACATTGACGGTAACCATTAGCGGCGCTAATTTTACCGGTGCGATCGGAGTACAATTCGGTGATGGTATATCAATTAACACTTTCAGCGTGCTCAGCCCAAGCCGGATAACCGCTAACATTACAGTTGCAACCGGCGCTGCGGCGGGTACGCGGGACGTATCCGTTACCACACCGGGCGGTAGTTTCGTATTACCGGGAGGTTTTACAGTAAAACAAGCCTTGCCGGTGATTACATCCGTAAACCCGGATAGAGGTAATCCGGGGTCAACGCTGGTGGTAATAATAAACGGTAATAACCTGACCGGAACAACTTCGGTGGGCTTTGGGGATGGAGTAGAAGTTGTCGATTTTACCAATATCGGGCCGACTCAGTTGCGTGTAAACATTAATATAAAATCGGATGCTGTACTTGGCTCGAGAGATATCACTATTACAACTCCGGGCGGGAATACAATATTCGGGCAGGGTTTTAATATTGAATTAAAATCGAGAAATACTGTAGCTCTAATATCTATCTGGTCGGGTATAGCCGTAATATTTATCGTTTTAACCGTAATCCTCAATATACTAAGGCGGAAAAGAGCTGCCGGACTGTAAGAATCGGGGGAAAACAGGGTAGAGTAAAGCGTGGTGCCCTTTAGTAAGTCCGAAAAACACCGGTATTTAAAAAACGGGCAATTAGCAGCGTTTAAAAAAATTCGGGAAAGATAATACAGGATAAATACTTATATGGCGACCCCGGGGGGATTTGAACCCCCGATCACCACCGTGACAGGGTGGTGGCATGTTGTATTCCTGCCATCGGCCTTTCGTTTCGACTTCGTATTTTACCTCTTCTCCGTCTTCCCTGACCGAGAACTCGCGTGTTGCACCCGGATACAATGAATTGGAAATCACCGATTTACCATCATATGTTACTTCCAGTCCACCAAATCCGTTAACATTGACATTTATTTTTTTTCGTGACCCTTATAAACTACCTTGCCCATTCTTAATCTTCTTGCATCGATGTAACGATATAATATAGAACAGCATTTAACTTACCTAACTTAATTCCC